>JABDRL010000357.1 GCA_013041765.1 Dactylosporangium sp. | reverse complement strand
GCTGGGCACCGCGCCGCCGACGGCTGGGACCGGCTCGGGGCACCCGGGCCTGGTGACGCGGCTCCGGCAGCCCTCGGCCCGGACGGGGACGCCCCATCCGGTGCCGCCGCAGCGGCCCGACGACCCGGCGCGACGCAACCAGAAGATGATGCGATGGTTCATCGGCATCGCGGCCGCCATCGTGGCGCTGGGCGTGTTCACGGTCGCCGCGCTGTTCATGACCGGGCAGCGGGGCGGAGCGGGGCTGTTCGACCGGCCGGTGGCCAACCCCGCGGACAACCTTCCGGACCTGGCGAAGCTGTGCCCGCCGCCGAGCGACGTGCCAGAGCGCCAGCGGGCGGAGGCCCCGCCCCCGCCGCCGGGTCCCCGGACCGTCGACGCCGACGCGGGGATCTCCTACGCGGCGTACGGGGCCCCCTGGGAGCCCTGGGACCAGGTCTGGAGCGGCGGCACCCTGAACGTCACGTACCGCATCGGGCAGCACTTCATCACCGAGCGAGGGTCGCTGGGCGACGGCTACCACGCGTCGATTCTCTCCGGCTCCGTGCCGGCAACGGTCAACGACGCGATGGTGGTCGACCTGGAGTGCACCGGACGGCTGGTGGCCGCCGACGTGCGGACCGAGTACTACTACCAGCCCAACGAGATGGAGTTGCTGCTCGACGAGGAACGAGTCATCGGAGGGCTCTCCGCCTGGGTGACCAAGTTCCGGTTGACCTTCGACAGACCGGGGCTGCGGGCGAAGGACGAGCTGGCCGCGGTGGTCCTGGTCGACGTCGGCCGTCCGGAGGCCGCGATCCTCTACGTATCGATCCCCGGTACCCACCGGGAATGGGACCGGATCGTTGACGAGACTATCGACTCGATTCGACCCGCATGACCAAAGCGTGGCTGACACGTTACTGTCGCTACCGTGCCTTCTCGTCGCTCCTGCGTACGACTGCCCGCCGTCACGTTTCCCACCGAGCGCATGACCCTGCCCAACGGGCTACGGGTCCTGCTGATCCCCGACCGCAGCGCCCCGGTCATCGGGGTCGCCGTCGTCTACGACGTCGGGATCCGTTCCGAACCGGAGGGGCGTACGGGATTCGCGCACCTCTTCGAGCACCTGATGTTCCAAGGGTCGGCGAATCTCGAAAAGCTGGCCCATTTCAGACATGTGCAAGGGTCTGGCGGAACGTTTAACGGTTCCACCCATTTTGACTACACGGACTACTACGAGGTGCTGCCGGCCAACGCGCTGGACCGGGCGCTGTTCCTGGAGGCCGACCGGATGCGCGGGCCCCGGCTGACCCAGGAGAACCTGCGCAACCAGGTCGATGTGGTCAAGGAAGAGATCCGGGTCAACGTGATGAACCGCCCGTACGGCGGCTTCCCGTGGCTGCGGCTGCCACCCGTGATGTTCGATACCTTCCCCAATGCCCACGACGGGTACGGATCGTTCGACGACCTCGAAGCGGCGACCGTTGCCGACGCGGAGGAGTTCTTCGCGAAGTACTACGCCGCCGGCAACGCCGTGCTGGTCGTCGCGGGGGACCTCGACCTGGCGGAGACGACCCGGCTCGTCGAGGCCCACTTCTCCGACGTTCCGGCCCGCCCGGCGCCCGAGCGCCCGAGCTTCGCCGAGCCGAGCCTGACCAGCGAGCGGTACTCGACCTACGTCGATCCACTGGCCCCGCTGCCGGCGGTCGCCGCGGCGTGGCGGGTGCCGGACCCCATCGCGGACCTGGCGGCCTACCTGCCCTACGTCGTGCTGGCCGAGGTGCTGACCGACGGCGACGCCGCCCGCCTGGTGGAGCGGCTGGTGCTCACCGACCGGTCGGTGACCAGCGTCGGGGGCTACGTCAGTTTCATGGCCGAGCCGTTCGCGGTTCGCGATCCCACGGCGTTCCTGCTGCAGGCCCACCTGCCGCCGGGCGGCAAACCCGCCGGGGTGCTCCAGGCCATCGATGAGGAATGCCAGCGCATCGCCAGCGACGGCCTGATGGTCGGCGAGCTGGCCCGGACCCAGGCCAGAATGGGGGCGAACCTGCTGCGGGAAACCGATTCCGTGCTCGGCCGGGCGCTCCAGATGGCCGTGCTGGAACAGCAGCGAGGGGCCCCGGAACTGCTCGGCGAGTTGCCGAGCCGCATCGGAGCCGTCACCGAGGACGCCGTGATCAAGGCCGCGGCGAGCCTCACGCCATCTTCCCGAGCCACCGTCGAACTCGTGGCCGGAGGCGCCCGATGATTCCGCTCCCAGATCTCGGCCCGGACCGTCCCCTGAAACTGCCCAAGACCGTCGAGCGGACGCTGCCCAACGGGCTGACCGTGATCGCGGTCCGGCGCCCCAGCGTGCCGCTGGTGGAACTGCGCCTGAGGATGCCCTTCGCCCGGGCCAACCTTGCCCGGTCGACCGTGCTGACCCACACCCTGTTCTCCGGCACCGGCGAGCTGTCGACGGTCGAGCTGGCCGCCGAACTCCAGCGGGTCGGCGGGGGACTGTCGGCGGGGACCGACCCCGACCGGCTGCTCATCGCCGGCAGCGCCCTGGTCAGCGGGCTCGACCGGTTCCTGGAACTCCTGGCCCAGGTGCTCGCCGGGGCGACCTACCCGACGACCGAGGTGGCGACGGAGCGGGCGCGGCTCGCCGACCACATCCGCGTCGCCCGCAGCCAACCGGCTCACCTGGCCCGGGCCGCGCTGCTCAAACGCGTCTACGGCCGGCACCCCTATGCCGTGCAGACCCCCACCCCCGAGCAGGTCCTGGCGGTGCGGCCGGCGTCCCTGCGCGCGCTGCACGCCGAGCGGACCCATCCGGCCGGCGCGACGCTGGTCCTCGTCGGCGATGTCACCCCCGAGCGGGCGATCGACGCGGCCGAGCGCGCATTCGGCGCCTGGGACGGCGCGGGCAAGCAGGTCGACCTGCCACCGGCGCCCCCGGTGCTCCCCGGCCCGCTCACCCTGATCGACCGGCCGGGAGCCGTCCAGTCGTCGATCCGGCTGGCCCTGCCGGCGGTGCCGCGGACCGATCCGGACCACGCCGCTCTGCAACTGGCCAACCTGCTGTTCGGGGGGTATTTCTCCTCCCGGTGGGTGGAGAACATCCGGGAGGACAAGGGCTACAGCTACGGCCCCCACTCCACGATCGAGCACAGCGTCGCCGGGTCGCTGCTGAGCGGCGCGGTGGAGGTGGGGACCGAGGTGACCGCCCCGGCCCTGCTGGAGACCCAGTACGAGCTGGGTCGGCTGGCCAGCCTCCCGCCAGACGACACCGAGCTGTCCCAGGCCCGGCAGTACGCGCTGGGGACCCTGCAGCTGGGCATGTCGACCCAGGCGGGCGTGGCCAGCCTGCTCAGCCTGTATGCCGGATTCGGCCTGCGGCTGGACTACCTCGCGGCGCACGCGGCCAGGCTGGCGAAGGCCACCCGGGAGGACGTCGCTGCGGCGGCGGCCCGCTACCTGGCACCGACGAACGTCGTCGCCGTGGTCCTCGGCGACGCCGACCGCGTGGAAGGCCCGCTGTCCGCCCTGACCCCACTGACCCGGGTGCCTGGCGCAGCCGCGTGACCCGCCTGCCCCTGGCCAGCGGTGGCCTCGACCGCGCGGCCTATCGGCGGCGTGACCCCGGATGGCTGACCGAGGCCTGGTCGCGGAGCCGGGTCCTGGTGCTGTCCGGGGGCAAGGCGCTGGTCACTGGCGAGGGCGGGCAGGACGACAAGATCGAACTGGCGCTCTGCGGCCCGGCGGACGTGCCAGCGGACGCCGAGCGCTCCTTCCTCGGGGTCGACGGCGGCGGAGTGCCCTACTTCGCCGCCGTCGCCCCGCTTCCCCACCTGGACGGCACCCGCCCACGTGAGCTGCGCGAGGTGGGGCACGTCCTGGGCGACCGCGACGGGTGTCTCTTCGCTACCGGCCTGGCCCTGACCGGCTGGCACTCGCGATCGCGGTACTCCCCGGTCAGCGGAAAGCCCACCGCACCGGCCGAGGCCGGCTGGACCAGGGTGACGGCGGACGCCGGGGAGACCCTGTGGCCGCGCACCGATCCCGCGGCGATCGTGCTGGTGCACGACGGGCAGGCCGGTCCCGCCGGGCGGTGCCTGCTGGCCAGGAACGCCGCCTGGCCGCTGGCGGACGGGCTACCCCGGTATTCGTGCCTCGCCGGATTCGTCGAGCCGGGGGAGTCCGCGGAGCAGGCCGTGGTGCGGGAGGTTCAGGAGGAGATCGGGCTGGTCGTGCGCGAGGTGCGCTACGTCGCCAGCCAACCGTGGCCGTTCCCCGGTTCGCTGATGCTTGGGTTCCTGGCGCGGGCCGACCCGGCGATGCCGGTGATTCCGGACCAGGAGGAGATCACGGATGCCCGCTGGTTCACCCGCACGGAGATCAGTGCGGCCCTCGCGGGTGAACCCGCCGATTTCGGCCTCCCGATGGGACTGTCGATCGCGCGATACCTCATGGCTCGATGGGAGACGGCCGCTACCGAGGCTGCGCCTCCAACACCCGCTTGACCTCACGGATCGACGGATTCGTCAGCGTTGTGCCGTCGGCGAACAGTATCGTTGGCACGGTCTGGTTGCCCCCGTTGGCGTGCTTGACGAAGGCCGCGGCCTCCACGTCCCGCTCGATGTCCACGATCCGGTGCGCAATGCCCTCCCTGACCAGCTGCGACTTCAGCCGAAAGCAGTAGCCGCACCACCGGGTCGAGTACATCGTCAGCATGGTTGCCCCTCCGAAATCGTCAGCCGCTCCGCCGAAAGGAACGTCGGAGCCGACTGACATGATGCCTAGCTGTGGCGGACGACGCAGAAGGCAGGCCGGCGGCGAAGCACGCCGTCCTGGCCGGGCTTGATCCCGAGCAACGCGCGGCGGTGACGGCCGAGGCCGGCCCGGTCTGCATTCTCGCCGGGGCGGGTACCGGCAAGACCAGATCCATCACGCACCGGATCGCCTACCGGGCACTGACCGGCGAGGTACGTCCGCGGCACATCCTCGCCGTGACGTTCACCGCACGGGCCGCGGCCCAGATGCGGGAGCGGATCGCCCGCCTCGGCGTCGCCGGGGTGCAGGCCAGGACCTTCCACGCCGCGGCGCTGCGCCAGGTGCGGTACTTCGCCGCACGGCTCTTCTCCGGTCGTGAGCTGCCGGAACTCGTCGACAGCAAGGCGAGGCTGGTGACCCTCGCCGCGGCCCGCGCCAATGCCCGGACGGACCGGACCGCGACGCGCGACCTGGCCGCTGAGATCGAGTGGGCGAAGTCCAGCCTGATCGAGCCGGGGGAGTACGAGGTGGCCGCGACCAAGGCCGGCCGGGACATTCCCCTGGACGCCGCCCAGGTCGCGGAGATCTACATGGCGTACGAGCAGGTCAAGCGCGGCAATGGGATGATCGACTTCGAGGATCTGCTGCGGGCCGCGGTCTGGGCCATCGAGGAACACACCGACATCGCCGAGCAGGTCCGGGCCCAGTACCGGCACTTCGTCGTCGACGAGTACCAGGACGTCAACCCGGTCCAGCAACGGCTGCTGGACGCGTGGCTGGGCGATCGGGACGACGTGACCGTCGTCGGTGACGCCAGCCAGACCATCTACTCGTTCACCGGCGCCAGCTCGTCGCACCTGGTGGACTTTGCCCGGCACTACCGGGGCGCGACCGTGCTGCGGCTGGTTCGCGACTACCGGTCCACGCCGCAGATCGTCGGGTGCGCCAACGCCGTGATCGCCCAGGCCCGGGGAGAGCTGGCGAGCCTTCGGCTGGAACTCGTCGGCCAGCGTCCGGCCGGCCCGGAGCCCACCATCCGGGACTTTCCCGACGAGCCGGCCGAGGCTGCGGCGGTGGCCGCACGCTGTGCCGAGCTGATCGCGGCTGGCACGCCGGCCCGCGAGATCGCCGTGCTGTTCCGCACCAACGCCCAGTCGGCGAGCTATGAGGAGGCCCTCGCCGAGGCGAACGTCGCCTACGTCGTCCATGGCGGGGAACGGTTCTTCGAGCGCCCGGAGGTGCGGCGGGCGATGATCGCGCTTCGGGCGGCGACGAGGACGACCGAGCCGGAGACGCCGCTGCACGAGGCGGTCGCCAGCGCGCTGGAGTCGGTGGGGTGGCGGCGGGACGCGCAGCCGCAGGGCGGCGGCACGGCCCGCGAGCACTGGGAGGCCGTCGCCGCCCTGGTCGGGATCGCGGCCGAGCACGCCGATCTGGGCTTGGAGGCGTTCTGCGAGGAACTGGCCCGGCGGGCGGCGGCACAGCACATTCCGAATATCGACGGGGTGGTGCTGTCCTCGCTGCACTCGGCGAAGGGGCTGGAGTGGGACGCGGTCTTCGTCGTCGGTCTCGCCGAGGGGACGCTGCCCACCTCGTACGCCAAGACCCCCGAGGCCGTGGAAGAGGAACGGCGGTTGCTCTACGTCGGCATCACCCGCGCCCGGCAGCAGCTGTGGCTGTCCTACAGCCTGGCCAGAACCCCCGGCGGCCGATCCCGGCAACCCTGCCGTTTTCTGCCCGGCCGGCACCGCGCCGCTGGTGCTGGCTCGGGGAGATCCGGGCCGTCCGGAACCCGGGCGGGCAAGACCGACGCCGTGCGACGCCGGATTGTGATCACCTGCCGGGTCTGCGGGGTGACGCTCTCCAGCGGTGCCGAACGCAAGATCGGGCGGTGCGAGAGCTGCCCGTCAGATCGTGACGAGGAGCTGTACGACCGGCTGCGGGAGTGGCGGCTGCGGACGGCCGGGGGGCAGCACGTCCCCGCGTACGTCGTGTTCACCGACGCGACGCTCACCGCGCTGGCGGAACGGCGTCCGGAGACTCCGGAGGAACTGGTGACGATCGCCGGCATCGGTCCCCGCAAGCTGGCGTTGTATGGGGATGCCGTGCTTGCCCTCGTCGATGGCGTCGCCGTAGATGATCTTGATTTCGGTGCGGAAACATAATATTCAATAATTCGTTTGCCCTCACCACGGCCGGAGGAATAACCTGCGGAAGCACTGCACACGGGCGAAGGCTCGCAGTGTGGGCCAGCGCGGATCTGCGGTTGGATCGGTGCCGGGTGACAGCAACATGACAGGTACGGCAAGACAGTTGGCGCTACAGTGCCACCAGACAACGGCAGGAGGTGCGACGGTGAAGATCACAATGACTGACATTCGGCCGTCGATGTCGCACGCCTATGCCGGTTCGGTCTGGGAAGCGACGGGTGCGTGCGCCGTGGCGGCGAGCCCGGTCCGAGAATCCGCGCTCCTCGCCGACGTTCGCTCTGCCGAGGCACAGCGGCCAAGAATCCAGCCCGTCGGGGTCAATGGGTTCGCCTCCACCAACCAGCTGACGACGAAGCCCGCCGCACGCGGGGTTCCGCCTCGAGGAAGGCCGGTCTGAACGACCGACTGAGCCGGCTCACCTCGAGGCCGCGGAACCCATGAACTGGGATCCGCGGCCTTTGTCTTTGCCAACTGACCATGCGAGATCAGAAAGTGAGGTGACCGGGTATGAGTCTGGCTGTGGCGCTCGACTTCCCCGTCGAGCGCGGTGTGGACCGAGACGGAACTGCCGCCCGTCGCCAGAAGTCCGGCCTGCCCTGCCGTTCCTTCGACCCCGATCTGTGGTTCTCCGACGCCCCGGCCGAGCTGGAGCTGGCCAAGTCGCTCTGCCTGGACTGCCCGGTGCGAGCCGAGTGCCTTGCCGGTGCGCTGGCCCGCCACGAGCCGTGGGGGGTGTGGGGCGCTGAGATCTTCGAGCGGGGTGTGGTCGTCCCGAGGAAGCGTCCTCGCGGTCGTCCCCGTAAGGAAGACGCCGCGCGGGACGCCGTCCTGCGGGCCGAGGCATCGAACCAGGACGCGGCATTGCTCGCCGCGGGATCGGCGGCATGACATGAACACGGTTCGCACTCCAGCCAGCCGCTCGCGCGTTGCGTGGCGGACCCGGCCGAATGTTGACATAGCGCCGCCGAGGAGCGCCATGGTGAACTACTCGATCAGCTTGCAACTCATCAATGAAGCGCTGTCCCGAGCACGAATGTATGGAACCGAGCGCCCGCCCTCTGCCAGGGAGGGCCGCTCCGCCCGGATGATCGCGATACGCGGTCGGAGCGAGCAGGACCAGCAGCTTCGCCGGGCCGGCAACCAGTAGCTCGACATCAGCGTTCGGGGCGGGGGCACCAGGGGGTGTCCCCGCCCCGAACGTCTGCGTCACCGCCGTTTGGAGTGGTCAGAACCGGAGGGCTCGGCGAAACCCGGCAGCCAGCGTTCCACAACGGAACGGTAGGGCGCGTGCGCGTCCAGCTGGCAGAGCACCGCGACCGAGCCGACCGTCACCCGCTGGATCAGCAGGTAGGACGGTGGCATCGTGAACTGGCGGTGGATCGCGGTCGTCGAGCTCTTCGGGTGGGCCATCCTGGCGGCTTCGTCCCGCAACCATCCCCGGGTGAAGTGGAAGTCCGGGCCGGCCAGCGGCTCCACAGTGGGACGGATGTAGTTCAGCAGCCCCTGGGCGTCCACCTTTGCCTTCGGCCGGATGAAGCCCTCGTCGCGGAGCCCGACGAGGACCGCGTCGGCGTCACCGTGGAGCGCGCGCCGGCAGAGCCGGCCGATGGGCTCCGGCAGGCCATCCGGCAGGCGGGCGGTGGAGCCGAAGTCGAGCACGCCGAGCCGCCCGTCCGGCAGCAGCCGGAAGTTGCCCGGGTGCGGATCGGCGTGCAGCAGCCCGGTGCGGGCCGGGGCCGAGAAATGCAGGGTCGCGATTCGCTGGCCGGCGGCGTCGCGCTCCTTCTGGGTGCCGGAGGCGATCACGGTGGACAGCGGCGTTCCGTCCAGCCACTCGGTGACCAGCGTGTGCGGACCGGCGGCAATGACCTGTGGCACCACGATGTCGGGGTCGTCGGTGTACTCGGCGGCGAAGGCCCGCTGAAACGATGCCTCCAACTCGTAGTCGAGTTCATCGATGACCCTGGCCTTGAGCTCCTCGACGAGGGGCTTGATGTCCAGCCCCGGTTGCAGGACGCGGAACGTTGCGGCGAGCCGGCCGTACTGGTTGAGATCGGCGACGAGCGCCGGGCCGGCCCCCGGATACTGGATTTTGACGGCGACCGCTCGACCATCGATCCAGGTCGCCCGGTGCACTTGTCCGATACTGGCCGCGGCGGCGGGCTTGTCGTCGAACGAACGAAAGCGTTCGCGCCAGTCCGTCCCGAAATCGCCGGCCAGGACTCCGTGCACGCTCGCTGCGGGCAGGGACGGCGCGGCCTCCTGCAAGCGGGTCAGCACCTGCCGGTAGGGCTCGGCCAGGTCCGGAGGCAGTGCCGCTTCGAAGATCGACATCGCCTGGCCGAGCTTCATGGCACCGCCCTTCAGCTGCCCCAGCACGCTGAACAGGTGCTCGGCCGTGCGTCGCTGCACGTCCTCGGAGATGGCCTCACCGGCGGCGCCGGTCACTCGCTTGCCCAGTCCAAGTGCGGCTCGCCCCGCGAACCCGAGCGGTAGGGCCGCCAGCTTGGCCGTTCGGACCACCGCGCTTTTCGGGATCTCCGTCATGGTTCATTTCTACCTGTTGTTGACGACAGTCGGGGATACCGGCGACGACCTCCCCGGGTGTTTCTGGGCCTGGCGTCTCGGCCTGGCGGCGGGTGCAGTCGCACTGCGGATGGGCCGACCAGCTTCGGCGCCGGGCCTCTCCCGGGCGCGCGATCTCCACCGCCGCGCCATCGGTCTGGACCGGGCGGCCGTCCACGTAGCTCAGCACCTCTTCCGCGGTGTAGGCCGCCGCGGCGATCGTCGTCGTCAGGGCACAGGTCTCCGGGCCGTGGGGCAGCGTCGCCAGCTGCGCGGCCAGGACGGGCCAGGCCGGATCCCGATCGCTGCGGTGCAGCTCCAGGCACTGCTCGCAGGGTGAGCCCGCCGGGCGGACCAGCGGCCCGATCAGGACGACCCCGTCACGGATACCGACGGAGAGGACGGCGGCCCGCTTCCACCGCCGGCCGGTGACGGCGCAGGGGCGTGATCCGATACGGACAATGACATTCGCGTATCCCGCGCGGATCGGACACACCTGGGTGTCCGGCGCGGTCCGGGCGATCGCCGCGAGGAGATCACCCGGGCGCCCCCGGCCGTCGATGGCCGGGTCGACATGGCCGATCCCGGCGCCGGCGAGGGCGAGCGCGACCGGTGCCGCCAGCGTTTCTGAGCCAACGACCAGGATTTTCGCCTCGGCACGACGATGGAGGGCCTCGGCGGGAGTGCCGGGACCCCGGGCCGCTGCGCGGGGGATCCGCTCCGGCGGGCCATCGGCGTGGGCGGCGGCCAGGCCGCCGCCGGCCGCGCTGGCGAGCGCGAGGGCTGCGGCTTCCGGCAGGAGCCGGACCCGGGCGGGTTCTGGCAGCCCGATAGGCAGCAGCGCATGGGCGTCGACCAGCAGCCCCGCGGCCCGCAGGGCGTGCAGGACCCGGAGCGTGTCCGGTGGGTCGATGGCCAGCACGGAGCCGGCGTCCGCGAGCACCTGGTCTTCCGTCCGGCTGCCGTCGAGCAGGTCGAGGACGCGGGCCGCGATCGGGTCGCTGAACTCCAGGACGATCGCCCGGGTCGGGTTCGTGCCCAGCTGGACGGTCCGCGAATCACGCCATAACTGGCGCAGATTCGGCAGGAGGGACAGGCGCATAGGGCGATAGTCTGGCAAGCCCGGTGGTCCTGTAGGGAGTTATCCACAGGCTGTTTGTGGGCGGACCGGCGTTATCCACACTGTGGTGTGGTGCGGTGTGGTGCGGTGTCGGGTGTTGCGGTGCCACCAGACACCGTGGCTGGGCGCACGGCGGGCTTCGCCCGGTCAACGTGCCGTGGGCTGGCTCGGGGCGGCGCGCCACCGGGCTGCTCGCCCCCTGGCGCGCCACCCGAGCCAGCTACGGACTAGGCCTTGCCGAGGATGCGGTTCACAGTGGTGCCGCAGACCGGGCAGGTGCCCTTTGCCATCTTCATGCCGGTTTTGGAGACCTCGATCCGGCCCTCAAAATCCCGCTTCTCCTTGCACTTGACGCAGTAGCCGTTGTAGTTGTCGGCCACGGTGCCCTCCTCACATTGCCGTCGGCGCGCTGGCGCCGACGTTGCCCGGGTTGACCACGCCCGACCGGTGGAACCGGCCGGTACGCGGACGGACCCCTACCCGCTCCGGCGGGGGTCGGATGCTGGTATTTCGTCGCTGTCGATCGGAATCGACCAGAGGAGAGTGTGCCTTGTCCGAGCGCCATAAAAAGTCCTGTTCGTCTGGACACGCCGAATGAGGTCGCCCAGCAGGCGCGTCGTCCACAGGTTGTGGATAAGTTTGTGAGGCATGCTCGCAGATAGCCGCCGCATGGCAGTCCAGGGTGTTGCGGCGCTTCAGCCCGTGAAAAGTTTCCGGCAAGGCGCCGCAAAACGCTCTATCCGTACAGGCCTGATCCCATTGGCTCTTGCGGTAGGTGGGAGTCTGACCGCTAGCGTGCCTCAATGGAGGTACCTCACGGGGTCAGCGCGACACCCAAAGGGGGCCGGCATGACACGCAAGCCGGTGGTTGAGGTGCGACGCAGCCAGCGCCGCCGTCGGACCGTGTCCGCATACCGCGACGGTGAGCGGGTGGTGGTTCTCATCCCGGCGCGGTTCTCCGTAGCGGAAGAGAGCGAGTGGGTGGACCGGATGCTGGACCGCCTCAATGCCCGCGACCGGCGCGGTCGCCGCACCGATGCCAGCCTGGCCGCACGGGCTCGTCGCCTGGCCGGCCGGTACCTGCCCGACCACCCCACCGCCGCGCACCCGGCCAGCGTTCGCTGGGTGACCAACCAGGCCGGCCGCTGGGGCTCATGCACACCCGTCGACCGCACGATCCGGATTTCCGATCGGGTCCAGGACATGCCCGACTGGGTCATCGACTACGTCGTGATCCATGAGCTGGCACACCTGGTGGTGCCAAGCCACAGCACGGATTTCTGGGCGCTCGTCGCGCGGTATCCCAAGGCCGAGCGGGCGAGGGGGTACCTGGAAGGGATCGCGGCGGCGCTGGTTCTCAACGTCCGCTGACGGCGGACAGGGGCGTGGCCGGACCACCGATTTCGAAGATCTGGGAAACTTCTACTGGCTCCAGAAGTATTTCTTTCCCAGATATCGCGATCATGGTCGCGGGTCTCCGCCGATCGGCCTAGAGGTCGAAGCCGAGATCGGTGAGATCGAGCCGGGACTTGGCGAACGCCTCCGGATCGGCGAACGCTTCGGCGTCCGGCATCAGGTCCGGGTGGCCCCACAACCCGTCCCGGCCAGCGGCGCCCCGATGCTCGCGCAGCGCGGACCAGAGGGCCGTGGCCTCCCGGAGCCTGCGGGGGCGCAATTCCAACCCGACCAGGGTGGCGAACAGCTGTTCCGCGGGGCCTCCGGTGGCCCTGCGGCGCCGGAAGGTCTCCGACAACCGGGCGACATCGGGAAGACGCTGCCCGGCCGCGCGGTCGACGATGTGGCAGACCCAACCCTCGATGAGCGCCAGGGCGGTTTCCAACCGGGACAGGGCCGCCTTCTGCTGGGGGGTGTCCTCAGGTGTGAAGATCCCCTCAAGGTTGATCTCCAACGGCTCCGAGCCGAACGCCGCCGGGTCGATGCCGGCCAGTGCCTGCTCGATAGCCTCGCGGTCGACGTGGATGCCCGCGGCGTAGGCCTCGACCGCGGCGAACACATGTCCCCGTAGCCAGGGCACGTGCCCGAACAGCCGCTGGTGCGCGGCCTCCCGCAGGGCGACGTAGAGCCGCACCTGGTCACCAGAGATCTCCAGGCCCTCGCCGTAGGCCTGGATGTTGGCGGGAACCAGGGCTGCGGTGCCGGCCGGTCCCAGCGGCAGGCCGATGTCACCGGCCGAGAGCACCTCTGCGGCCAGGGACCCGAGCGCGGTGCCCAGTTGGCCGCCGAACAGGGTCCCGCCGAGCGACGCCACCACGGAGCTGATCCCCCCGAACTGCTCGCGGGCCTGCTCGGGGACCAGCCCGGTCATCGCAGACGCCATCCGGGCCGCGACCGGGTCGCACAGCTTCCGCCACACCGCCAGGGTCTCGGTCAGCCACTGGCCACGGGACCAGGCCGTGGCGGTCCGCAGCCCGGACGGCAGGGTCGACTCCGCCTCCAACCACAGGTCGGCCAGCCGGAGCGCCTCGATCACCGAGGCGAGATCCGCTGGTTCGACGGCCGGGTCGCCGACCGGAGCCGCCGGCGGGTCCTCGGCCGATCCGCCGGGCGGTTGCGCCGCGCGGGTGATCGGCAGGCCCCCCAGCGGGAACCCGAGCAGGCCCTGCTGGGGTTGGTCGCCGGTCAAGCGGGCGCGAGCGATGTCCACCGCGAGGTCCCAGTTGACGGGTCCTCCGGACGATGCGGCGAACAACCGCTGGAACTGCTCGATGAACTGCCGGAACTGTTGCGGATCGTTGGGGTCCGGCAGCCCACCACCAGGTAGGCCGAAGTCGAATGGAATGTCTGATGGCACGAGTCAACCGTACTCGCCCAGTGGCTGTGTCGAGGCCGCCAGCTAGGCTCGCCACCATGAAACGTCGTGGGGTGACGGTCCTCGTCGGAAGCCTGCTGCTCACGCTGCTCGTCTGGCAGATCGGGTGGGTGCGAGTCTCCTACGTCGAGCTGGGACCGGGCCCGACCGTCAATGTTCTCGGTACGGCAGAGGGCAACCCCGTCCCCGGTACGGCGGAGGACAAACCCATCATCGAGGTCAGCGGGACCGAAACGACCACGTCGGCGGGGCAGCTCCTGCTGGTCACCGTGGCCGTGCAACCGGAACTGACGCTGCTCGACGCGCTGCGCGGCTGGTGGGACGGGGACACCGCGGTCGTGCCCCGGGAGATGGTGTACCCCCCGGACAAGACGGAAGAGGAAGTCGACGAGGAGAACACCAAGGAGTTCCAGGACTCGCAGAGCAGCGCGGAAACCGCGGCGTTGCGGGCGCTGGGGTATCCGGTCGAGGTGGCGGTGACGCAGCTCAGCGACGGGTTCCCGGCGGCATCGGTGCTGGCGGTCGGGGATGTGATCACCAAGGTCGACGGCCAGGACGTCACCTCGGTGCGGTCCCTGGTCACCCTGATCCGGGCGAAGGATGCCGGGGCCCCGCATGAGGTCACCTACCGGCGCGGGGCCGAGACCAGGACGGCGAGTGTCGGTACGAAGCAGGGCGACGACGGGACGGCCAAGATCGGTGTGGGCGTCGAACAGCGCCAGCCGCACCCGTTCACCCTGAACATCGAACTCGACGAGATCGGCGGCCCGTCCGCCGGCATGATGTTCGCCCTGGGGATTATCGACATGATCAAGGCGGAGGACCTGACCGGGGGAATGATCATCGCTGGTACGGGAACCATCGATGATGACGGGCAGGTCGGTCCGATCGGGGGGATTCCCCAGAAACTGGTCGCGGCGAAGCGGGACAAGGCGGTTGCTTTCATGACGCCAGCGGCCAACTGCGCCGAGGCGCTGGCGAATGCCCAGCCGGACCTGCCGCTGGTGCGGGTCGATTCCCTGCGGGAGGCCCTGGACGCGCTGACGATGCTGCGGGCGCACCAGACTCCGCCGTTGTGTACCCGGTGAGATTGTCCAGTCTCGTGTCGATCGCGCGGCGGATACAACTAGCTTGGTGCTGACTGCGTAGGCTTGGCGCCTGACCGGGCAACCGGCCCGGCCCCCCGGCCGACAACGGTCGGTGCAGCCGAGTGGCGGAGTGGCACCGTGGTGATGCGTACACCCCTGTCCAGGATGAGTCGGCGTGGCCGAGTAACCATTGCCGTTCTGGCAGGCTTACTACTTATTTTTACTCTTTTTGGAAGAATTGTTGATGCATGGGCTGATTGGTTGTGGTACCGCGAAGTCGACTACTCGACCGTTTTCACAACAGCCCTGACAACCCGACTACTGCTGTTCTTCGTGGTCGGCATCGTGGTCGGCGGCCTGGTCGCGGCGAACCTCTACCTGGCCTACCGGGTTCGCCCGCTGCTGCGTCCGCACTCGGCGGAGCAGCACGCGCTCGACCGGTACCGCCTGGCCCTGCTGCCGAGGCTCGGCACCTGGATCGCACTGACCTCCGTGGTCGTCGGGCTCTTCGCCGGGCTGTCCGCCCAGGGACGCTGGCAGGACTGGCTGCTGTTCGTCAACAGCCAGCCCTTCGGGAAGACCGACCCGCAGTTCAACATCGACATCTCGTTCTACGTGTTCCGACTGCCCTTCTGGCAGTACCTCGTCGGGGTCGGGTTCGTGATCGTCGTGCTGTCGGTCCTCGGCGCGGTGTCGCTGCACTACCTGTTCGGCGGGGTGCGCCTGCAAGGCGCCGGCGACCGGATGACGACGGCGGCCAGGGCCCACCTGACCAGCCTCGTCGCGGCGTTCGTCGCGCTGAAGGCGATCGCGTACTTCCTCGACCGCCGGGCCCTGGTGCTCAGCCACAACGAGAGCATCGACATCTGGGGCGGGGGCTACACCGACATCAACGCGTTGCTGCCGGCGAAGGAGATCCTGGCCTGGATCTCGGTGCTGGTCGCCCTCGCGATCCTGGTGTTCTCGAACGCGTTCGCGCGCAACCTGCTCTGGCCGGGGCTCGCGCTGGGGCTGCTGGCGGTCTCCGCGATCGCGGTCGGGGGGATCTACCCGAGCGTCGTGCAGTCGTTCACGGTCAAGCCCAGCCCGCTGGCCAAGGAGACGCCCTACATCGAGCGCAGTATCGCGGCGACCCGAGACGCGTACGGCCTGACCGACGTGGAGATGACCGACTACCCGGGCAACAACCAGGTGCCGCCGGCCGACCTGGCGACCGACCAGGCGACCATCAGTACGATCCGGCTGCTCGATCCGCACGTCGTCGGGCCGACCTACACCCAGAACCAGCAGGTGCGTGGTTTCTACGAGTTCAACGAGCAACTGGACATCGACCGGTACACGATCGACGGCCAGGTGCAGGACTACGTGGTGGGCGTGCGGGAGATCAACTACGCCAGCCAGATTGTCAACAGCAACTGGCAGAACCGGCACACGATCTACACCCACGGGTACGGGTTCGTCGGGGCTCCGGCGAACCAGGTGGTCTGCAACGGGCAGCCGTTCTTCGTGTCCGGCTTCCTGAACACGCAGAGCCAGGAGGAGTCCACCAGCGGCGGCGAGCGGTGCGCCTCGACCACCGACCTGATCCCGACGACCCAGCCGAGGATCTACTACGGCGAGCAGATGGCCGACTACGCGGTGATCGGGAAGGAGCCTGGGGGGAAGGACGCCGAGTTCGATCGGCCCTCCGGCGAGACCGACGCGCAGTACGTCACCTATGACGGTGACGGGGGCGTGCCGGTCGGCTCGCTGTGGCGACGGATGCTCTACGGCACCTACTTCCGGGAGACCAACTTCCTGCTGTCCAGCGTGTTCAACGAGAACTCGAAGCTGCTGTACCTGCGGGATCCCGCCGAGCGGGTGCACAAGGTCGCGCCGTTCCTGACCCTCGACGGGGACCCCTACCCGGCCGTGGTGGACGGGAAGATCCTGTGGATCCTCGACGGGTACACGACGGCGTCGACCTACCCGTACTCGCAGGTGATCGACTGGCGTACGGCCACCCGGGACACCCAGACGCAGGCCAGCGTGTTCCCGGAGGCGCGCCAGGACGTCAACTACGTGCGGAACTCGGTCAAGGCGACGGTGGATGCGCACACCGGGAAGGTCACCCTCTACGCGTTTGATGAGAGTGATCCAGTCCTGAAGGTGTGGAACAAGGCATTTGGCAGCAAGCTGGTCAAACCGCGCGGCGAGATGTCCGCCGAGTTGCTTGGGCACATGCGGTACCCGGAGGACCAGTTCAAGGTGCAGCGGGACCTGCTGGCGAAGTTCCACGTCAAGGAGGCCAAGGGATTCTTCTCCGGAGACGACTTCTGGCAGGTGCCGGTCGACCCGGCCCGGCAGAACTCCGGGCTCAACCAGCCGCCGTACTACCTGCTGGCGAAGTTCCCCGGCCAGGACGAACCGACGTTCCAGCTGACCGCGCCGGTCAACCCGAGGAACCGGCAGAACCTCGCCGCGCTGATTTCCGGGTCGTACGTCGACGGGCGTCCGCATTTGAAGGTGCTGCAGTTGCCGAGCGATACCCGGATCGATGGACCGGGCCAGGTGTGGCAGAAACTGACCACGTACCCACCGGTCACGACGGATCTGGCGCTCTTCGAGCGGGAGAACAGTCAACCGGTCCACGGCAACCTGCTGTCCCTGCCGGTTGCCGACGGGATGCTGTACGTCGAACCGTTGTACATCCAGAACAAGAGCACCAACCCGCAGCCCCTGGTGCGGAAGGTGCTGCTCTACTACGGCAAGCGCATCGCCTACGCGGATTCGCTGGAAGCCGGCCTGCAGGAACTGGTCAAACTGGGGGCAGAGCAACAGACGCCCGGTGAGGGTGACGAGGGGACAGAGGGCGGAGAAGGCGGAGAGCCGGAAACGCCGTCCACCGAGGCACCCGCGACCGGGGCCGTCGCCGAGGCCGTCGCCAATCTGAACAGGGCGCTCGACGACCTCCATAAGGCGCAGGAGTCCGGGGACTTCGAGGCGTACGGCAAGGCACTCAAGGCGGTGGAGGATGCGGTCAAGGCGTACCAGGACGCCCAGGCCGCAGCCGGGGGACAAGCACCGGCACCCGAAGCGTCGGCCGAACCCGAGGGCGGCAGCACCCCGGGGGCGGCGGGAGCCGCCGACACCCCAGCGGTCGCCTTAGGCGGGTAACCAGGAACAGTGAGCCCCCTCGGGGGTGCGGGCCGGGCAACCGGCCCTCACCCCTGAGGGGGCAACGCGGCAGCCAATTTGGTGATCGCTCGACAGCTGCGCTACTGTAATCAAGGCGACGCGGGGTGGAGCAGCTCGGTAGCTCGCTGGGCTCATAACCCAGAGGTCACAGGTTCAAATCCTGTCCCCGCTACGAAGACAAGGCCCCGACCAGTGGAAACACCGGTCGGGGCCTTCGTTTGTGTCGATGGGGTTCTGATCAGTCGAGCGCTTCGGCGACGAGCAGCGACTCGATCTCGGTGAGATACCGCTCAACCGAAGCCGCCGGCAGGCACCTCGTGTCGGTGGTCAGCAGGATCGTGACGCCGTCCGAGGCATGGTGCAGCAGCTCGACGCAGAACCGGCAGTGGTAGCTCGCCGGTGGTTCCAGCCAGCTCAGGGTGGTCCTCGCACGAGCCGCCTCGATCTCGGCCGGGTCCGGTGGCTGGGGAGGCAGGATCCCGTCACCGCCGCTGCGCACGTCGTTGAAGCAGGCGTACGGGTTGACCTCGACGCCGCGCTCGGCGGAGACCTCCGCGACGACCTGAGCGTCGGTTCGTGCCTGGTAGTACCCGCTGCGGTAGGCCATCATGGCCGCCCGCGACATCCGGCCGACCAGGGTCGCGAACGACGGGCTGTCGGCGACATCCAAGACCGCGAGACCGGACTGGGCCATCGGCGCGACGATTCGGGCGTGGTCGGCCTGGAACCGGTTGCTGGAGATGATGCGCAGCGCGACTGTGTCGTGGCCGGTCCAGCGGGCCATCACGGCGAGCACCGCCGCGAGTATGACCGTCGACGTGCTCGTCGCATGCTGGACCGCGAGCCGGTGCGCGGCGCCGAGCACCGCGGACGATGCCAGCGCCCCCCGCGCGAACGGCGGATCGCTCGGCTCGGCGTCGGGGGGGAACATGGTCGGCGGAATCCGCAGCAGCCCGTCCCGCCAATGGGCAAGCGCGTCACGGGTCCGAGCGTCGCCCTCAGCCGCCTCCCGCGCGGCGAGGGCAGCGGGGCTGGTGCCCGGCGGCGTGGTGATGTGCCCCCGCGACAGCAACAGCCGCAGGTCCCGCAGCACCAGGTCGATGGCGTGCCCGTCAACGGTCGCGTGGCTGAATGCGATGGCGATGTGCGTCACGGCCTCGCCGGCCACAACGAACCCCACCCGCAGCGGGAGTTCGGCGGCGTAGTCGAACCGCGGCGCCACCAGCCAGCCCCGCAGCGCCGCCGCGGCGGCGGCGCCGTCGGTGTCCGCGAAGACCAGGTCGACATCGAGCTGTCCCTCGGCGAGCACCTCCTGGTACGGGCCGTCGGCGCTCTGGTGGATGCGGGTGCGCAGCGCCTCGTGCCGGCTGACGAGCTGGCCGACGGCCGAGGCCGCGGCATCGACGCCGACCCGGCGCCGGCGTGATGGTTCCAGCACCCGGCTGAGGTTGAAGAAGGCGTCGTTGGGTATCGCGGCGATGATCGGGTCCCAGATCGAGATCTGCCCCCAGGTCAGTGGGGCCGTCACGGCCCGGCCGCCGGTGAAGCTCGCCACCGCCCGCGCCTCCGGCGCGCCCGGCGCCCCCGGCGCGCCCGCACCGCGCGCGTTGATGGCGCTCACCGTGTCTCCTCCCATCTCGCCGCGGGCCGCCTCGGCGGTCTCCGCGACGATCGGCGTGTCACCAACGGCGTCCCCGCCAGCATCGAAGCCCCGGCCGCGACAATGACCGTGACTGTGATCACCCGATCCTTGAGGTTGTGCGGGTAGGGTAGCGCACCCGCCAATCCGAGATCTCCACGAGCGTATTGATGACCTTGCGAGTTCGCATGCGAGGGATTCGACCCGGCCACCGGGGGCCTACGCGAGGCCCTGACCTCGACGGGCAACGGCTATCTGGGGTCGGGGCAATCGTCGACCAATGCGTTGTATCGGCGAGAGGGGACTCGCGTTACTTACCCAACCAGCGTTGGCGCGTCCTCCTGGCTCTCCGTGGAGGCGGTTCCGTCGGTGGGGATGGGCTGCCCGTTTGATCGATGTTGGAGACAGGCTGGGCGTCCTACCCGGCCGGAGGTCCGCCAGGTCGCCTGCCGGAGACTGGCTCACATCCGCGCGATTTCGGCAGAACCCCAGTTCAGACGCCGGTTAGCCGAATACGCAACACCACTGCCGTCAATTCGGTCAGCGCACGATGCTGATCTCTGCTGGATGGTGGAGCGCGGCGACGGACGCCGCACCCATCAGCCCGGCGTCCTCTTCCATCTCGTGGACAACTTCGTCCCAAGTGCGGTCTGGCAGTTCGGCAGAGCCGATAAGGACATCGCCCTCTGTTGACTGGCCGGGTTCGTCGCCATACGGCAGGGCGACCGAGCTGTACATGTCGGCTGCGGATCAATCCACCAAGCGGAGCGCGGCGGCGCCCTCGCGTTCCAGGAGCGTCCAGATCTGGTGGCGGGCGGCCTTTTCGGCGCGGTCGGCCTTGGCCTGCGACATGGGATCTCCTACGCGGCGGTCATCAGGGCGAAGATTCGGTCATTGAGGTCTTGGACGACCCGTTCGCCCCGCGCCCCGCGCCCCGCGTGACCATGGCCGGGGCCGTGCCCCGGCCCCGGGCGGCCGGTAGGAGATGGTTGAGGACCGCCTGTCCGATGGTCGGCCGACCCCGGCACCGGGCAGCCGCAGCAGCCGTACCAGCCGTACCAGCCGCAGCAGCTTCTTCCGTTCGGACTCGGTGACCCCGCCGTTGCTGGGCAGCCTGATCTCGAAGTCCTTATCGACCTCATTCGTCGGAGTGCTGGACTCGGTCCCCAGATTCTGGGCTACCTGGGCGATTGGCTTGCGGGTCTCCCGCCCGATCCGTACCGCACGGGAGGACCTCGTCGGCGATCGTGTAGACGATGGACGGGCACATCCGGGCGAGCGCATCCAACGACACGGTCCAGTGGTGTGAGCGGAGTGCCGATGAGACAAGACGTCGGCCGTGGATCCCCCTGGTTTCCGCGGCCACCGCGAGCAGCGCCCGGGCCCGCTGATCCTGGTTGGTGATCGACCGGGCAACGGTCTCGGCCCGGGTGGTGTCTCCCGCGGCTGCCAGGGCCTTCGACAAACCGGTCAGGGCCTGCGCCTGCCGGTCCGGTCTGGCGATCGACCTAGCCACCGTCTCGGCCCGCTCCGCCATGATGCTGGCTTGTCCGGCGGCACTGGCCGCTGTCAGCACCTCGACCAGACCGGCCAGCGTCTGGGTCTGGTGAACCGGGTTGGTAATCGAATTGACGAGTGCTTCGGCCTGCTCCGTGGTGCCGCTGGCCCGGGTGGTGTCTCCCGCGGCCACCAGCGCTCTCGACAAGCCGGTGAGGGCCTGCGCCTGCCGGTAGGGGCTGGTGATTGACCTGGCCAGGGTCTCAGCCTCTGCGGTATCCCCGGCGACGGCGAGAGCCTCGGCCAAGCCGGCCAGGGCCTGGGCCTGGCGATGCGGATTGGTGATCGAGGCGGCGATTCCCGCGATCCGGGTGTGGTCTCCGGCCGGAACCAACGCCACAGCCACCGCGATCAACGCCTGGATCTGCCGGTCCGGCTTGGTGATCGACTGGGTGACGGCCTCGGCCCGCTCGTGGTGCCCTGCGGCGCTCAGCGCCGCTGCCACGGCGACCAGGCCCTGCGACCGCTCGTCCGGGCTGGTGATCGACTGGGTGACGGCCTCGGCCCGATCGGGGTCCCCCGCCGTAGCCAGCGCCTTCGCCAGTCTGAGCAGGGTCTGCCCATGCTGGTGCGCATTGGTGATTGACTGGGTGACGGTTTCGGCCCGCTCTGCCAACGCACTGGCCCGGATGGCGTCGCCGGCGTCGGCCAGCGTCCTTGCGACGCTGGTGAGTGCCTGTGCCTGCCGGTCCGGGCCGGGGATCGACCAGATCACGGTTTCGGCTCGGGCGACGTCGTCAAGGGTCGCGAGCATGGCCGCCAGATTGGTCAGTGCCTGTACCCGCTGGTCCAGGTCGGCGATCGACTGGGCGAGGCATGCCGCGCGGTCGGCCAGCTCGTTGGCTCGGGCGGTGTCGCCGGCGCCGGCCAGCACCTGCGCGAGGCTGGTCAGCGTCGTGGTCCGCTGGTACGGGTCGGTGATCAACCTGGCGGCGGACTCCGCCCGGCGGGCGAGGGCGACGGCTCGCGCGGTCTCGTCGGACGCGGCCAGCGCCTGCGCCACCACGATCATGGCCACTGCCTGCCGGCCGGGGTTGGTGATCGACTGGGCAACGGTTTCGGCCAGGGCGGCGTCTCCCGCGGCAGCCAGCGCTGCTGCCAGGCTGGTCAGGGCTTGGGCCTGCCGGTCCAGGCCGGTGATCGACCGGGCGACGGCTTCGGCCCGAGCGGTCTGGCCCGCTGCTGCCAGCACCTCCACCAGGTTTCCCAGCACCCAGCCCTGCCGATAGGGATCGATGATCGATCGGGCAACCTCCTCGGCCCGCGCGAGCAACGCGCCGGTCCGCGTGGCGTCTCCGGCCGCGATCAGCGTACGTAGCACGATGATCATTGCCTGAGCCTGCCGGCCAGGATGAGGGATCGACGTGGCCACGTCCTCGGCCCGGACGGTGTCTTCGGCGGCGGTCAGCGCCTGGACAACGGCGATCAGTGCCTGGTCCTGCTGGTAGGCGTTGGCGATCGACCGTGCCACGGTCTTGGCTCGCTCGATGTCGCCAGAAACCGCCAGGGTCTTCGCGAGCTTGGTCAGGGCCGGTGCCTGCTGGTCCGGATCGGTGATCGACTGGGCCTCGGCCCGCGCTGAATCGTCGCTGGCTGATGGCTCTGCCACGAGGCCGGCCAGCGCCTGCTCCCGCCGTCTGGGGTCGGCGATCGCGCCGGCCAGCGCGGCTGCCCGGACAGGACAACCGATCATGGCCCAGACCGCGGGAAGGTCCGCTGGGACGTTGGTGTTGCGCCGCGACAGAGTGTCCCGGCTGATGGCGAGGCGGACCATGGCCAGCAGATCAGGGTCGTCCTCTGCGAGGACCGCTTCCTGCGCTGTCGCGATCTCGGCCAGGGCCACGTCTGCGCCACCCGGCACATCGAGCATTCGGAGCAGGTCCTGCGGTGGTGTGGCGCTGGCCGCTGCGGCGTGGCTGGAGACGGGCAGTTCCCGCACCTGAGGCCCTTCCCATACGGTTCGGTGTCGAGGGCGTGCCTCGTCGGCGATGTGTGGTCAGCGTAGTCGGTGCCAGTGGCCCCGCCGTGCGGAAGGCCCGGTCCTGCGTGCCGTGGATGCGCGCCGTCCACGGCACGCCGGCCGGTTGGGCCGGGATCGACTGTCGTGTCAGCTGCCAGTAGCAGTCACGAATACCTACACGTGGATACAAAATATCCCAAATTTGTTGATCCGGGGATAGGGTATGGTATGCAAGGCGACGCGGGGTGGAGCAGTTCGGTAGCTCACTGGGCTCATAACCCAGAGGTCACAGGTTCAAATCCTGTCCCCGCTACGAAGACAAGGCCCTGACCAGTGGAAACACCGGTCGGGGCCTTTGCTCGTGTCGATGGGTGGGTCGTGGGGGCAGACGTCGGGTGTTCCCCCGTGTCGTGGGTGAGGACGTAGGGGCTGGTTGACGTCATTGCTGGTGAGGATTTGGTTGAGGGCAACTCTGATGGGTTGCCCTTCCTGCTGCTCGTCATCACCGTGAGGAGGCCTGGACGGGCAGCGGCCCTCCCCTGATCCTTCAGCGGGGTGTCGGGAGGGCCGCGCGGGTGCCGGGACCGCGAGGCGCCCCGGCGGAGGCGGTCGCCCTCGCTGAGGCCAGGAGTGAGATCGAGCGGCTGCGGGCGATGGTGACCGAGCAGGCCGTGGCGATGCACCCGCACCAGGGAATATTGTCTTGGGGCTGACCACCGGCCTGGTCGGTCCCCGCGTGGACGCCAAGGTCAAGGCCAGGCTGCTCGCGTTGGTCGACCACGCGGTCGCTGAGGGGGGGATGGTCGCTGCGTCGGGCGGCGGCCAGTCTCGGCCTGGACCATTCCCGGGTGCTGCGCTGGCGGATCCGGGCACTCGCCGGCCAGCCGAGCCGGCCAGCCGAGCCGGCCAGCCGAGCCGGCCAGCTGCTCGCGCTGTGGCAGCAAGCCATACAAGTACGACACTGCCTGTTAACGCAACGGCACAAAAAGCAGCCATGTCACTCTGGTGCGGCGAACTGGGCAGCGCCAGCGGGCAGATGGCTACGCTCAGGGCTCCGGCAACCGACAGTATCCCCGCGCGGTAGCCAACCTTCGGCACGTGGCTCACCATAGAGCACCTTCGTTTCCCCGTCCGGGCATCCAGGGGCCGGCTCTCGGTGAGCGTGACATCGACATCTCAGATGCCAATATGACGAGTTCGTCCCCGGCCGACGCCGCAACAACGGCGGCCTGCCCGTCAGATCGTCGTCCGGGGCGCAGTCAGGTCGCCGCCGGCGTCCCCGGTGTTCACGATCTCGCTGGGTTCGAACAGCAGGATCGACGTCTCGCCCGCGCTGAACGGTTGGTGGTAGACGCCGCGAGGCACCACGCACAGCTCACCCGGGCCAAGCGTGACGTCGCCGTCGTCCATGCGGATGGTCAGCTCGCCCTCGACGACGAGGAAGCACTCGTCGGACTCGACGTGCCGATGACGGACGAACCCACCCTGGACCTTCGCCAGCCTGATGTCGTAGGTATTGACCGTGGCCACCGTCTTGGGCGACCAGTGCTCGGTGATCCGCCGAAGCTGTTCGCTGATGCTGACGCTCCCCACGCTGACGCTCTCCATGGCGGAACACCCTCTCACGACCCCTGCGGGGTCCAGAACCTGCTCCCTGCGCCGAGCCGGGACCTCGCGCTGCCCGGCCCGCGCCCGCTCGGGGGTGCCGGTACGCCGAGGATGTGCCCCCCAGGCATGCATCGGGACCCCGGTGGCAGCACGCGTGGCTAGGATCGGTCGCGTGACTGGCGACCTGACCCCCTGGCCCCCGGACGCGCGGATGTCCGACGCTGATCGGGAGCGGATGGTGGAGCGCCTGCAGGTCGCCGCGGGCGAGGGCCGGCTCACCCTCGACGAGTTCCAGGAACGCGTCGGCGGGGTGCTTCGTTGCGATTTTTCTCGACGCTCATCAGCACCAGGTCCGGGGCAAGCCCGCGCACCACGGCCAGGTCCGGGTCCTTGGGGCCGCCGACGCGGGCCACCTCCAGCCCCACCGGATGGGTGCACCAAGCGGTCGCGCCGACCAGAGCACCTGGTGAGGTCATCGCCACCGTCTCGGTCAGCGATGGCACCAGCGACACCACTCTGATCACGCTGCCTCCTGTCAATGGAACGATATTCGGTTTTGAACTGGGCCTGGGCGATGGCTGCCTGCACCAGCGCGGGCAGGTCATCGCGCCGCGGAAACGCCACGAGAAAGGAGGCTCGATCCTGCCGTGACCCGTCGTGGACCTCCGCCTCTATGGCGCGATCGCCCGTGCCAGGCAAGCTCTGCGGGAATGACCAGGCGAAGGGACGGGCCGTGGCTCATCGAACGGTACGCAGCGAGTATCAGCAACTCACCGAGAGGCTCAACCGTTTCCCGCAGGGCGCGCCGCCGTCCGACCTGCTCTACGCCATCCTGAAGATGCTGTTCAGCGAGCGGGAAGCCGGGCTGGTGGGGCAGCTTCCGGTGCGGCCGTTCACCGCGGCCAGGGCGTCACGGGTGTGGAAGCTGCCCCTCGCGGAGACGATCGGCATCCTCGAAGAGCTGGCCAGCCGTGCCATCCTGCTCGATATCGAGCACCCGGACGGCGAGCGGGTGTTCGTGCTTCCCCCGCCGATGGCCGGATTCTTCGAGTTTTCGATGATGCGGATTCGCGACGACATCGACCAGAAGGTGCTCGGCGAGTTGTTCTACCAGTACCTGAACGTCGAGGAGGATTTCGTCAAGGCCCTGTTCACCGACGGGGAGACCCAGCTGGGCAGGGTCTTCGTGCAGGAAGCTGCGTTGCCGCTCGACAACGGAATCCATGTGCTCGACTACGAGCGGGCCAGCGAGGTGATCCACAGCGCGTCGAGTCGGGCCGTCGGCGTTTGCTACTGCCGGCACAAGATGGAGCACCTCGACCGGGCATGCGATGCACCACGCGACATCTGCATGACCTTCAACGCCACGGCCTCGTCACTGGCCAGGTACGGCTTCGCGCGCGAGGTGGACGTCGCCGAGGGCCTCGATCTGCTGGCCGAAGCGCAGGAGGCGAACCTCGTCCAGTTCGGTGAGAACATCCAGCAAGGGATCAACTTCATCTGCAACTGCTGCGGCTGTTGCTGCGAAGCGATGCTCGCCGCCCGCCGTTTCGCGTTCAGGAACCCGGTGCACACCTCGAACTGGCTGCCCGTCGTTGACGCCGAGAAATGCAACGGGTGCACCAGATGCACCGACGTGTGCCCGGTCGAGGCGATGAGTCTCACCTCGGCGAACGATCCTCGCCAGCCGCGGCGCAAACGGGCGAAGGTCGACGAGGACCTGTGTCTCGGGTGCGGGGTCTGTGTGCGCAGCTGCAGCCGGGACGCCATCCGGATGGTGCCACGTCCCGAGCGGGTGATCACTCCGGTCGACTCCGGCCAGCGGGCCGTCCTGATGGCGATCGAGCGAGGGAAGCTGCAGCACCTCATCTTCGACAACAACGCACTCGCCAGCCATCGCATGATGGCCACCATCCTCGGCGTGATTCTCCAGGCGCCGCCGGTCAAGCAGGCCCTGGCCAGCAAGCAGATCCAGTCCCTCTACGTCAACCGCGTGCTGGCACGGCAGGAGTGACCCCTGCGGGGGCTCCGCTGGCGATCGGCGGGAACGATCCGTTCCCCGTTCCGAAGACAAGGCCCCGACCAGTGGACACCCCGGTCGGGGCCTTCGTCTGTGGCCATGGCGTTCGGCGCTATCCCCGAAGTTCCCTGCTTGCCCGGGCGGCCTAGCTGCCGGCCAGTACCCGGCGTCGATGGGCGGGGCGCGGGGCGATCGCAGGTACCGGAGCGGACACCCCGCGCCAGAAACCGAAGGGTCAGAACCTCACCGAACCCGGCAGGTCATGCGGCCACTCACTTCGAGCCCATGACGAAGCCCGAGTTGAGGCACAGACCGGGACTGTTGCCGGTCCGCTCTGCGATCTCCAGGCAACGGGTGACCTTGTCAGCCTCGGCGTTCTTTCTGGTGACCGCTATCTGCTTCTCAGCGTTGATCAGATCCTGGTCGAGGTTGCGGCTTTGGGCCAGCTTGTCCTGGAACAGCTTGATGTTGGCCTCGGTCTTCTCGTCGTGATTGACCCGGATGATGGTGACCGACAGGATCTCGATGTCGTCGTCGAGTCGTTCCTGGGCCGAGGTCCGCACCTTGTCGGCAAAGGGCTTCAGGTCGACGTTGAGGTTTCCGGTCTTCGTATCGATGTTGGACAGCGGGTCGTAGGTGGCGAAGGCGTCGTTGACCGCCCCGTCGAGCTGGACCCCGACCCGCTGGCCGCGGAACGCCTCGAAGTCACCCTTGTAGTCCATGAACTGACGAGGGGCGTCATCCGGGCTGACCTGCCACTCGACCAGCAGCTCGATGCCGGCGTTGGCGAGCGTCGCGGTCCGCACGGTGACGGCCTTGTCCTCGCCGATGTGGTCGTACTTCTGCCGGCTGGCGTCCCACTCGCCGATCCTCTTCCACGGGGCGACCCAGTTCAGTCCGCTGCCGGTGGTCTGGCCGGTGGGCTTGTTGAACGAGGTCACGATACCGACGTTGCGGACGGGCACGGAGTTCGCCGAGGAGGCGAGGGTGAGGATGCAGCCGAGCAGCGCCGCCCCCGCCGCGCCGCCGAGGGCGAGGTTCTGGGTCTCTGGGGGCGATACGAGACGGTACAGCGCCGCGAGTATGGCGATGGCGAACAGCACGATGGCGCAGATGAACAACGCTGGCATGACGCATTCCCTCCGATGACGTACGGCGATAGTCCAAGTCGATCTGCTGCGACCGGAGTGTAGCCAGAACTGTCCTGGTCGGACATGCCCCATCGGTGGCGTAAATATCATTATGTGATGTAAGGTAGGGCTGGCGTCGTTTGCGAAATACAGTATCCCCGCAGTGGCTCGAAGGTCCAAGCGGAGGCGGCCGGCCCGGGCGGCAGAACCGAGCCGGTGCTCGTCGCCCGGTTGCCTCAGTGGATCAGCTCGCTGGCGATCGCGTCCGCCCAGGATTCGATCTCGGGCCAGTCGCGGAAGTCGCCGGCCGGCAGGTCACGGCGAGCGGCCGGTAGCAGAAAGAGCAGCCGCTCGGTCACGCCCACCGGTCCGGCCTGGGGATCGAACGCGCCGAAGAAGACGTGGTGATCCCGGGCGTCGACCGAGCCCACCAGCTCGGCGGCGTTTCGGGGGCCGGCGACCGTCCGCGGATCCTGTCCATCGGCGTTGGGCTCATCGGGGCCCAACGGCCCGCTGCTGAACAACCAGACCGGGCGACTCGACAGGACGGCACGGTGCTTCCGCAGGAACCTGGATGCCCCACCCAGCCAGCGAAACATGTAGGTCGCACTGCCGACGATGACGGCGTCGTAGGCTTCCGGGCGGCGGGCGTGCCTGGCTGGTACCACCTCGACATCGAGTCCGGCCACCCGCAACCGGTCGCCAATGCGTTCCGCGATGCCCTTGGTGGCGCCGTGCCTGCTGGCATAGGCAACGAGTACGGACACTGGAGGCTCCTCTCCGAGCTCCTGGAGCGACGACTCGAACGAGTCGCGATGGTGCCGCCTCGCATTGTTCCACTGGCCGGTTCCGGAAACGGCCACGCGCTCGCTGGCAGCTTCCCGGTGCGTCTTCGCCCCTAATTGCCGGTGAACGGCCTTATCGCATTATTAATGCTTGTTTTGCGATATTTTATGGCTTGTCTGTGCCGGCGGATCGCGGAGGCTGTTGCGAGATGACCATGGTGACCGTAGTTGTGTCCGCTGGCGCCTCCGCCTGGATGCTTGAGGACTGCCTGGCCAGCGTCCGGGCCCAGAATTATCGCGATGTCGAGCTGATAGTGGTTGACAACGGGATGACCGATCGCTTGCTGGCGGTCGCGCATCGATACGCCGACGGGATCGAACGGAGTATCGATGATCACGATGGTCTGACGATGCTCGGGCGCGGAGCGGTCGTCGTGCACCTGGACGCTGACCTGGTGCTGGAGGAAGCGGCTCTGGCCGACGTCGTCCGGGAGCTGGCGGAGGCTCCGGACCTCGCCGCGACGACGACCGCCGAATTGCTGCTGAGCGCCCCGGCGGCGGTGCGCCATCGGCTGCACCGCAGTCGTCTGCGGCGGGGAAACCCGGCTCCGAGAACCTCGGCCTGGGCGATCCGACGTCAACCGATAGGGGAGAGCGGCGACGGCGGGGCGGGGGAGAACGGGCACCTCGCGGAGCCGGATCCGGGGAGGCCGGCCGGGGAACCCGCGCCCAGCCGGGCTGTCGGGAGCCGGTTGGCGGGCAGCTGGGCGGCCCTGCGGGCGGCGGCCGGCGCGACC
>JABDRL010000349.1 GCA_013041765.1 Dactylosporangium sp. | reverse complement strand
CCGGTCGCCGACCCAGCTGGCCTGTGCCCGGGCCGGCCGGGTCACCCCGGAGATGGAGTTCGCGGCGATCAGGGAGAGCGTGCCCGCCGAGCTGGTCCGCGAGGAGATCGCGGCGGGGCGGGCAATCCTGCCGTGCAACGTCAACCATCCGGAGACCGAGCCGATGGTCATCGGTTCGCGGTTCCTGGTGAAGGTCAACGCCAACATCGGCGTCTCGGGCCCGACCTCATCGGTCGAGGAGGAGATCGCGAAGCTGGAGTGGGCCACCCGGTGGGGCGCCGACACGGTCATGGACCTGTCCACCGGCAGCGGCCTCGAACGGATCCGCACCGCGATCCTGCGCCATTCCCCCGTCCCGGTGGGCACGGTGCCCATCTACGAGGCGCTGGAGGTCGCTGGCGGCGACCCCGCGAGCCTGAGCTGGGAGATCTTCCGCGACACGGTGCTGCGCCAGGCCGAGCAGGGGGTCGACTACATGACGGTGCACGCCGGGCTGCGACGGGCGCACCTGCCGCTGGTCATGGACCGGACGACGGGCATCGTCTCCAGAGGCGGCTCGATCATGGCAGCCTGGTCCCTGGCGCACGGGGCGGAGAGCTTCCTGTACGAGCACTTCGAGGAGCTGTGCGGCCTGCTGGCGCGGTTCGATGTCGCGGTATCCCTCGGCGACGGGCTACGACCGGGATCGATCGCCGACGCCAACGACGAGGCCCAGTTCGCCGAGTTGCGCACGCTGGGCGAGTTGACCCCGCTGGCCTGGGCGCACGGTGTCCAGGTCATGATCGAAGGCCCGGGGCACATCCCCCTCCACAAGATCCGCGAGAACGTCGAGGTGGAGCGCCAGTGGTGCCACGACGCCCCGTTCTACACGCTCGGGCCGCTGACCACCGATATCGCCCCCGGCTACGACCACATCACGTCGGCGATCGGGGCCGCGCTGATCGCTTCGCACGGGACGGCCATGCTCTGTTACGTCACGCCGAAGGAGCACCTGGGGCTGCCGGATCTCGGCGACGTCAAGGACGGGGTGATCGCCTACAAGATCGCCGCGCATGCGGCCGATCTCGCCAAGGGCCACCCGGGGGCGCAGGCGCGGGACGACGCCCTGTCCGCGGCCCGGTTCGACTTCCGGTGGGATGACCAGTTCGACCTGTCGCTCGACCCCGAGACGCCCCGGGCCTACCACGACGCGACCCTGCCGGCCCCGGCCGCCAGGGCGGCCCGGTTCTGTTCCATGTGCGGCCCGACCTTCTGCGCCATGAAGATCACTCATGATCTGCACACGCTGGCCACGGCCTGCGACGATCCCCGGCCGGCAGCCCACCCGGTCTGACCCTCGACCCGGGCGGACCCGCGACCCGGGCGGACCCGCGACCCGGGCGGACCCGCGCGGCCCGCACCGCACCCGGCGGTGCTCAGCGGTTGCCCACGACCGGCGACCGGCTCTGCTGGCCCGCTGGGCGCGGCACCCGCTGGCGGCCCGGCGCCGCCGCGCACTCCCCGATCGCCGCCAGGAAGCGACCGGCCCAGTGATGCACGGTGTAGGCGCGAACGTCCTCCCGCATCTGGCGCATCCGATGCCGCAGCATGGCCGGCTCGGTGTTCAGAGCACCGAGCATGGCCTGCATCGTCGCGTTGGTGTCATGGGGGTTGACGACGAACGCATGGGGCAGGTCCGCCGCGGCTCCGGTGAACTCGCTGAGGACCAGCGCCCCGGAGTCGTCGCCCCGGGCCGCGACGTATTCCTTGGCGGTCAGGCTCATGCCGTCCCGCAGCGGCGTCGCCAGCATGACATCCGCCGCGAGGTAGTAGGCCACCAGTTCGGCGCGACTGAGCGTGCCGTGCAGGTAGTGCACCACCGGACGGCCGACCCCGCCGTAGCGCCCGTTGAGTTCGGCGATCTGCCGTTCCACCTGCTTCCGTAGCTGGCGGCTGCGGGCGGAACTGTGCCGGCTCGGCGCCGCGATCTGGATGAGCACGGTCCTGGCCGGATCGAGGTCGCCGTCGTCCAGCAGCCTGCCGTAGGCCGCGAGGCGCTGCTCGATGCCCTTGGCGTGGTCGAGCCGGTCCACCGCCAGCAGCACCGCGCGCGGGTCGCGCAGCTCGGTCCGGACGCCGACGGCCCGGCTGCGCACCGCGGGATCCATGGACAGGGCCTCGATCTCCTCAATATTGATCGAAATCGGGAAGGTGCCGGTGTGCACCCGGCGGCCGGTCACCTCGATCTGCCCGCCAGACGCCTGCAGCCCCAGCAGATGCCGGGCGAGGGTCAGGAAGTTCTCCGCGGCCCGGGGCCGCTGGAAACCGATGAGGTCGGCGCCGAGCAGGCCCTTCATGACCTCGGTGCGCAGGGGCATCCGCAGGTACAACTCGATGGGCGGGAACGGGCTGTCCAGCAGAAAACCAATGAGCAGATCGGAGCGCAGCCGCCGCAACATGGCCGGCACGAGTTGGAGCTGGTATCCCTGGACCCACACCACGCTGCCGGGCGCCGCCACATTGGCCACCGTCTGCGCGTACCGCTGATTGACCTGCCGGTATGCCTCCCGCCAGCGACGGTGGAATGCCGGCGATGCCAGCGCGTCGTGGTAGAGCGGCGCGATGGTCGAACCGCATTGACCCTCGTGGTGGTCTTCGACCTCCTGGGCGGACAGCGACACGGGATAGAGCCACATGGTGTCCGATGAGAACGGGGTGGCGATCGCGTCGGCCAGCCCACCCCAGCCGACCCACGCTCCCCGCCTGGCCGCGACCACCGGATGCAGTGCCGACGCCAGTGCCCCGGGGCTGCGCTGCCAGTCGACCACACCATCGGCGCCCCGCACCTGATCAACGGGCAACCGGTCGGCGACCACCACGAACTCGTGCTTGCCCAATCGATCCATATCCACTCCCGCCATTTACATTTATCTATTCCTGAAAGCGCTGTCATACTATGGCCTGTTTTCCCGGCGCCAAGCGTCATGGCGGGGAGCAGCACCGTTCGGGAGGTCGTACCGACCGGTCCCGGTTGACGGGCCGCGAGTTAGCGGGAATGGCGCGGCGGTGCCCTGGACAGCAGCGTGGAGGCGAGCAGCGCGGGAAACAACCGGTTTCCCTCCGCCCACAGCGGCCACCGGACATGGATCGGGTCCGACCAGGGCTGGCGGCACAGCAGAACCAGCGATTCGATCGAAGACCACTGCTCCTGTGCCAGCGGAGCCGCGGGCTTGAGCCGCACATGGATGGCCGGGCCCGAAGGAGCCTTGCCCAGCTGCAGCATGGCGGCGACCGAGGGCGGCTGATCAGCGGCGAACAGGGTGACGGCACTGGTGCAATAGCCGGTCACCGCCAGCAGCACCAGCGCGGGCAGGACTATCACCACCAGCGGAATGGTGCGTCTGACCGGACAGCTCATCCGGGTTCGAGAGCCGCGTTGCCAGCCGCAACCGACCGCCGCTGGCGGCCCGTCACGGATATCCCGCATGCGAATCGCTCCCTCGCCGAAGCGGTCCCATCTCTCACGCCGACCAGTCTTCCCGGCACGCCCACGCACAGGGTACCGCCGGAAGCCGGGGTGAGCACCGATCGCTTTACTCGGAGTTAGGACTGCGATGCCCTGACGGGAAAACCCGTCAGGGCATCGCCGCGGGGCCGGTCCTAGGTCGCGTCCCGCCACATTGGGTAGAAGCCAGTCCCGTCTGGCAGGGCGAACGGCGCCAGCCGCTCGTAGCCCCAGCGGGCATACAGCCGCGTCACCCGGGGACCCGTCGCCTCCAGATAGGACGAGGTACCCATCGCGTCCAGGTGGGCGTGGGCGTGCCGCAGCAGGCCGGTGCCGCGGCCGGTGCCCTGCGCGGGCGGCCGGACCGCCAGACATGCCAGGTAGTGGTGCGGCTGGGCCGGGCGGTGGCAGTCGAGCAGCAGGTCGAGCGTGCGGAACCGGTCGGCGAAGGGGCCGCAGGCGGCCTCGAGGCGCCGGTCGTAGTCCGGGGGCGGGGGAATCGGTCCGTCGCGGTACAACCACACCGCCGCGCCCGATCCGTCCGCGAGCCGGTGCACGGCCCCGTGGTCCATGGCGTGATCGGCGAGAATCGCGAAGTCCGCGGCCAGGACGCGCCGTCGCGACGAGCGGTCCGGCACCAACCAGGTCGCCGCCTGCAGGGAGCAGAAGGCCGCCGCGATGGTGTCCGCGACCGCCCCGATGTCGTCGGGGGTCGCCCGCACGATCGCCGGAAGGTCGCCGGTCATCGCCCGGTCTCCGCCCAGCACGTCGCGGCCTTGGCGCCCAGACCGATCCGGCGGTACACCTCCGGGCGGGTCGTGCGCAGCAGGCAGCCCCAGGCGGTTCCCCCGGCCGCCGCGATCAGGTATCCGGTCGGCACCGCCCAGGTCAACGGATGCCCACCCGGCACTCCCAGCAGCGTCGGGATGTTTCCAACGGCCAGCACAACCACCACGACAAGCGCAACGACGGCGAGAAGTGGTGCGATCCGCCTGCGCCACAGGTGCTCCCCGGACGGATGACGGGTGAAGAACACGACGACGGCCAGTGCCGTGGAGGCGATGAGGAACAGCACGCCCAGGCCCCCGGCGGTCCCGCCCCAGTAGAACAGCCGGACGAGCGGGTCCCATCCGGCGACGGCGTAGATAGTGATCACGGTAAGACCGATCCCGCTCTGGACCATGGATGCGGCGCTCGGCGACCCGGTGCTCAACGCCGTTCGCCCGAGCCTGCCAGGAAGTACCCCTTCTCGACCAAGGGCAAACATGTACCGACTTGTCGTGTTATGAAATGCGATCATGGCCGCGAGCAGGGAAGTCACGAACAGGACATGGCCGATATCGCGGGCCAGGGACCCCAGGTGGGCACCCGCGAGGTTGAAGATCACCTCCGTACCCTGCTCCCGGGAGACCGCCGCGATCCGGTCCGGGCCAACGGCAACGGTCATCGCCCAGGCCGCGAGGGTGTAGAGCGCCGCGACCAGCCCGACGGACAGGTAGGTCGCCAGGGCAATGGTCCGGCGGGGGTTCTTCGACTCCTCGCTGAAGACGACCGCCGACTCGAAGCCGACGAATCCCAGCACCGCGAGAATCAGCATCGCGCCGGCTCCCGGGCCGACGAGGTTGCCCGGGGACAGGGCGAGCAGCGACACCCGGCCACCGGCGGGGTGCAGGAGATCGGCGATGCTGAAGACCGTGATGACCGCGACCTCCGCCAGGAGCAGGACTGCGAGCACCGTGCCGTTGACGTCGACCCGCAGCAGTCCGAGCACCGCCGTCAGCGCCCAGGCGATCCCCGCGACCGCCCACCACGGTGGATGGAGACCGGCCCACTGGTCGAGCAGCGGGGTGGCCGCCGCGCCGATGGCTCCGTACAGTCCGGTCTGGAGCGCGTTGTAGGCCAGCAGCGCCACCCAGGCGCCACCGACGCCCCAGGGTCGGCCCAGTCCCCGGGCAAGATACGAGTAGAACGCCCCCGCGTTCCCCACCCGTCGGGCCATCGCGACATACCCCACGCTGAACGTTGCCAGCAGGACGCCGACGAGCGCGAAGGCGGCGGCCATGCCGATCAGGCCGGTCGTCCCGTAGCCGGTCGTGACGACGCCGGCCACCACGGTCAGCGGGGTGGCCGCGGACAGGACGAAAAAGATCACCGCTGGAACGCCGAGGCGGTTGGCCGCCAGGGTGCTGGCGACCGGATTGGATATCCGGAGCGCCGAAACGGATCGGGGCATCAAAAGAACCTCCAACATGGATCATCGGTGGATCGGAACGGTGGGACCGCGGAGCGGACCTCAGGTGCGATAGGCCAGGACGGCGTCCCCGACCGCCGCGACGGTGTGGGTGAGCAGTTCCCGCAGTGGGGCCGGGGCGCCGTGGACGAGGCCGGCGGTGTGCTCCCGGACCGGGGGCGGGGCGTCCCGCAGCAGACGCCGGTCCAGGCCCGTCGCCGCGCACAGGCAGGCGAGAAAGGCGTCGACCAGATCGAGGCGTTCCCGCCGGGTCAGCCGGCCGGTCAGCCGGATCGCCGGGCGGACGGCCACCAGGGTGTCGGTGGGCACATAGGTGACGGCGTGCCGCAGCGGCCAGCGGCTGGTCACCGGCCGGAGATGCCCGGCCCGCCACAGGCGGGCGGCCACGTCCTCGGACGCCGTCCGGCTCAGGAACCCCAACCAGGTGCGCACCCCGTCGTACTGCCGCTGCGCCGACAGCTGCGCGAACGTCGCGTGGGCGAGGGCGTCCTCCGGCGGAGTGTGGTCGTGCAGGTAGACCCGCCCGGCGTGGATCCCGATGCGTCGGCCACACACCAGCTCGCCGAGCAGGGCCGAGGCCAAGCCGATGCCGACGGCCCGGGGGTGCAGCAGCGGCTTGCCGGTCGTGTCATCGTGGGCGAGCCGGAAAAAGTCATCGGCCAGCGCGGGCGGCACAGCGCTCTCCTTCGCGGTCTGCTCGGCGTGAAGATCGGTCCGGGGTTCGGTCCGGGGTTCGATTCGTGGTTCGATGCGGAGGTCGGCGCGGACCCGCCTGGGGGCAAAGTGATCCATCCATCGACATCTCGCGTATCGCGCACCTACAGTCACGAACCGTCGGGGAATCCCGAAACCCCGAATAGCAGGTAGAACCCTGCGACCCGGGAGAATCGGGGTTGTATCGATTCGGAAGATGGCACTTGAGCTGCTAAAACACAGTTCAGGGGACTTGCGCCGGATTGCTGACGCTGGAAGGCTATATAGCCATATCGGCTAGTCGCTATATCACGAAATCGTAGTGGCGGCCTTCCCCTGCAGGCACTCTGGAAACGGTTGGGAAGTCACCCGTGAACGACCGCAAGCCCCGGCGCAACGACCTGCTTCGCCAGGCCCGCCTCAGCATGCCGTCACCGTCAGGATCGGGACAGCCGATGTCCCGGGAGGAACTGGCGGACGCGGTCAACGCGTACCTGTTTCGGGAGACCCAGCGGATCTTCGACATGAACGCCAACCACATCGGCAAGTACGAGCTTGGCGAGTACCGCTGGCCCCGGGCCCACTACCGGGAGGCGCTCCGGGCCGTGCTGCGCGTCGCGACCGATGCCGCGCTGGGGTTCTACCCCAAACGCAGCGCGGCCGACACGGCCGTCCTGGAGCGGCGGCCGGCCGAACCACCGGAGTCCCCGGCCGGGGCCGTCTCGCTGCCCCCGGCCACCGACCGGCCAGAGGAGCGGTCGCCCGACCGGAGCAGTCTCCGGCGACGCGGGCTGATCACCGGGCTGGCGGCCATCGGCGTGACGGCCTGGGGGCTGCCGGCGGCGGCGGAATCGTTCCGGCACGATGTCACCCAGGCCGTCGCCGGTTTCAGCCACGTCGATCTTGCCGAGTGGGAGCGGATCGCCGCCGAGTACGGCAGTACCTACGTGACGACGAGTCCGGCCGAGCTGCTGGAGGATCTGGCCGTCGATCTGACGATCGCCCAGAATCATCTGGGGCGCCTGCGCCGGGAGCCGGACCAGCGCACCATGCGGCGCGTGGTCGCGCAGCTCACCGGGCTGGTCGCGCACACGTTGAGCGATCTCGGCAACGCCCGGGCCAGCCTCCGCTGGTGGCGGACCGCCGGCCAGGCCGCGGACGCCTCCGGCGACGCCGCCGTGCGCACCTGGATCCGGGGACGGGAGATCATTCACGGGCTGTACGACCGCCGCCCGGCGCAGGCCCTCCTGGACCTCGCCGACCTGGCCTCGGCCATCACCATCTGCCCGCTGGCCGGGCTGGCCTCGGTGTACGCCGGGCGGGCCCAGACCCTGGCCGTCGCGGGACGATCAGCGGAAGCGCTGGTGGCGCTGGATGTGGTGCGCAGGCTCTCCGAGCGGTTGCCGGTCCGGCGGGGTGATGATCCGCTGTCGGTCTACGGCTGGTCCGAGGTCCGGCTGCGCCACACGGAAAGCTTCGTCCACAGCTTCCTGGGAAACGCGGGGGAAGCCGACGCGGCCCAGCGGGCGGCGATCGCCCTGTACCCCAGCTCCCAATCGAGTGGGTGTGCCCAGGTCCGGCTGCACCAGGCGCTGTGCCTGACCCGGCAGGGTGCGGTCGCGGAGGGGTCCAGGCATGCCTGCCGGGTACTCACCGAACTCCCGGAGCCCCAGCACCGGGACATGGTGCACGAGGTCGCCCGGCAGGTGATCCAGGCCGTGCCGCCCGACGACCGGCGCCGGCCCGAGGTCCGCGAGCTCCTTGAGCTTCTCCACCTCCTCGGGCAGCCGGAACCGGCACGCCCGCATCCGGAACACTGAAGGGGTGTGCGGACCGGCCCGAGGACCAGCCCGCACACCCCTTCAGCACTTCAGCACTTCAGCCCTGGCGCTCCGGCACTCCGGCACTCCGGCACTCCGGCGCCTGACTGTCAACGCCTAGTCCCCAACCGTCAACGTCCGGCGAGCAACCTGGTCACAGCGGTGTTGACGTCGAGGTGGTCCGTTTCCCGACCACGTGGTACGACAACATAGGTACGCCGCAGGAAACGCACGAGGACGCTCCGGGGCACTTCAAACAGCGCATTACCATCCGGCGAGGACAGGGCAAGCGCGACAAAATCGCCTCTCGGCCCGTTCCACGGCCAGACTCTGACATCGCCGATGCCCGCTGGCTCATCCAGCCCAGCGACCAGCAGCTCTCTGGCGAACGACCAGCTCACGGGCTCACCGCCCGCAGACTCGGCGTGGAAGAGCACGTGCACCGCATATGGATCCTGCGGGTCGTAGCGCAGACTCGCGCGAACTGGCAGGGCGGTCGCATCTGGCGCGACCAGCCGTAATGACGTCTCGACCTCAACGGTCGACGGTCGAATGGCACTCATGTCGTACTCCCCCCGGCACCGCTTCAGGGCTTTCCCGGCCCCGCCCTCCCATAGTCAGGCGCTCTACGATTGTTACGCACCGTCATCCGCTGATCTCACCCAGTAGTGGGATTGCGAGACCCGATTGCACCCTGATACGGACCGCAGCGGGTATACGGACCGGCGAAGCACGGCAACCGGGAAGCGCGAAAACAGGTGGGACTCGGACGTCGAGTTCAATTCGGTAACGTTCGCCGGTTCCCGTCGGTGACGGTCCCGTGCGGACGAAAGCGACCAGAGAGCGACCTCCAACCGAGGAATGGTAAAATCACCCGAAGATCGGACGTGGCACGCTGTGCCCGAGGACCCGGTCGTGCTACTCCCCCGCCCCACTCGCCACGCGGGGAACCCCGATGCGAACGGCGCCAGCGATCCGGTACAGTCGAGTCCTGTCTGGGGCGATTGGCGCAGCGGGAGCGCGCTTCGTTCACACCGAAGAGGTCACTGGTTCGATCCCAGTATCGCCCACCCGATGTTTTCCCAGGTTAGCGGCCTGCCATCAAGATCAGATGGCGGGCCGTTTTCGGGTCTGGGGAGCGTGCGGGGAGCATT
>JABDRL010000335.1 GCA_013041765.1 Dactylosporangium sp. | reverse complement strand
GTGTAGCGCCGAGCGGCGGACATGCCGCCGCGCCGCGCCGCGACCTCATCGTCTGAGGGAGGATCCCCGCGCGACGGCATGGCCTAGTTCCCCACCGCTGGCTGGGGCACGCCGAGGCGGCGCCCGTCTGGCAGCACGATGAAGGTCGGCGGCTTGGTCGGCAGCTGCATGCCCAGCTCCCGAGCCTTGCCCGCGACGGTGCCCGGCGCGGCCCGCTCCGCGAGGTCGGTCTCCAGCTGCTGTTCCTGCGTGTCCAGCGTGGCCTGGGTCTGCTGCAGGTCGTGCAGCCGGAACACGTTCTCATTGATCTTGGTGTTGAGCACGAGAATGCCGATGACCCCGGCAACCACCAGCAGCAGGACCATCACGATGAACGGCGTCCGCGGCGTGCGGACCAGCGCCGGCGGTGCGACCCGCAGTCCCGGCCCGGGACCGGCTTCTCCGGTATCGGGCATCGAGTCGCCCGGTGCCTGCGGCACCACCCGCGCCCTCGATGCCAGCGCGACGGCCCCGACGACCGGGTGCTCCACCAGTTCCCGCTGCTCGGTGCCTGGGCTATCCGCGGCGAAGCCCCGGCGTTCCGTGGTCCGGCCCCCCGACCGCGGAACGCCCCCGGGCGTCCGGCCATGCCGATTGCTCGACAGCGTTGTCATTGTGCTCTGCACCTCCCCCTTAAAACAGATCAAAATAGTCAATGTCCGCATATGCGAACATTTCATATCCGCTCGGCGGCCCGCAGTCGAGCCGATGCCGCCCGCGGGTTCACCTCGATCTCCGCCCCCGCTGGGCTTTCCGCCCCCCTGGTCAGCAGCCGGACCGTCGGCCCGGTGCCGATTGGCTCGATCGGGAGCCCCAGTGGCGCCCGCGATCTCGCCCTGGCCACCATCGCCCGCTTGACCAGCCGGTCCTCGAGCGAGTGGTACGCCATCACCGCCAGGCGCCCGGAGGGTCGCAGCGCGTCGAACGCACGCGGTAACGCTCGCTCCAGCACCGCCAACTCCCCGTTCACCTCAATCCGCAAAGCCTGAAATGTACGTTTTGCCGGGTGTCCGCCGGTTCTTCGCGCTGGCGCCGGGATGGCGTCCCGCACCAGCGCCGCCAGCCGCGCGGAGGAGGTCACGGGCGTCGTTGCCCGCTCCCGGACCAGCGAGGCCGCGATTCGCCGGGCGAATCGCTCCTCGCCGTAGACCCGCAGCACCCTCGCCAGGTCGGCCACCGAATAGGTGTTGACCACGTCCGCGGCGGTGACTCCGACCGACTGGTCCATCCGCATGTCCAGGGGTGCGTCCTGGGCGTAGGCGAACCCGCGATCCGCCTCGTCCAGCTGCATCGAGGAGACACCGAGGTCAAACAACGCGCTGTCAACACCCGGCAGCCCGAGCTCGTCCAGCACCTCGGGAATCTCGTCGAACACGGCATGCACCAGGTGGGTTCGATCCGCGAACCGCGCCAGCCGGCGCCCCGCCCGGGCGAGCGCCGCACCGTCCCGGTCGAGCCCGACCAGGACGACCGCCGGGTGCGCGGACAGTACGGCCTCGGCGTGCCCGCCGAGGCCGAGGGTTGCGTCGAGATGGATCGCCCCGGGTCTGGCCAGTACCGGGGCAAGCAGTTCCAGGCAGCGCTGTAGCAGCACCGGAACGTGTGTGCCCCGCGTCCCCATCGTCGACCCCCTTGTACCGTCCACCGACGGCGGTTCGCGGCCGCCCTCGTCACACGGTTGTACTCTTCCGCCTCGCCAGATCCCCATCCGCTCGCCGGCCTGGCACCGGGGAAGTGGTGCCAGGAGCGCCCAGCGGCTGGAGATCTCACGGTGCGGAAGACAGCGCAGGTCGCCCCTTCGCGGGGGCGACGGTGCCCAGCCGTTCGTTACAACCCGCCCGGCAGCACCCCTTCCTCCATGTCGGCGAAATCACCCTCGCTTTCGGTGAGGTAGGCATCCCAGGCCTGGTTGTCCCAGATCTCAACCCGGGTGCTCGCCCCGATAACGACCAAGTCGCGGCTGAGGCCGGCGTATTCCCGCAGGTGAGCCGGAATGGTCACGCGCCCCTGCTTGTCTGGGATCTCGTCATGCGCGCTGGCGAAAAACACCCGGTTGTACGCCCTGGCCGCCTTGTGCGCCATGGGCTGCTCACGCAACTCGGCGGCGATCCGGGTGAACTCGGCCGCAGGGAACACGTACAGGCAACGCTCCTGCCCCTTCGTGACCACGACACCTCCAGCGAGCTCGTCCCGGAACTTCGCCGGAAGAATCAGCCGACCCTTGTCGTCGAGACGGGGCGTGTGAGTGCCGAGGAACAACCGACATTCACCCCCCTCCCCGCCAGCGTTCGGTTTCCCGGGGCCGACAGAGCCCCCCGGCTCCGCCATTGGCCCCCACTGTACTCCACTTCCCTCCACCGTCAACGGGAAAGCTGCTGGCCAGAAGGCATCTCAGGGGTTACAAACCCACGTCAACACAGGTCATCCACAATGGATGTCAGAGGTTACGGGTGAACTTGGTCAGGATGCCGACAGTGCCAAATCGACGCCCACAAAAACCTCTAAAACGGACAAGGCGCTGCGGAAATCGATAGCCGTATGCGCAAGAGGGTCGGACGAACGAAAGTGGTGGAGGAAAGTGGAGGGAACCTGTGGAGTAAGGTCGCCCCAACGTCGACCTGGTGTTGGAGCGCAATGACGGCCAAGGGACTCCCGCTGCGAAGCAAACTCGCCACCTCGCTGTCCCGCAGTGCCGCCGCACTGTCCCGAGCGGCGGGGCGGGGTGACGGTTCCGTCATCGGCGGCAGAATCGGGCTGATCATCGACCCGGAACTCCTGGCCAATCTCGCGGCCGGCAGGGACATCGCGCTGATCTCCGGAACGAACGGCAAGACCACCACGACCAGACTGACCACGGCGGCGATGAGCATCCTCGGCCGGGTGGCAACCAACGGGCTCGGCGCCAACATGCCGACCGGCCACGCGTCCGCGCTCGCCAAGGCCGGCACGACCCGCTACGCCGTGCTGGAGGTCGATGAGCACTACCTCGATCAGGTGCTCACCGCCACCCGGCCCAGGGTGGTGGGGCTGCTGAACCTCAGCCGGGACCAGCTCGACCGGGCCAAAGAGGTCGCGATGATGGCGGACCTGTGGCGAACGACCATCGAGGCGCATCCAGAGGTGCACATCGTCGCCAACGCCGACGACCCGATGGTCACCTGGGCCGCGGCGACCGCCAAGTCGGTGACCTGGGTCGCGGCCGGCCAGCGCTGGCATGACGACTCCTGGGTGTGCCCGGAGTGCGGGGCGCGCATCGAGCGGGACGGTGACCGCTGGTGGTGCAACGGCTGCAGCCTCAGCCGGCCCACCCCGCAGTGGGCCGTCGCCAGTGGTGGGGTGATCGACCCCTCTGGCACCTACCGGGACGTGCGGCTCCAGTTGCCCGGCCGGGTCAATCTCGCGAATGCCGCCACGGCACTGGCGATCGCCACCTGCTTCGGCGCACCGATCATCCACGCCCTGCCCCGGCTGGCCGATGTCACCTCCATCGCCGGCCGGTACGCCACGGTCGTCCGCGACGAGCGCACCATCCGCCTCCTGCTCGCCAAGAACCCGGCGGGCTGGCTGGAGGCGTTCGACATGGCGGAGCAGGCGCCGACCCTACTGTCGATCAACGCCAGGGACCCGGACGGGCTGGACACGTCGTGGCTCTACGACGTCGATTTCTCCCCCCTGCGGGGCCGGCGCGTGTTGATCACCGGCGACCGGGCCATGGACCTGGCCGTCCGGCTGGAGGTCAACGGCGTGCCCTTCGACCACGTCACGTCCTTCGGCCAGGCCCTCGCCGCGGTACCGCCCGGGTGGTTCGAGGTCATCGCCAACTACACCGCGTTCCAGGACATTCGAGCGGAGCTGGATCGTGTCAACTGAGTCGCGCCTTCGGATCGTCTGGATCTACCCGGATCTGCTGTCGACCTACGGTGACCGGGGCAACCTGTTGATCATCGAGCGGCGGGCCGCCCTGCGCGGATTCGCCGTCGAGTGCATCGAGGTGCGTTCCGATCAGTCGCTGCCGGAGCACGGGGACATCTACCTCCTCGGGGGCGGGGAGGACGGTCCCCAGGCCCTCGCCGCCCAGCGGCTCCGGGCCGACGGAGGGCTGCACCGGGCGGTCGTCCGGGGAGCGGTCGCCTTCGCCGTCTGCGCCGGCTACCAGTTGCTCGGCGAGTCCTTCTTCGCGAAGGGCGCCCAGTACCCCGGGCTGCATCTGCTGGACCTGAAGTCCGACCGGGGCCCGTCCCGCGCGGTTGGCGAGCTGGCCGGCGAGGTCAACCCCGCGCTGGGGCTGCCGCCACTGACCGGTTTCGAGAACCACGGTGGACGCACGCACCTCGGGCCGGAGGCCCATCCCCTGGCCGAGATCACCACCGGCATCGGCAACAACGGCACGGACGAGGGGGCGTGGCGCGGCCGGGTGCTCGGCACCTACCTGCACGGCCCGGCCCTGGCCCGCAATCCGGCGCTCAGTGACCTGCTCCTGTTGTGGGCGACCGGCGTCACCCCCACCCCGATCAATGACACGTGGCCGGAGCGGCTTCGTCGGGAACGCCTGGCCGCGGTCGGATTCCGGTAGAGCCCGCCC
>JABDRL010000328.1 GCA_013041765.1 Dactylosporangium sp. | reverse complement strand
GGGCGGGGCTGTGCCGGCTGACCGCGCAGCGTCGTGTGGTACAGCGCTTGCAGGTCACCGCCGGGGTCGGCGCCCAGCTCATCGGCCAGCCGCTGGCGGATGGCCGTGTAGCGCACCAGGGCATCGGATGCCCGGCCGGCCGCGGCCAGCGCGCGCATCAGCGCCCCGGTCAGCGCCTCGTGCAGCGGATGCTCACCGGTCAGGTCGGTCAGCGCGCCGACCACCCGGCCCGGATTGCCGAGGGCCAGCTCGGCATCTGCCCACGCCACCACCGCATCCAGCCGCGCCGCGAGCCAGCCTTGGCGCATCCGCGCCGCCCAGTCTCCGGTCACCCCCGCCAGCGGATGGCCCCGCCACAGCGCCAGCGCCTGCCGCAGCACCGCGGCCCGCTCGACGTCGCTGGTCTCCTGGGCAGCGGTCATCAGGCGCCGGAAGCGGTGCAGGTCGACCAGGTCGGGCTCGACGCGCAGGACGTACCCACCGGGCTGACGCTGCACGTACCGGGCCGCGCGGCTGGGCTGGTCGAGCAGGCGACGGAGGTGGGCGACGTGGCCGTAGACGGCCGCGTGGACCGAGGCCGGTGGACGCTGGTCCCAGACCCGGTCGATGAGCGTCTCGCGGGTGACCAGGCGCCCCGCATCGACCGCGAGTGCGGCCAGCACCGCCCGCCGCTGCGGTCCGCCGATGTCGACCACGTCCCCGCTGTCAGCGATCGCCTCCACCGGCCCCAGCAAGTGCAGCTCCATCACGCCCTCCAAGTCGGGCACTGCGGTACCGGCAACGTCGAGAGCACCACGCTCAGAACGTTGTAAGGGTCTATCTCAGAAGGTTGTCAGATTTCGTCCCAGCGTGGTGGTGGATGCTGTCGGCGGGGCGGTCATGGCCTCGACCACCGCTGACGATGACAGTTCGGGGGGCTGCCTATTCGACGATATCGATCCCACGGGATCCACCATCTCTGCAGTATTCCAGTCCCATTCAAGTCTAAATTGGTACTATTTAGACTTGATAGTGATCAATGTGGATACTCACCCTTCTTGGTCACCATACCTCGATGAGCAGGCGTCACCACTCCACGGAGGAGGTCACATGCATAAGGTCAGAAAACGACTCACGCGAGCGGCGATCGCCGGAGCGCTGGCCGTCGTCGTGACTGCGCCCATCGGCGCGCAGCCGGCGCAGGCGGCCATACCACCGCTGGCCGCGACCAAGCTCGTGGTCGATGTGGGCATCCGGCTGGTGAAACTCTGGAGTTCGTACTCCAGCGGCAGCCTGTCCCTTGCCGACGCGACCGAACAGATCGTGGCGGCGGTCGACACCGCGAAGAACGAGATCATCTCGCACACGGAGGCCATCGCCACGGCGCAGGTCCGGGCCTGTGCCACCCGGCACGTGATCGAGCTTGCCGACATCGACCACTTCAATCCCGACGTCCTGCAGACCTGGGCTCAGGACGCGACGGCCTGCGTGACGCTGGCGGACAGCCTGCTCGCCACCCTCACCACGAAGCCGGCGATCGACATGGCGGGAGTGGCGCTCGGCATCGTCGGCCCGGTGGCCCTGATCGCCCGCCAGCGGGCCGGATTCAGCACCGCCGGCCTGAGCACGGTCCTGGCCCATGCCCATCAGATCGTCGTCACGAAGCTGGTGCCCACGTGCCGCACGTCCAGTTCGCAGGAACCGGGCTTCCCGATCGTCACGGTGAACTACCGGTGCACCCAGTACAACGGTGATACAGCCTCAGGCATGGAGACCTACGTCAACGGCGAGCTGATCGGTTCCCGGGTAAGCGTGACCAAGCTCCGGCTGACCGCCGGCGCGCGGAGCGCGTACACGGGATCGGTCCGGGCGCTGTCCGCACTGTGACGGCGTGTGTGACGGGCGACGGGCGCGGCACCGTCGCGGCGCGCAGCGGCTGGCCGAAGCGAATGCCTGCGGGTTCCCCCGGGCCTCGGTGTTGAGGAGCGGAGCACGAGTTCGCCAGCACTCCCTCCCTCCGCGTTCGAGATGTTGCGGGGCAGCGCGCATGTGCTGCCCCGCAGCGTGACACCGTGGCCCCGTTCCTGGTACAGCACGGGACTTTCGAGGACCAGGTCGACATGGACATCGCGGTCGGTGGCGGCTGACCTCGACCACGACGGCGCTGGCCAGGCGGACCGGGAGCGAGTCGCCAGCGGTCCGCTGATCGCCAGTTCGGTGCGGTGGGGCTCGGCTCGCGGGGCGGTCGCCACACCGCCCTCCGCCCGCACGAGGCGGAGTAGACCGTCGCACGGTCCGCGCGCCGGTGTCCGGCCCCAGGGAAAGACCGCTGGCGGGGGGTCACTGCGGGGTGGTCGGACGGCCCCGCTCGACGCAGGTCGGGCGCTGACCGGTCGTGACGTACTGCCGAGCGGCCTGCCGAGCCGCCGCCGGGGTGACCCGAGTCTTGACGGGGTCGTAGTCGGTCCGCTGGCCGCTGTAGTCCCAGGCGAGGGTGTTCGGCCACGGCTCGGCGCCCGGCTCGGCGCCGTGGCCGCTGCCGAGCCCGTCTGCGGTGGTGAAGTGCACGAACGCCCGGTCAGGGTGGCCCACTCCCACCTCGAGACCGGGTAGCTCATCGAATTCGGCGTCCTCGACCACCGGGATGATCGTCAGGTCGTACGTCATGTCTACGCTCCCCTGTGCGGCGCCGGATCGCCGGTCAGCACCTGGATGCTTGCTCCAGCGTGGAATCGCAACCACCGCTCGAGCTCGGGACCGTCGATCGAAGCCGTCGCTGACTCGTCGATGTGCACCGGCCCGCAGACGACGCCGCGAGCATCATCGAGGGCACCCCCGCGCATGTTCGCACCACCCAGCCACATCAGATCGGCTTCGCCCGCCGGTCGTCATTCGGCGAACACCACCTTTCCCACCCAGTCCGGTCGCCCGGCAACGCGATTTCTTACATCGACCACAGACTCGGGCGACAGGTACCGGGTATCAATAACGGCGTGCTGCCCTGCGGTGATCTCGTGACGGAAACGGTCAAGACCCCCGGCAGCAATGTGCTCACCAGACTCGGCGCACGCGATCGCACCCAAGCGGTGATCATGGCCTATGAATCCGGCTCCATCGAAGCTCCGCGTGGCGACACACCTGGCTTCGCGCGTCCGGGTTTCGTCCCGAAAGGCATGATCAAATCAGTGCCGCAGGTAATCACACCCCCAGGTACCACGTTCTTGCGACGCGTCTGCGCTTCCGGCCTGCGATCACAAGATCTATATGTGTGGACGCCTGCTCGAACACCGTTGCCGTTGCCGCGGCCCTCTACACTCCCGACCATGCGCCACGGAGAGAAATACCTGCTCGGGCTCGCCGCCACGGTGGCGATCGTGGTTGCTGCCGTAACCGGAATTATGATCTTGAATCGGGATGACGACCCCAGCGAAACCCCACCTGGCGCCCCTATCGTGGTGCCGATCGGGGAAGCCGGAGCAATCTCGATCCCCGCTGGGAAGCAGCTCATCATCGACTTCGGCCGCTACAACGGTTCTGCCGGTGACAGCTGGACTTTGGTCACCAAACCAGACCCGCTGATCCTGGAGGATCACGGCACCCTTCTGGACCGGGAGAACGCCTGCCCCAAGGACGCAGACGGTTGCTCCTCCACTCTGGCCTGGCAGTTCCTGGCGCTGAAGGCCGGAACGACCACCATGCGTTTTCAGTACTGCTACCGCTCCAGCCCGCCGAAATGCGACGCCGAGCCCTCTCGCGGTCCGAAGGACCCCGTCGAAGCGACCGTCACCGTCACCTAGCAGGCGAGCAGTCCAACGGCACGTTGATGCTTGAAGCGCACGGGCCGTGCGCGCCCACGGTGACGGACCGCACGAAACGCCGCCCGCAAGAATCATCGACAGGGCGAAGCCGAGCCGGCGCCCGCGAGGGCGGGCACGTCCGCAGCGCGTCCCGACTGGGGATCGGACACGGAGCAGGAGATCCTGCGCAAGGCAGCCGCCTGTTCTGCCAAGGAGATGGAGTCCTGCCCGGGCGCCATACGCGCACCACACGCGCACCACACGCCCGTCGGGGTTCCCGCATTTGATCTTGAACTGCTTTCTATGGACTGCTAGCGTCACGCGCTGTTTGAACGAGAACGGTCCGCATCACTGCGGCCCATAACGGGATCGCAAACCAGCGGACGCCCGCTTACCCCCAGTTCCGCTGAAGGGAATGGAATATGAGCACCACCTCGGCCGTGGAGCAGAAGTCCTGGACGGTCGCACTCGTGCTGTGCCTCCTGCTCGGCACCCTCGGCATCCACCGTTTCTACGTCGGCAAAGTCGGGACCGGCATTCTCCAAATCATCACCATCGGTGGTTTCTTCGGCATCTGGGTCCTGGTTGACCTAGTCATGATCATTACGGGAAAATTCACGGACAAGCAGGGCCGCGCACTCGCCCGCTGAAAACCGGCGCCGACATCGCCTGAATAGCTAGCCGCATGGTCACTTGTGACGTGACCCGCGGCCAGGGGGGAGATCGGTCCGGATACGGCTGCCGTATTCGGACCGATCGGCGATACGTCACACCAACAGCGGCGCACAGCGGTACGACGCTGCTACTCCAGACATGAGGGTTCCCTGGCCAGTTCGGCAACCGCTGTCAGATCACAACTCGTCCAGCACTCAACCACACGCCGCTCGACGATCCGGAGCATGTCCGCACCCCCGGCGATCCACCCAGACCCGCCCTGACGACGCGGTTCGTCCCCCGCATCACCACTCGTGCCACGGACGTGACCGGCCCGCGACTCCAGAAGCGCCCACCTGCCGACAACCATTCCCTGGGGCAGGACCGGACCGACACCAACGACCAGGCCAGGATTCGGGCAGGAGGCGCGCAACTGGGCGATCCGGCCAACCAGTTCGGCTCGTGACATCGACTGCACACGACCTCCGGGCAGATGTCTGGTCAGCTGGTCGGCAACAATGTCCTGGGCCAGCGCCGCCTCGCCATTCCACACCGCAATCCACCGTTCCCACAGCATCAGAGAGTCATCAACAGGGACAGATCTCGCGACATGGTTCGTATTCACGGTCACGATGAATCGCCTTCCTCGGTGGCTGCCATTCCCAGTGGACCCCGGACCACATGCCACGACCGTTTTGACCGCGCCCGAATGTCGTCCATACCCGGAATTCCATTCTGTCCGCATCTCGCGGAAAACGACAACGGAATATCGGGACGTCGACCAGGGCGCGTATTCCTGAGTCAACACGCGACATTGAGCAGTTTCGGTCGATCGGTGGGGTTCACGAGTTGACCCTAGTCGCAGGGTGTGACATTTCCGTGGGCTCACCGCCCGAGGCTCTCCCAGCCCCGCGCTACTCGAACCCCGGATGCCCTACCGGATCCGCCAGCCGCAGCACCAGCGCGGCGAGCCGCGGTGTCCGGGCATCACCCGGATCGGCCAGCCGGGCGGCACCCCGACGAGCCGCCCGCCCGGCCGAGGCCCGGCCGAGGTCCTCGTATGCCCGGGCCAGCGCCCCCAGGGTCGTAGCCTGACCGGCGCGAAACCGCGTCTCGTGGAAGGCGGCAAGGCAGCGGCACAGCACACCGACCGCCTCATTCGACCGCCCATCCCCGATCCAGCTGACCGCAATGTCCCGTTCGAGGCCCACCGCCCAGAGACGATCACCGAGTTCCACGGCGAGCCGGTGGCTGCGTTCCAACAAGCCCACCGCTTCGCTGCGCCGGCCGAGGCTGGCCGAGGCCAGCGCAAGGTCCCGCAAGGCCGCGAGCAGGACATACCGGTCACCGGTGCGGTGCATCAGCTGAACCGCCTCCTCCGCCGCGGCGTATGCCCGGTCGGGACGGTCTGCCAGCAACTGGCTCAGGGCCAGGGCATGGAGGCAGCGCGCCAGCACCACCGGGGCCACCCCCGCCTTCCGGGCCGCGGCGACCACGGCCCGGTCCACGTCCAGCGCCTCACCGAGCCGCCCGAGGCAGCGCAGGGCCGCGGACCGCCCGGGGGAAGCCAGCATCGCCCCGACCTCGTCGCCTTCGGCCCGGAACAGCTCCACCGCGGCCCATGCCGCCCGCTCCGAATCCGCGGCCCGGTTCTGATAGTCGTGCAGCACCGCCTGGTCGCTGAGGACACAGGCCAATCCGTGCCGGTCGCCCAGCCGGCGGAAACCGGCCTCGCCGGCGGCGAAGCTCACCGCGGCGTCCAGCAGGTTGCCCCGGACCAGGTGGAGCACCCCCTCGACGAACTCCATGAGCAGCTGGACCCGCTCCAGGCCACAGGCGCGGGCGGCGAGCTTGCCCCGCCGCCGGACCTGATCCAGATCCGCCCAGAATCCCCCGACCCACAGATATGGTGCTATCCGCTCGGCGAGCAGCGCCGCAGGCCGGTCCGCCCCGGCGATGCAGGCTGCCGCGAAGCAGGACAGCAGCAGCTGCCGCTCCGCGGCCAGCCAGGCCTGCGGTTGCGCCGCGGCCCGTTCCGCGGCCCACCGGACCGCGGGCCCCGAGGCCACCTTGGCCTGGGGCGGTGTGGCCAGCCGAGACCAGGTCAGGACCCGGGGGGAGTTGCGGGCCGCGACGTCCGCGAGCCCCACGGCCGTCTCCAGCAGCCGCAGCCGCGCCGCACGACCCTGGTCCGGCAGCGCCGCCGCCAGCTCCTCCGCGTACACCCGCAACAGGTCATGCCGGCGGTATCTGGTATCGCCCACCGCCGGTTCTTCCGACTCCGCAGGCACCGGGTCGAGCAGGTGAGCCTCGACCAACTCGTCGAGAACCCGGTCCGTGTCCGGACGGGTCACCAGGGCCGCGGCCGTCCAGGCCGAGAAACTCACCGGCCCGACCAGTCCGAGCAGCGTGAACATCTCCCGGGCCGGGCCGCTCAGGGCCTCGACGCTCAGCGCGAGACTCGCCCGGACCTGCTGATCGCTGATGACCAGCTCCGACAGGCGGCGGCGCTCGTCGTCAAGCCGGTCGGCCAGCGTTGTCAGGCGCATGCCCCTGGTGGCGACCCTGGTGCCGGCTATCCGCAGGGCAAGCGGCACGTTGCCGCACACCGCGGCGACCCGGCCCACCTGACGGTTCTCTCCCGCGCCCGGGGCCGGCCCCACGATCTGGGTCAGCAGCTGGCAGGCCTCCGCATCATCCAGTGGTCCGAGCGATACGCGGGTCGCGTCGGTCAGGCCGCTGAGCCGGCTGCGGCTGGTCACCAGGACCGCACTGCCCGGAGTACCCGGGGTCAGCGCCCGTACCTGATCCGGATCGGCGGCGTCGTCGAGCACCACCAGTACCCTGCGGTCTGCGAGCCTGGTCCGGTAGGCGGCGCTGAGCGCCGCCCGGTCCCTGGGCACGGCGGACGCCGGGGCGTCCAGGGCATGGAGAACGTGCGTGAGCGCCCCCTCCGGGTCGGGGGATTCCCCGCCGATCCCGCCGAGCTGGACGAACAGCTGACCGTCTGGAAACTCCGCCCGGATCCGGTGGGCGACGAGCACCGCCAGGGCGCTCTTCCCGACTCCCGGCTGGCCGGAGATTACGACGACGGGAACGGTCGTCGCGGTCGGCGCGGCAAGCGCGCAGATTCGCTGGATGGCCTCGCCCCGGCCAACGAAACCGGTGACGGGCGGAGGCAGCTGGCACACGGGAAACGGCTGTTTCCGCTCCGGGAGCCGCCGGCGTCGGGGGCGGCGCAGGACCGGCCCGTCACCCCGCAGAATCGCCTGGTGCAGGCGTTGCAGCTGCTGGCAGGGCTCGATCCCCAGCTGGGTGATCAGGGCCTTCCTGGCAGTGTGGTACGCGCTGAGCGCATCCGCCCGCCGGCCGGCCTGACACAGCGCGGTCATCAGATGGGCATGCAGCCGTTCCCGGAGCGGATACTCCGTGACCAGACGCTGTAGCTCGCAAACCAGTTGCCCCACCGTTGCGGGTGTGACGTCTGGGCCGTCCGGTCGAGCATTCCTGGTGACATCCGCAGGGTCCGCAGCGGGCTCCGAGGTGAGCCTGGCACCAACCGCGAACTCCGCGGCGATCCGTTCCTCGACGGCCTCGAGGCGCTCCGCCTCCAGCTGGACGATCTCGGCTTCCAGCGGGGCAACGGACGTCCCCTCCAGCGGGCGGCCCCGCCACTGGCCGAGGGCATACCGCAGATGTCCGACCGCGGTGGCTGGATCGTCGCGATCCAGCGCCGCCCGGCCGGCCGCCGCCCGGTCCCGGAACTCCAGCAGGTCCAGTTCCGCCGGGGTGACCGGGAGCTGGTAGCAGCCGTTGACGTGCCCGATCGTGACATCGGGCAGGCGGTCACGCAGCCGCGACAGGTAGGTGTGCAGATTCGACATGTGGGACGCCGGAGGTTTGTCCGGCCAGAGTGCCTCGACCAGGTGCTCGACGTGTACGGGCTGGCCAGCCCGCAGCAGCAGCATTGCCAGCAGGGTGCGCTCGTTCCGGCTGCGCACCACCACCGGTGCGTTGTCGCCGGTACGGGCGGTGAGCGGGCCGAGGATCTCGAATCTCATCCGCTTTCCCCGCAGCCTGGACGTCAGGACGCCGAACGTACTACGACATCGATCCGGGACAGCATCTGGGTCGCGGTGGACGTGGTCTCCGGTGCCCCTCCCCGCAGCCGCCGGGTGGCCAGCGGCGGCACGACGGCGGTCAGCGCGGCGGTCACCGCCACCATGAGCAGCCCCGCCGGTAGCACCTGGGCTGGTAGGCCGTCCGCTGGGACAAGGTCGCAGCGGTTCCACTCGGTCAGGCCAAGCAGCAGGCGGCAGGGTGAGTTCCCGCCGCCCGAGCAGCGCCCCGGCCGCCGCCGCTACCGCGCCGCCCACCAGATCGCGAGGACCGGCACCGGGGCCAGCCTGAAACCGGCCATGAGCAGCGGGGCCGACCGGGGCGGTTGGTACTCGCCGACCGACACCGAGAACAGGTCGTAGGGCTTGGGCTCACCGAATCCGGTGATCTCCGTAACCTTCGGGCCGGTCGGTTCAAGGCCGGCCGGCGGGCGGGTATGCACCAGCCACTCCTGCGGGTCGGTCAACCCGGCGGCGGCGATGGTCCCGGCGAGGCCGCCGAACCGGGTCCGGACACCAGGCTCCGCCGCGAGCAACGCCGGCGAGACGTAGGCCTCGCCGGACGCCGACCCAGTCGGCCTTCTGCAGCCAGGTCCCGATCACCGGCTGATCGGGGTGGTCGCCGACGTATCTTAGGGTCCGATCGGCGATCCGGGCTGTCGTGAGGTCGTTCGCCCCGGCGGGCCGCGCGGCGAATCCGCCGAGCAGCCCGGCAAGGGTCGCGCAGACCGCGATCCCTATCGCACCTGCCCGTAGCGCTGACGTCATGCGGTTCCCCTGCGTCTTGTCCCGAAGGCGGCGCCGGTCAGGCGGGCGCCGTGCCCGCGGCCGGACTGGGGAACACCCCCGTCGCCGGGGTGGCCGGCCGCGGGCACGGCGGTCAAGCGGGAAGGGGATCATGACAGGGTCGGCTCGGACCGGGCCCCGGGATGCACGAAGACCTACGAACCCGCTGGCGGTTCCCGCTGAACTGCGAGGACCCGTATGTGCTCCGGCGCGTCCCTCGTATCCGCATCGCCCGGTCAGCACTCGGGGCGGACGAGGCCGGCGTCGTAAGCGATGATCACAGCGTGGACGCGGTCCCGGGCACCGATCTTCACGAGGGTGTGACTGACGTGGGTCTTGACGGTTGACTCGGACAGGCCGAGGTGGTCGGCGATCTCACCGTTGGTGAGACCGCGGGCAAGGTCGCGGAGAACCTCGTGCTCCCGTGGGGTCAGACAGTTCAGGCGCGGATCCCCCTGGGGCTGGCCGGTCCCCCTGGGCAGGCCTGCGGTGAACGCCTCCACCAGCCGGCGGGTCATGGCGGGGGCCACCACCGCGTCGCCTGCCGCAACGGCGCGGATCCCGGCGAGGAGTTCGTCTGGCAGGGCGTCCTTGAGCAGAAAACCGCTGGCCCCGGCCCGAAGCGCGGCGTAGGCGTATTCGTCGAGGTCGAAGGTTGTCAGGACGAGTACCCGGGAGCGCCCGCCAGTGGCGAGGATACGGCGGGTCGCCTCGATGCCGTCCATCCCGGGCATCCGGATGTCCATCAGAACGACATCAGGTCGCAGGATCGCGGTCTGGCGGATGGCGTCGGCCCCGTTGCCGGCCTCTCCGAGGACGGTGGTCGCGGGGCTGCTGTCGAGCAGCATCCGGAAGCCGAGGCGTTGCAGCGGCTGGTCGTCGACGATCAGAACGGTGGTCAACGTCGCTCCCGCCCGCTGGCCAGGGGCAGAACAGCGTGCACGCGCCAGCCGCCGCCCGGCCGGGGGCCGGCCTGCGCGGTGCCTCCGGCGAGAATCGCCCGCTCGCGGATACTGATCAGGCCCTGGCCCGCGTATGTATCCTGGACGATCGGACGATGACCGGCCTCTGGTCCGGTGTCCTCGACGGTGAGTTGGGCCCGCGTGTCGTCAACGTCGAGGGCCACGGTGACCTCGGTGCCGCTGGCCGCGTATTTGAGGGTGTTGGTCAGGGCCTCCTGCACAATGCGGTAGATGGCGAGTCGCATTCCTGGGGCCAGCGCCGAGGTGTCGCCAGCTGTGGTGTACGTGACCGGGGTTCCGGCAACGCGGATCCGGTCCAGCAGCGCGTCCAGGTCCGCCGTTCCCGGTTGGGGACGGAGGAGGACGCGGTCGGCGTCGCCGACCGGTCGTTCCCGCAGCGCGCCGAGGGTGCGCCGGAGTTCGCCGAGGGCCTGGCGCGAGGTGGCGGAGATCAGGTGCAGGGTCTCGATGGCGCGCTGGGGATCGGCCGCCGCCGCGGCGGCGGCCCCGTCTGCCAGGCCGATGACGACAGCGAGGTTGTGGCCGATGATGTCGTGCATCTCCCGGGAGACGCGGGCGCGTTCGGCGATGGTGGCCAGCCTCGCTCGCTGCTCCCGCTCGACCTCCAGGCGGGCCGCGCGCTCGGCGAGGCTCACCAGCTGGGCTTGGCGGAGCCTGGCCGCGACGCCGATGGCGATCGCTGAGCTGACGGCGCAGCAGAGGAAGAACACCCCCATCCCGGCCGGGCGATCCTGGTTGAACGACGGGATCCGGACCATCGCCAGCACCAGTATCCCCAGCGTGCCAGCCACCGTCGCGGCCAGCTGCCGGGGGCTGCGGTAGCGGGCCACCCCGTACAACGCGATCAGGAGGCCGAAGTCGCTGCGCGGCGTCACCAGCTCGGTCAGCTGCACGACGCAGGCGATCGCGACGATCGCGAAAACGGTGAGCGGCGCCCTGCGGCGAAGCACCAGGGGCAAAGCCTGGACGGCCACGGTGCCCAGGAGGAACGCCCCGGGGGTTCCGGCGGAGACGCCGAAGGCGTCTCCGGGCACCCCGGGGCGGAACACGCTGTGGACTCCGAGCAACGCGACAAACCCGGCGATGCAACTGTCGAGGAGCCAGGGGCGGACGTGGTCGGCCGCACGCAGTCGCCGCGCCAGCGCCAGCCAGCGGTGGATACTCGGATGGTCCAGCAGCGCGTCGGCGTAGGTCTGCGTCGCTGGCGGCCCACCAGCGAGTTCAGCTGGCGTCACGGAACCTCCCGGGGTTTCGCGGGGTGTTGTGGATGTCCGTGCGGACGGGAAGCAGTGTCAGGGAGACGACCAGCGCGAGGTAGACCCCGCCTCCGGCGAGGCAGCGGAGCACTCCGCCGTCGGACAGGCCCAGCGCGATCGTCGTACCGGCCAGAATGCTCTCGCCGCAGAGGAACGACACGAACAGGGCTGTCGTCGAGACGACAGCGAGGACCGCGACGTGGATGGCGGTCCTGGACCACAGGACCGGCGGTCTTCGGGGCACCGCGGTCAGGATCGCCCTGATCAGACCGGTCAGGATCGCCCTGATCAGACCGGTCGGGTACTCCCCCGCCGTCAGGAGTACGCCGAGGACACCGGTTGCCAGCTGGGCGAAGCCCAACCCGCCCGGTGCCGCGGCGACGCCGAGGCGCTGGGCCGCGCCAGGGGAGAACCCGCCGGCCCGCTGGTCGGCGCGTCCAATCCGACGATCATCCGCATGGTCGTGGATTTCCCCGCGCCGTTGGAACCGAGGAAACCGGTGACGGCGCCCGGCTGGGCAGTGAAATCCAAGCCATCGGCATCGATCTTATCGCCATAGCGTTTCACCAATCGCTGGATTTCCATCATGGACGGGTCCTCATTCGCGGCACGCTCGTGAAGCCGGCCGTTCCGGCGTTCTCACCTCCCAACCTAGGAGATCCGTTCGCCCTGGTACCGGTACTGCGGTACCGGTACGGGCGCCCGGATTCATTCCCTGGTACCGGTCCCGGGTCCGATGGCGCTCCTAGGTTGTGACATCGGGAACGCCGGAACGGCCGGCGTCACGAAAGGGCAAACCACGACATGCGACTACCACAGACGGGTTCCCTCCTCGCGTTCCTCGCCGTAGTGGCGTTCGGTGTCGCCGGGTGCGGGGGCGGATCCGACGACGGGACCGGGGTTGCCACAGCTGGCGGTGGCGCCAGATCTTCCGCGTCGGCCTCGGCCGGCACGCTGACGGAGGACGAGCGGAAGCTGAGGTTCACCCAGTGCCTGCGCGAGCAGGGACTGGATGTCGCGGATCCGGAACCGGGCGTCACCGGGCGCATCGCCTTCGGGGAGGACGCGGATCCCAACAAGATCAAGGCCGCCCAGCAGGCGTGCAACCAGTACACGGTCAACGGCGGAGAGCCGCAGACGATGGACCCGGCCCAGCTTGAGCAGGCCAGGCAGTTCTCCACGTGCATGCGGGAGAACGGGATTCCGGACTTCCCCGACCCGGCCGCTGACGGTTCCATCAAACTCGGCCAGGGCGCCATCAATCGGGACGATCCAAACGTCAAGACCGCCATCGACAAGTGCCAGGCGCTCCGACCGAGTCTTGGCGCCCGGGGCGGTACGCGATGACGACGACCCACGACACGCGTATGCCGACCCTGGACACCGCCGACGTCGCGACGCGACCCCGCAGACGACCTCGGCGCGCGACCATCGCGGCCCTCATCTCGGTGGCGCTGGTCATCGGCGCGGGAGTTGCGGCAGCTCTCGGTCTCGGCGGCGCCTCCCGGGACACCGCCGGCACGTCGACCCTCCCCCCAGCCACCACGAAGGTCACCAGACAGACCCTGGTCGACCAGGAGACCAAGGACGGTGAACTGGGCTACGGCACGACGCACACCGTCGGGACCCAGCTCGCCGGCACGGTGACCTGGCTGCCGGACACCGGGTCGACGGTCGCCCGGGGCCAGGCCCTGTACCGGGTCAACGACACCCCGGTCGTTCTCCTCTACGGCACCCTGCCGGCGTACCGGACCCTGCGTAACGATGTCAGCGGCGCGGACGTCAAGGCGTTCGAGCAGAATCTCAGGGACCTCGGCTACACCGGTTTCACCGTCGACGAGGACTACACCTCGGCCACCGCCGACGCGGTCGAGCGATGGCAGGACGACCTCGGCCTGGACCAGACCGGCCGGGTCGAGCGGGGGCGGATCATCTACGCGACCGGCCAGGTCCGGATCGACAGCCAGGCCACCGAGGTGGGTAGCGTTCTCGGGCAGGGCGGGGCCGTGCTGTCCTTCGCCGGAACCGACCGCGTGATCACCGCAACCATCGACGTTGACGACCAGCGTCTGGCCAGGAAGGACGCCACGGTGACGATCACGCTTCCGGACGGCGGGGAGAGCACCGGGAGGATCAGCACCGTCGAGACCATCATCGAGACCGCTCCCGGCTCCAGCGGCAAGGAGGCGACGACCGACACGAAGATCGAGGTCACCATCACCAGTGACGATCCGACGGTCCTCGCAGCGTACGACCAGGCCTCGGTCGAGGTCGCCTTCACGGCCTCGGAACGCGAGAACGTCCTGACCGTTCCGGTGTCCGCCCTGCTGGCGCTCGCCGAGGGCGGCTTCGGCCTCCAGCTCGTCGAGGGGTCAACCACCCGGATGATCGCGGTACGGACCGGGCTGTTCGCCTCCGGCCGGGTCGAGGTGTCGGGGGACGCCGTGGCCGAGGGGCTGACCGTCGGGATGCCCGATGCGTGAGCCGGCACCCGGGGGAAACCCGGCCGGGGCCGTGGTCGAGCTGCGGGATGTGACCAAGGTGTATGGCGGTGGGGTCGCCGCCCTCGGCGGAGTCTGCCTGGCCGTCGCCCGGGGCGAACTGCTGGCCATCGTCGGCCCGTCCGGTTCCGGGAAGTCCACCGTGCTCAACGTCATCGGTACCCTCGACCGCCCGACCTCCGGCGCGGTCGTCATCGACGGCTACGACGCGGCGAAACTGTCCGACAGGGAGCTGTCGGCCCTGCGCGCCACCCGGATCGGTTTCGTCTTCCAGCAATTCCACCTCGCGCCAGGGGTATCCGTCGTGGACAATGTCGCCGACGGGCTGCTGTATTCGGGGGAGGCGCCCAGACGGCGCAGGCGACGCGCGGAGGTCGCGCTGCGGCGCGTCGGGCTGGGGCACCGCCTGCGTCACCGCCCGCACGAGCTCTCCGGCGGGGAGCGGCAGCGGGTGGCGATCGCCCGAGCCGTCGTCGGCGAGCCGCCCCTGCTGTTGGCCGACGAGCCGACCGGAAACCTGGACTCCGTCGCCGGCTCCGGGGTGATGGACCTCCTCAATGAGCTCCACGCCGCCGGAACGACCGTCGTCGTCATCACCCACGATCGGGAGATCGCGGCGAGCCTTCCCCGGCAGGTACACATGCGCGACGGCCTGAAGGTGCACGACAGCGCGCCGTCGACCCCCGGGGGCCGCAGATGAGCGCGGTGGAGGGAACCACCGGGAACGCGCCTGCCCGGCGGCCGAGGCTGGCCCCGGCCCGGATGCGCCCTGGCGACATCGGCCGGGTCGGCGCGATCGGTCTGCGGACCCGACCGCTGCGGGCGTTCCTGTCCGCGCTGGGCATAGCGATCGGCATCGCCGCGATGGTCGGCGTTGTCGGTATCTCGTCCTCCTCCCAGGCCGAGTTGAACCGGACCCTGGCGACGCTGGGCACCGACCTGCTCACCGTCTCGGCTGGCAGTTCCTTCCTCGGGGACGACGCGCAGTTGCCCGTCGAGTCGGTGTCGATGATCGCCCGAATCGCCCCGGTGCGAGAGGTGGCGGCCTCGGCGCTCCTTTCCGCCACCCCCGTCTACCGATCGAACAAGGTCCCGAAGGCGGAGACCGGTGGACTGGGCGTCCACGCCGTCGACCTGAGCATCCTGGACACCGTCGGCGGCACGCTGGCCAACGGGACCTGGCTCAATGACGCGACAGCCCAGTACCCGACCACCGTCCTCGGCTCGTCGGCCGCCCGGCGACTCGGCGTCGGCGCGGCGGGACCCGACGTCCAGGTCGACATCAACGGCCGGGGGTTCGTCGTGATCGGAATCCTGGAACCGGTGCTCCTCGCGCCGGAACTGGACTCGGCGGCCCTGATCGGCTGGCCGGCGGCCACGACGTACCTCGGGTTCGACGACCACCCAACGAAGATCTACACCCGGTCGGCCGAGCAGTCCGTCGACGCGGTACGCGGGGTACTCGCGTCCACCGCGAACCCCGAGGCCGCCAACGAGGTGAAGGTCTCCAGGCCTTCCGACGCGCTGGTCGCGAAACAGGCGACCGACGACGCGTTCACCGGGCTCCTGCTGGGCCTGGGCGCGGTAGCGCTTCTGGTCGGCGGGGTCGGCGTGGCCAATACGATGGTCATCTCCGTCCTCGAACGGCGGTCCGAAATCGGGCTTCGACGGTCACTCGGCGCCACCCGGGGACAGATCAGAGGCCAGTTCCTGGCCGAGTCGCTGCTGCTGTCCGCGCTCGGCGGGCTGGGCGGGGTGTTCCTCGGGATCGTCGTCACGACCGGTTACGCCCTCTCCCAGGGGTGGCCGACCGTCGTCCCGACCTGGGCGATGGCCGGGGGCATCGGCTCGACCCTGTGCATCGGCGCGCTGGCAGGGCTCTATCCCGCCATCCGCGCCAGCAGGTTGTCGCCGACCGAGGCCCTGTCCGCTCCCTGAGCCAGACCCCTCGCGCCCCCGAGGTCGGATGGGGGCCAGGAGCCACCGCACGGGCTCCTGGCCCCCATCCGGTCCCCGCCAGCTACCCCAGCACGGCTTCCGCGGGCACGGCCCAGCTCAACTC
>JABDRL010000289.1 GCA_013041765.1 Dactylosporangium sp. | reverse complement strand
GCTGGAGGCAGTGGCGACCTGGACCGAGTCGCTGGTCGCCACCCTCGGCGGGGCCGCCGGTCTGGAGCAGACCGTCATCGCCACCGCAGCCACCGCCCCGGCGGCGATCCGCCCGCAGGTGTCCGCGCTGGCTGCGGCGCTGCGCCGTGGGGTTCGGCTGGATGTGGCGCTGCGGGCCTTCGCGGCCGACCTGGCCGACCCGGCTGCTGACACGATCGTGGCTGCCCTGGTGCTGGCCTCCACCGACGGTGCGGCGCGGCTGGCCGAGCCCCTGTCGCTGCTCGCGGCGGCGGCCCGGGAAGAGGTCGCCGCGCAGCGACGGGTGGAACGCAGCCGGGCCAAGGCCACCACCGACGCGCAGCTGATCATCGCCACCACACTGGTCATGGCCGTCGGCCTGGTGGCCTTCAACCGGGGCTTCCTTGGCCCCTACGACACCCCGACCGGGCAGATCGTGCTCGCCGGGGTGGGCGCCCTGTTCGCGATCGGCTTCCGGTGGCTGCACCAGTTGGCCCGCCAGCAGACCGCGCCTCGGGTGCTGGATCTGAACGCCGACGACGCGGCCAGTCAGGCCACGAACCCGGGAGTACGGTCATGATCGGCCCGTTGGTGACCGGTGGTGGGGTTGGCCTCGGTCTGGCCTTGATCGCCTACGGGCTGCGCCCGCCCCGTCGTGGGCTGGCCGAGGTCCTGGAAACGCTCCGCCATCCCGCACCGCCGGTCGTGACGGGGCGATCCCGCGCCTACCGCCTCGTTGCCGATCCAGCCCGCCGGCTCGGCCTGCCCCGCGCCCGGGTCCGCCAGGACCTGGCCGCCATCGGGAAGGACCCCACCCAGCACCTGGCTGAGCAGACCGCCGCGACCGTGTTCGGCGCGCTGGTCATCCCCGCCAACGCGCTGCTACTGGGGGCCGACGGTCAGGTGCCGGTCTGGTTGGCGCTCGTCGGCGGGGTGCTGGGCTTCCGGTGGGCCGACGCGCAGCTGCACACCGTCGCCGAGCGGCACCGGGCCGCCACCCGGCAGACGGTGACGACCATGCTCACCCTGCTGACCATCAGCCTGGCCCGGGGTGCTGGGATCGAGCAGGCCCTGGACGAGGCCGCCGGGATCTGTAGCGGACCGGCGGCCATCCGGCTGCGGCAGGTCCTCGCCACGGCTCGGGTCCTGCGGCAACCGCCCTGGCAGGCCCTCGGCGCCTATGGCGAGGACACCGGGGTATCGGAGCTGGTCGAACTGGCCGCATCCATGCACCTGGCCGGCACCGAAGGCGCCCGGGTGCGAGCGGCCCTGGCCGCCCGCGCACAGGCGATGCGCACCGCCACCACGGTGGAGATGGAAACCGCGGCGGAGCAGTCCGCCTCCCGCATGGCTGTGCCCCTGCTCGTCCTGGGCATCGCCTATCTGATCTTCCTGTTGTATCCGCCGCTGGTGTCGATGACCACGGTTTTGTAGAAGGTCCGTGGGTTCGCGATTTCTGAAGGGTTGTCATCCCGGAACTGAAGGGAGGTACGCACCGGTGAGGCTACTTCACGGCTTGGGTTCGGGAACCGGCGGTTGGGTCGGTCGGTTCGATGCCGTTGAAGGCGTAGCGCTCGGCGGTGGGGACGGTCACGCCGAACAGATCGGTCAGTCGGCGGACGTCACCGGCGGTGGCGATGGCTTCGTGCAGGATGCGGTCCATACGGATGGCCTGGGCGGAGACGCCGATGGTCTTGGTGATCCAGATCGGGTTGGCCGGGGTGGTGCGGATGGCGTTGTAGTGGTTGAGGAACAGATGTGGGTTGACGGTGTTTGGCCAGCGGCGCTGGCGTTCGTCGAGCCAGGCTGCCAGTCGCTGCCGGACGGGTTCGGCAAGCGGGATCACGCGGTCGGACAGGTGCAGGCGGCCGTCGCGGATGTCGTGCAGGTGGATGGCGACGACCTGGCTGGGGCGCAGGGCGTGGAAGGCGATCAGAGCAGCCAGAGCGGCCCGCAGAGGATTGTCACTGGTGATGGCCTCGCGGACTGGTTCCAGGTCGATGGGCAGTACCTCGCTGGGGCGGATGGGGCTGTTGCGGATTCGGGCGGTGGGGTTGGTGAAAACGATGCGGCGTGCCTTGAGGTAGCGAAACAGCGACCGCAGCGCGATCAGGGTCTTGCCGCGTTGCATCGCCTCGGTGGGCAGTACGTCCAGGACGGCTTGGCGGTTGATCTCCCGCAGCGATTGGTGTCCGGTTTTGGTCCAGGCGCGCATGGCCGTGGCGGCGGAGCTGACAAGCAGGGTGATGGTGTTGTGGTTGCGGGGCCGCGAGCGTGGCGGAGTGGTGGAGCCGTGGCGCAACATCTGGTACCAGGTCCGCAGGTCTGCGGCCATCGGCGCGGCGATGTCGTGGTGCTGGGTGCGAAGCCAGGAGTCGATGGTGGGCTCGCGGTCGTCGTCGAGCATGCCGGCCAGGTGCAGGATCGTGGTGACCGTGCGGGTGCTGGCGAGGTCGATGGTCCGCAGCCTGGTGACCTCGCTGGTGGCGATTGGGGCGCCGGGGGTCTGCTGGGTGGCGAGCAGGATCCGGATCGCGGAGCGGGTGGCACTGGTCGTGGCCTTGGCCCAGCCATGTGCGGCGGCGTGTTCGGCCAGGACGGTGTCGAGGTAGTCGACCAGGTCGGGCAGTGGGGGCTCGCCGAAGCCGTGGCGACGTCCAGCAATGAAGTCCGGTTCGATCTCCACCAGGACGAGTTGCCGGTGGGCGACTGGATAGCGGGCCGGACGTGTGGCCCGGGGCGGTGCAGTGGCGGCGGGTTCGGGTCGTTTCTGCCGGAACAGGTCTGCCAGGAACAGTTGCTGGCCGTTGCGGTTGGCTGCGATGACGTCGACGCGGCTGTGGCGGGGGCCGGCCAGTGCTGCCTGGCGAACGCACAGTCTGCAGTGGCCTCGCCGGTTGACGGGCACGAGGCGCTGGCAACAGTGGCACTGCCGTGGGGTCGGGAAACGTCCCCGCCAGGCAATGCAGGCCTGGCACAGCCATCCGCGGGTGCGGGTGACGCCCCAGGCCAGACAGTCGCGGCAGCTGTCGATCACGGGCGCTTTGCGGTGACAGCGTCGACAGCGTCCGTTGGTGTAGTAGTCACTGGTGGAGCCGCATTTCTTGCACCGCAACGGGCTGTTACGCGCGCGTGGTACGCACTCGAAGCAGGTGGTCCGCCCGTAGTAGGCGATCGGGTTGGCGCCGCAGCGCTGACACAGACGAGGTTCGAGCGTCTTGGGAACGCAGTCGTAGCAGGTGCCCCGCCCGCGGTAGGCGACCGGGTTGGTGTGGCAGCGCTCGCACGTCGGCGGCCCGGGGGCCTTGGGCACGCACTGATAGCAGGTGTCGCGACGGCGGTAGCCAACGGGGTTGGTGCCGCATCGGGAACACCGGGGCAGCTTACTCACACCGGCGGCTTCGTTCGGTTGCGGCCCAGCCGAGGTATCGGGGCACCGCTGGCGGCGGCAGCGGAGGGCTCCTCACGCTGCGGTCGGCGGGCGGCGACCTTGTCCGGCTCACGGATGAGCAACTCCGAGGGCGCGCAGCCCAGCACGTCGCAGAGGACATCGAGGTCGTCGAGCCGGATGCTGGTCGGGCTGCCCGTCCATAGCGCCGACATCTTCCCGGCACTGATCTCCAACCCGGCGTCGGCCAGGCGTCGGCGCATCTCGGTGCTCTTCCAGATCCCCTGTTCGGCGGCTTTCATCCGCAGGTTCCAGCGCATCGGTTCACCTCGCATGCAGATTCAGCCGGGTAGTGACGCGGTCGTTCGCGGTGGTCCACGCCTGTTCAACGTGGTTGTCGTGGACGTGGATGTACCGGGTTGTAGTGGACAGCCACTCGTGGCCCAGCAGTTCCTGGATGGCCTTGAGGTCCATCCCACGGGCATACAGCGACGAGGCACAGTAGTGCCGCAGTACGTGCGGTGTCAGCCGCCCGTTCCAGGACGGAAGCCAGCGACGCACAGCAGCGGCCAGGCCGGAGCGCAGGGCGTCGTCTCCGGCCCGCCGGCAGCAGCCGGACAGGCGGTCGTGGCGCTCGCTGGGAAACAGCGGCGCGTCCGGGTTTCCGTAACCGTCGTCGAACTGGTGTCGGACATCGGTCAGCCACCATCGCAGCAACGCATCGGTGTCGTTGATCCCGGGCACGAGACGGGTTTTCGGACCCTTGCCCATGCCGCCCTTGCCGAACCGCACATGCAGTCGACCATGGTCACCGAGGTCCGGGCGCCAGTCGCGGATATCCAGCATCACGCTCTCCGTGATGCGCAGCCCGACCCGCCGCCACAGGGAGGCCGCCAGGTAGTCACGAGTGGCTGGCAGGTACTTGCGAGCATCGGGCAGCGCTTCGCGCCACCGGCCGAACAGCCCCTCGATCTCCTCGTCGCTGGGCGGCACCCGGGTCAGACCCGAGTATTCGGCGCGGTGGGGTCGGTTGAAGTGGTCGATCGGTTGGTCCAGCACATGGCCGGTCTTGGCGTGGATCTCGCCTTGGTAGCGGGCGAGCAGGAACTCGTAGAACCGGCCGAGCGTCAGTGCCCGGCTGTGCACGGTCCGGTGCGACAGGCCCCGGTCCTTGCGCAGATGCGCCAAGAAACGGTCGCCGTCATCGACGGTCGCGGTCCATACCGGACGGCTCAGGAACCGAACGAACGAGAACAGGGTCGAGCGCTCCTGGGCGACGTAGCCGTCGGTCAGGCCTGCGCCAACGCCGGCCAAGGCGTACTGGTCGACCAGTTCTTGCTCGAAGTCCTCCAACTCCTGCGCGGTGTGCAGCTGAGGCGTCGGCCGCAGCGATCGCACCGCAGCCAGGCTCACCGTCCCGCCAGCTTCGTAATGCTGATCACCCAGCACATATATTACCGAAACGTCAGGAATCCCGACAAAAGGTCAGCGGACGCGCCGAGCGCCAGTTCCGCTCACCCACCTGGGCACGAGCCAGCTCCCCGCGGACGACATGACAGAGAACCCGCGGGGTTAACGACTGTCCCGAGAGGAGACAGCGCCATGACCGAGGACCGGGTGCTGCTCGCGCTGCACATCATGCTGAGCCCGCTCGTCACCGGATCCGTGATCGGCCGGTTCTTCGCCCGGTAGCCGCGCCCATCGGACGCATGCGTCCGGCTCGAAAGGAGACGATGGTGCTCACCGAGTTGTCCGCCCGGATCGCCGCCCGGCTGGCTGCCAGCGGCGTCGCCGAACGCCTGCGTCGGCTGCGACGGCGGCCTGATGCCGGCATGGAGACCGCCGACAAGATCCTGTGGGCGGCCGTCATCACGATCACCGTCAGCCTCGTCGGCGCGGTGTTCCGCGACAAGCTGCAGGCCTTCGCCACCAGTCTCACGATCACCCTCGGATGGTAGGTCGATCCTCCATAGGGGATGGTGATCGTCCATGACAGACGAAGAGTACAACCAGTATGCCCGGCTGCGGTGGGGCGTGCGCGCCGTGCTCACCCTCGGCGTGGCCGCCTCCGTCGCCGCGAACATCCTCCACGCTCGCAACGACCCGATCAGCCAGACCATCGCGGCCTGGCCGCCGATCGCCCTGCTGCTGGCGGTGGAACTCGTCTCCCGCGTCCCGATCCGCCGCCGGTGGCTGACCGCAGCCCGGATCTGCGCCACCATCGTCAGCGCATCGATCGCCGCCTATGTGTCGTATTGGCACATGACCGGCGTGGCAGCCCGATACGGCGAAGAGACGATCTCCGCGCATCTGCTGCCGTTGAGCGTGGACGGCCTCATCGTGATCGGCAGTGTCTGCCTGGTCGAGCTGGGCGCCTACCGGCGAACCCCGGTGACCGGTCCACCGCCACCCGTCGAGATCGACCGACGCACCCAGGCACCCGGGCCGCAACAGACCAGGCAGGACGCCACAGCCCTGCCGGATCCGCCGGAGGCGGCCACGATCTATGCGCCGTCCGGCGAGGAGGACGCGCTCATGTATGCCGCCTGGCAGGCCGGCATCGCCGACGGCCAGGAACCCTCCGGTGCCGACCTCGCCAGAGCCGCCGGACGCGCAGGCGACGCCTCCGGGATCGGGCGTCGCGCGGTACGCCGCTACCGCGACGCCCACGCCACCTCCGCCGATGCGCCCTGGCGGGCCAATGGCCACCAGCCCACCACCCGGGGAGCCGCCCCATGACCCGACCCCGATCGACCACCAGCACCAGCACGTCCCGATGGCGACACCGCCCTGATCGGGGTTCGACCAGCGTGGAGATGGTCGGCTATACCGCGATCATGCTGTTCGCCCTGCTCGTCGGCGTGCAGGCCACCGTGTGGGGCCTGGCCGAACTGGCCTGCCGGTACGCGGCCAGCCACGCCCTGCAGGCCACCCGCATCGACGGCGGCAGCGCCGACGCGGGAGTGTCGGACGCGAACGCCGTGCTGGCCTCCCTCAACGCCAACCTGGTCACCGACCCGACGGCCGAGGCCACCCGCAGCGCCACCACGGCCACCGTCACCGTCCGTGGGCATGCCCTTCGGGTGGTGCCGTTTCTGAACCTGCCGGTCGGCACCACCGTCAGCGCCCCGGTCGAGAACCTGACCGGGGAGGGCGATCGGCGATGAAGGCGCTGACGGCCACCACCCGCCTCGGGTTTCGGCGTCGCTGCAGACCCGACCGTGGCGCGGATCGAGGTTCGGTGTCGGTGGAGATGGCGGTCCTGATCCTACCGATGGCCGCGATCATGGCCGTGTTCGCGATCTTCTGCACGAGGCTGGCCGGCACCCGCCTGGACCTCAACGCCACCGCCGCTGCCGCGGCCAGGGCGGCGTCGATGGCCCGGACTCCCGACGCCGCCGACGCCGCCGCGCACACCGCCGCCACGGCGGATCTGGCCAGCCGCCACCGCACCTGCAACCCCCTGATCGTGGAGGTCGACACCGGCGACTTCCGCGTCGGCGGGCAGGTCACCGTCACCCTGGCCTGCACCATGAGCACCGCGCATCTCACCGGCCTCGGCCTGCCAGGCACGGTGGACGCCTCGGCCACCGCCTCCGCCGTCATCGATTCCCACCGCCACCTCACCGAAGGCCCATCATGACCGTGATCTTGCCCGACGGGTTCAGGCGCCTCGGTCGTCGACGGTCGCAGGACCAGGGCTCGGCGACGCCCTGGGCGATCGGCGTCGTCGCCGTGGTTGCCCTGCTGTCCGGGGCCGTCCTGGACGGCGGCAATGCCATGGCCGCCCGCGTCGCCGCCCTCGACCTCGCTCAGCAGGCGGCCAGGGCGGGTGCCAACTGCCTGGATGCCACGCTGCTGCGCGATTCCGGCCTGGTACGCCTCGACCCGCCCGCGGCCGAGGCCGCAGCGCAGCGGTTCCTCGACCAGGTCGAGGCGACCGGCACCGTGCAGGCCACCGACACCCGCATCACCGTCACCGTCGAGCGCGACCAGCCGACCCTGCTGCTGGACGTCGTCGGCGTCAAGGAGATCCACACGTCGGCCACGGCGACCGCCGCCCCCGCCACCAGCCCGTAGCAGCCAGTCCCGCGATCACAAGGGAGGACTCACCGGTGCGGTTCCTTGCCAGCATCCCGCGCCTGGCCGCCGCCTGCGCGGTCCGTCTGGTCAAGCTCGGGCTCCTGACGGCCCTCGTCGGCGGGATCCCATACGGGCTGCTCACCCAGATCGGCGTACCGATACCGCGCACCCTCCCCAGCATTGCCGACATTCCCCGGCTGCTGACCACCCCGGTCACCGACACCCTGGTCCTGGCGTTGCTGGCCGACGCGCTGTGGATCCTGTGGGCCGCGTTCACCATCAGCGTGCTCGCCGAGCTGGCCGCCGCGCTCCGCGGCACCCCCGCCCCGCGGCTGCCCACCATCGCCCCGATGCAGGCCCTGGCCGGCTGGCTGGTCGCCGGTGTCACCATCGGCGTCGTCTCCAGCGGATCCCTGGTGGGTACGGCCACCGTCGACCCACCCCCGGCGGTGACCAGCGTCGAGCCCCACCCCGGCCAACCGGCCTACGACCAGATGCTCCGCACCGGGCACGCGACCGTGACCATCACCCCGGCCCAGCACACCACCGCAGGCCACGACGAGATGATCGTCCTGATCGGCTCCCAGCGGCACACCGTGACCGTGACCCGGGGCGACACCCTGTCCCACCTGGCCCGCGACTGGCTCGGCGACCCGAACCGGTGGCCGGAGATCTACCAGCTCAACCGGGGCCGGTCCTTCCCCGACGTCGGTGGCCGGCTGACCAACCCCAACCTGATCTACCCCGGCTGGGTCCTGGACCTGCCACCTGGTGCCCGACCACCCGGAACACCGGACCCTTGCGCCCCTGCCCCCAGCAGCCCGGCGCCCAGCACTCCGCAGCAGCCCGCCACCCCGCAGCTGCCAGCACCGACAACGCCGGCATCGCCAGGCTCCACGCCCAGCACCCCGCCGTCCTCGGCCCCGAGTCCGAGCATGTCGGCCGCGGCGCAAGACCCCGACGGCGTCATCGGCGACCCGGCACCCACCCCGTCGACCTCGGCGGCCTCCTCGGCCAGCCCATCAACCGGCGACAGCCCAACCGCGGTCGACAGGCGGCCGTCCGACGACGGCATTGACCTGCCCGGGGGGTGGATCACCCTGCCGCTGGCGATCGCCATCACCACCGCCGCGGCCCTGGTCTGGCTGCGACGCCGCCACCGCTGGATCCCCGAACCCTTCGACGCCGAACCCGACGATAATGATCTTCGACCATCGCCGCCGGTAGTGACCCGGATCCGCCGGACCGTGCGGGCCACGGCTCCCCAACTGCTGCCGCCCGCCGATCCACAGCCGCGCACCCCCGTCGACCGGCCGCCCGCAGACGACGAACTGGTCGGGCTGCCCCCGATCGGCCCCAGCGGCCCGGAGCTCGCCGGCCTGGGCACCGGCCTGCCCGCAGGCGGGCTCGGCATCACCGGGCCCGGGGCCGAAGCCGCCGCTCGTGCCCTGCTGGCCGCCACCCTGTCGGCCGGCGGCCCGGCCGACCCGGACGCCTCCGGTCGGGTCGTCATCCCCGCCGACGCGCTGACCACCCTGCTGGGTACCCACGCGGTCGACACCACCGGCATCCCCCGACTGACGGTCACCCCGAACCTGCCCGACGCGTTGACCCACGTCGAGGAGAGCCTCATCGAACGCCGCCGCACCCTGCTCGACTACGGCGTCGACGACCTCGACGGCATCCGCGCCGCCGACCCCTACTACCCGCCGATGCCCCCCATCCTGCTCATCGCCGAAACCCCACCTCCGCCCACGGCAACCCGGGTGTCCAGCACCCTCCAACTCGGTGCACCGCTGCAGATCAGCGGGATCCTCCTCGGCGGCTGGCGGGGCGAAGCGATCACCATCGGCGCCGACGGCCGCAGCAGCCCGGATCGGCGACTGTCGGTGCTGGACCTGGCCACCACCGTGGACCTGCTCGGGGTTCTCCGTGAAGCCCACACCGGCCAACCCGCCACCGCCCCGGAGCCGGCGGTCGAACGCGATCTCAGCGATACCCCACCGGACCTGGCCCCGGCCGCCAGCCCGAAACCGGACCCATCGGCGTGGCCCGAGCCTGCTGTGGCCCCGACCGCCGACGAGTCTCCGCAAGAGGAGCGCGAACCAGCCGGCGACGCTGGCGACGGGCCGGCCCCGCAGCCCGACAGCACCGGTGAGCCCGGGCCCACCGCGCAAACCCCCGGCGACCCGCCGGTGGCCGTGGTCGAACCCACCCCCCGTCGTCAGGCACTGGTGCGGGTCCTGGGCGTCCCCACCATCTGCGACGCCGAGGGCAACCCGATCCGCGCCGTGCGCCACCACGCCCAGCAACTGCTGGTGTACCTGGTCATCTTCCGGCCCGGCGCCGACCGCACCCGCATCTGCCACACGTTCTGGCCCGCCGCCGACCAGCGCCTGGCCGGCGGATCGCTGAACACCGAGGCATCCGAACTGCGCAAATACCTCCGGCAAGCCGTCGGCGATCCCGGGGTGAACCCGGTGGTCAACCCCGGGGGCCGCTACGTCCTCAACCCCGAGACGGTCACCGTCGACGCCTGGAGGCTCGTGGATGCCCTCCGCGAGGCCCGGGCCGCCGCCGATCCCGAAGTAAAGATCGCCGCGTTGCGGCGGGCGGTCGACACCCACACCGGCATCCTCGCCGAAGGCTGCGACTACGAATGGATCGCCGAACCCCGGGAACGGATGCGGCGACGGGGCATCCGGGCCCGCATCGGCCTGGCCGACCTCATCACCGACATCGAACCCGAACGGGCCGCCGACCTGCTCCGGGCTGCCGCAGGACTCGACCCTTACAGCGACGAACTGACCCGCCGCGCCATGCGCGCCTACGCGCACCTGGGCAACGTCGAGGCCATCCGCCGCCAACTGGGTCTGCTCCGCCAGGCCCTCGAAGAGATCAACGAGGAACCCGCGGAAGAGACCGAAAACCTGGCCTCCACCCTGGTCTGCCAGTTGACCCGGGCAGAACGACATCGCTCGCTGCGCCATACCCGCTACGACACCGAATGACGCAAGGGATCTTGAACTGGCCATGGAATGACCAGGTCCCGGTCACGCTGACGACAATCGCCGATCAGGGCCTCGCGGGCCGTCACGGGCCTGCTGGCCGTCCTCGTCGTCAGCCAGCATCCCCACCGCGCCCCGCCCCTGGGGCAGGTGCTCCCCGGCCCGCTCGTCGCTGATCAGCGACCTGCAGATTCTTCAGATTCACACCAGTTCCTGGTGCGGATCGTCCCGGACACCGGCCATCGCGTGGGCCAGGGCACACCGGCACAGCGGATCCCCCGTCTTGCCACCGATGGCATTCCAGATCTCGGTGAATCCGGAACCTGGAAGGCGCCGACAACGAGAGGGCTTGGGGCTTCATGCCCACGCCTTGAAGGCCGACAGCGTCGAAGGCAGCGGCGACTCCCCGCTGGTGTACAGGAAAATGACACACACCGGGGCAACCATGGCAGGAGGAGTCATGCCTTGGCTATCAGGGGCCAGGCGACGAGCGTCCGAGGAACGGATCATGAATCGAGTATCGGATCTGAACAGCTCGGCGGCGGCCAGGGGAAACGTCGCCGAGACGCCCGACCCTGGCGAGGACGGCCAGAGGACTGGTGGGGTGTGGGCGATCACAGCCGAGGACGAACGGGCCCAGTGGACATTCGTCCCCCTGGCCAGCGTGGGACCGCTGCGGTTCGGGATGGATCCGGGGGAGGTGACGGCGGTACTCGGCGGCGCCAGGGTCAGCCACTACATCACGGGTTCCTGCGTCAGTCTCAACCACGTGGGAGTGACGACGTACTACGACCACACCGGACGTTTGGCCTGCGTCGCGATCGACGCGCTCCGGGGTCCGCAGGTCACCTACGCGGACATCTCCCTGGTCGGACGGGTGCCCTCGGAGGTGGAACGGTGGTTCCTCGCCCAAGCCGAGGTCGGGGAGTTGGACGTGATGTACAGCCAGATGGCCGATCCGTCGTCGGAGTCCCTCGGGATCGTTGTCCGGGCGCAACGAGCCGGGGACGTCGTGCTCACCCGCCCGGTATTCGTCGGTACGGCCTGGGCCGAACGTGTCGGGGACACCTCCGAGGGCTTCATACCCCGTACCGAATGGGAGACGTGGTAGGACATGGCGAAACGCCCGACCGGCTCGGCGATGGGGCCCGAACCACCCGCATACCCCGACCCATGTCGTCGAATCCTGCAGGTCGGCTCCCGGGGCTCAGCCTCCTGACGCCAGCGGGGCGCCCACCTGTTGCATGAAGCTGACCGGATCGATCGCGGTGGACGATGCCCCCGATGCTCCGGTATGGACTTCGTAGTGGAGGTGGGGACCGCTGGAATGCCCGGAGGAGCCGACCAGGCCGATGATGTCACCGACGGCGACGTGTTGGCCGACGGTGACGGCCGGTTCGGTGAGCATGTGGCAGTAGCGGGTGAGGATCCCCTGCTCGTGCTGGATGTCGACGTACCAGCCGCAGCCCCGTACATGCGAGCCGCCGTCGACGTCGCAGCTGGTGCCGGCGGTGATGTTGCAGCGGACCACGATCACGGTGCCAGTGGAGGCGGCCTTGATCGGGGTACCCCGGGCTGCCCCGAGGTCGACGCCGTCGTGGCTGGGGCGTTCGGCGGTGCGGAAGCCGGAGACGACGGCGGCGATGACCGGTTGGGTCCACGGCCCGCCTGCGCCGGCGCAGACCAGCAGCGGGTTCCCGGTGTCGTCGACCAGGCCGATCACCTGGCTGACCAGCCGCAATGCGTCGGGCTCGTGTTTGGCGTAGGCGTCGGGGTAGGCGCTGTGCTGCACGGCCTGGGCGGCCTCGGTCAGCGGCATGGCCTGCCAGCCGGGGATGGTCAGGAGTTTGTCGTAGAACGCGCCGGCCGCGTACACCGGGTCCCGTAGCTGTTCCGGGGTGCCCCAGCCCTGGCTGGGGCGCTGCTGGAACAGTCCGATCGAGTCGAGGTGGCCGCCGGCCAGGTTGCGGAGGTCGGATTCCTGGAGGGCGGTGGCGGTGGCGATGGCCCAGCCCCAGATCGGCACCCCTTTGCCCGCGCCGACCTGGGCGATGGTGGCGGCATGACCGACCTGCTCGGTGTCGAATCGGCCGGTGGGCTGCCATCCTCCGGGGGGTGGGCTGATGGTCGGTGGCGTGTCACCGAGCGGGACCACGCAGCCGGATCCGCCGATCCCGCCACCGCCGCCGAGGACGGCGGCCAGGCCCCCGGCGCACAGCAGGATGGCGCCGAGGACGAAGGCGATGATGCCTGCGATCACTGTGCGGGTCATGGTGTGACCTCCTGGCGGTGTCGGTGTCGGTGTCGGTGGGTGGCAGCGGCTGGGACTGGTGCGGGGGTGCCTGGGTAGCTCCGGGCATGCGACATTCGGCGCGAAAGACGCACCAGGAGTGGTGAAGATCGTTCTGAGGACACAAAAATGGGCGCGCAGTGCGCGCCGGGGTCCGGCGAACGATGGTGACAACGCGTCGTGGCGGGCGGGGCCGGTGGTTTGCCTACGCGTTGACGAGCAGGGCCACCAAGGCTCCGATGATCATGTGTGGTCCGAGGGCCACCGCGTCGGAGCCGCCGAGCCGTCCACGGATCCTGCCCAGCGCGGTCCAGGCTCCGGCCAGCCCAGCGGTGAGGACGGTGGCCAGCACGACGGCGGGCACGCTGATCCGGCCGAGGAGGAGGCCGATGCTGACGGCCAGTGCCCCGTCGCCTCGGCCCATCCCGCCCGGGGCGAGGATCGCGACCAGGTACACCAGGGCGAGCCCGGCCGCGCAGGCGAGGGCACGGATCAGCGGGTCGACTTCGCCGCTGGTGATGGCCTCCGCGGTGAGGACCAGGCCGACGCCGCCGGTGGCGGCGGTGGTCAGCGGGTCGGGCAGTCGGTGCACGGCGGTGTCGATGAGGGCGAGGGCGATGCCGAGCAGCGCCCACCAGATCCAGGCGGCCAGGACCCATCCGGAGGGTGCCCGCATCGCCAGCATGCTCAGGACGAGCGCGGCGAGGATCTCCACGCTGCCCGCCACCGGCCCGATAGGAGTCCGGCAGGTCGGGCAGCGTCCGTCGAGGGGTGCGACCGCGAGCAGGCCCCGCCAGGTCATCGGTATGACCGAGGTGCCGCAGGCCGGGCAGTGCTGCCGCAGCGGTTGTCGCCAGCCGACGGCGTGGGCGAAGACCAGACCGCGCAGCCACGGTCCGGCCAGGACACCGACGCCCGCTGCCAGGGGGATCGTCACCATCCTGATCCGGCCCTCGGCGACGGGGGTCGCGTCGCGACAGGCCGGTGGCGCGTCGCGCGGAAGTCGTGGCGCGTCGCGTCCGACATGCGCTCCAGTGTCGCTGACGCCCGCTACCGGCGCGCCTTCGCGCATGGTGTCCTCGGATCGGTGGATCAGTCTCCGGTGGGGCCGCCCGTCGGCCGACCTGCGGGCCCGGACCGCCCCACCAGGGTGCTGTCACCTGGTCGGGGTGCCCACCAGGCCACCGTTGCCGCTCCGGGAGAGGGCGGCCAGGTGGATCGCGGTGGGGAGTTCGGATTCGAGCAACCCGCGCTCGCCCGCGCGGCGGACGAACTCGACGGTGCGGCGGCTGACCTGGTGGTTGTCGGCGACCTTATCCAGGTTGGTGGCGCCGGTTTGCAGGTCGGCCCAGGTGGCCTGCCAGCGGCGGTAGGCGGCCGGGTCGATGGGGATCCGGCGCATCAGGTCGACCGGAATGTGGTCGTTGCCGATCAGCGCTGGGGATGTCGGATCCGGGGTGGTCGGGGTTCGGGTGTGCAGGTCGCGGAGCGCGGCGGCGACCCGCAGCGATCCGTCCGGGCAGAGCTGGTGGTAGGTGGTGACGGCTTCCTCCAGGGTGGTGATGCCCAGCAGCAGTGCGGTGCGCCAGGCGCCGTAGGTGTCCCGGGCCGCGCCGATGCCGGGGATCCAGCGGCGCCAGCCGAAGCTGGGCATGGACTGGCCGCGGCGGCCGGATTGGCGTTGGATCCAGCGGCGCAATCTGCCCAGCACGGTTTCCAGCAGGGCGGGGCCGGCCAGGCTCATGGCGGGGTAGAACCAGATCGCGTCGGGTGGGGCAGCCGGTACCGAGGAGTGGCGCCAGTTGGCGAAGGCCGAACCGGCGGCGAAGCACCAGACCAGCACGCCGAAGATCCCGGCGGGTTCCCCGCGCCAGGCGCAGTAGACCGACAGCAGGACGCAGACGCCGGCGGCGGCGTCCAGGGCGACGAACACCAGCCAGGGCCATGGATATGACAGGCCCAGGCCGGTGGGTGCGGCTGCCCAGTTGATGAGGTCCTGGGAGGACAGGGCGATCGGGGTGACGATCACAACGGCCAGCAAGAGGGCGACGAGGGCGAGCAGGATCGCGCCGCCGAACTGGGCGGACAGGGAGTGTCGCATGAATCGGGTCACCTCCCGGTGCGGGGAGACCGGCTAGTGGCGACACCCCACTCGCGGGGCGTCGACACCAGCACAAGCCGGGTGGATGGTGGGGCCGACGCCCATGGCGGGCTGCGTTTGTCCGCGCGCGCCCGGCTGGGCGGTGAGTGCCGATCGGTCGAGATGCGCAGGAGCCGCGTTCACCGCGGCGTGGTGCCGCTGGGCGCTACCAGTCCCACCGGGGCAGTTCGTCGATGATCTCCGCGTCGCGGTCGAACAGGACGCAGGCGCAGCCCAGCCTCTGGGCGTAGCGCTGGATGGCGACCAGGACCTCGCGGCCGTCCTGGTCGGGAAAGGCGTCGTCATCGGTGTCGGGGATCCACATGAGCCATCCGTAGATGGTGGCGCAGGCGTGGATGCCGGGGATGCTGCTCAGTTGGCCGGCCAGCTGCGGTGGTAGGTGGGCGGTGGATAGTTCCAGCAGGTCGTGGATGGTGGGCACGGCCGGCGCCTCCTTGTCAGCGGCGGTCTTGTCAGCGGCGGTATGCAGCCACCGCCCGCGTTGGGCCGGTTGCGGTGCGGGCGGTGGCGGTCGGTGCGGTCGGTGTGTCGCGGCCGCTACCCGTCGGTGGTCTGCGTCAGGTCCTGGGGGTCGGTGCCGATCAGACGTTCGTCGATGCCGGTGGTGGCCACCGTGGCGAGGGGGTGGGTGGGGTCGTCGTGGACGATCCGGTCGAGGGCGGCGCGGGCGAGGATGTCTTTGCCCTGCTGGAAGGCGCTCAGGGCGCAGAGGCCGGCGGTGTTGCCGAGCAGGTCGGGTTCGGTCCGGCGGGTCAGATCCAGCCACAGGGCCAGGTGCTCGGGGTGTCCGTTGCTGTGGCTCCAGGCCAGGTCGCGTACGCCGTCGTGGGCCAGCAGCAGGGTCAGCCAGGCGGCTTCGTCGTCGGGCAGGGGCCACCGGTTCGGATCGGCCACCGCGGCGTGGATGGCGGACTGGCCCAGGTTGGTGATGATGGTGTCGGCCGGGGTTTCCCGGTGGGTGTCCAGCTCCTGGTCCAGGCGGCTGCGGGCGCGTGCGGTGGCCCGGGTCATGGCCTGGCGGGCGCTTCCGGTGATCGGGGCGACCTGGCCCAGGTACTGGCGCCGGTCGGGGAAGGCGACGAGTCCGGCGAGGGTGGCCTGGGCGGCGATCGGGCTGGCGTCCGGGTCGAGGATGCGGCCTTCTGGTGGGCAGCAGGCCGGGTTGCCGCACTGGTAGGAGTGGTAGCGGTTGCCGGTGAGTCGCAGCAGGTCGCCGATGGTGATCCCGGTCTGCTCGGCCACGGCGCGCACGGCGTCGGCGAGTGGGGTGACCTGCTCGGGCGGGCCGTAGCCGACCATCATGATGCTGGTGGCGTGCAGCTCGGCGAACCTGGCCACGATGGCGGCCACGACAGCGCGGATCTGGGCGGGGTCGGTGCCGGGGTCGGGCAGGCCGGTGGCGCCCATCCACCGCAGTCGCTGGTGGCGGAAGGCGACCCAGACGGCGTCGCCGTCGTCGGGGTGGAAGCCGAGCAGGTACGGCACGGCGACCAGCAGATCGGCCGGGGATGTGATCGACCAGCGGGTCGAGGTGATGTCATCCATGGTGGGGTGGCTCCATTCGGCGTGTCGGTGTCGGTGTCGGTAGCGGTGGCGGTGGCGGTGGCGCGGTGGACGTGGGCTGGTCGGGTGGGGTGCTGCGGTAGCGCTGTGGCCGGTCCTGGCTGCGTACGGCCTGGCCTCGGCCGGTCAGCTGCCGGCAGGCGTTGATGACCGCGCCGCGCGATCCGGGCCGGCCGACGGCGCGGGCCAGGTCGGTGGGGCTGAAGTCCAGGTCGGGGTGTCGGTGCAGGTGTGCCAGGACCCGGGCCCGTAGTTGGCCTGGGGCCAGCCGGAGCGGCTGAGGATCGCGGTTGCCGCGTCGGGCGGCGCGGGGGATGGCTGCGCCGCTCATGGCCTGCTGCCCTTGCCGAGCAGGTCGTGGAGGTCGGCCAGGCCGTAGCCGGCTCCGGGCAGCCGGGCCAGGGCGGGGTGCAGTTGGGCGTACTCGGCGTCGCTGATCTGGCCGAGCAACAGGCTGTCGCCGACGCCGATCCGGGGTGCCACCCAGGCGGGGATCTGATCCAGTCGCAGCGGGTTCGGCAGGAGTCCGGCCTCGGTCATGAGGTGGGCGAGGTAGACGGTCAGGCGGAGCCGGGCGACGGCGGCGGTCAGCGGGTCGATGTCCACCCCGTTCACCGAGGCCCGGACCCGGCGGATCGCGTCGTTGGCAGGCCAGATGCGTCCCCCGGTCACGGGAGTCCGGTTGCTGCCGGTGCGGGGGGTGAGGGTGCCGGTGGTGTACCACTGCCACAGCGCGTCGACGGCGCGGATGAGGAAGTGTCCGGTGCCGCAGCACGGGTCGATGACGGTCAGCAGCGGCTGGGTGCGGAACTCGGCCGCCGCCGGCAGCAGGGTCTGGTCGAGGATGAAGTCGACGACCCAGGAGGGGGTCTGGACCAGGGCGTGCCTGGTGCGCCGGTCCGCCGACAGCAGCGGGAGCAGGTCGCCGATGACCCAGCCGGTGATCGAGGTCGGCTGGTCGTCGGTGGTGGGGTAGGCCAGGGGTGGGGCCACGTGCGCCCACCAGTCGATCAGGCGTGCGGCGGCCTGTGGGGTCGGGGCTCCGGTGTGCAGGTCCGGGTTGTAGTCGGGGTGGGTGATCCACTGGGTGGAGGGATGGGCGGTGACCTGCTCGATGGCCCGGGTCAGCCACAGGGCGCTGCTGAACGTGTTGCGCGTCATCTCTGCTGGTTGCCGGCGCAGCAGCGGGATGGTCAGCTGGTGGTCTTCGGCCCACAACAGGTAGGCCCACATTCCTGCGGCCCGGTGGCGGCGCTCGTGGTCGTGGTGCCGGTCGCCGGTGGGGGTGGTCAGGATGATGCCGTCGGCCAGCCGGTCGGCCTGCCGCAGGAGGGCGGTGCGGAAGGTGCGGTCGTCGGCGGGGTTGCCCGGTCGGATGCGCAGCGGTGGCGGCGGGCCGGTCGCCCGTCGCCGGGTGGTTTTCCTGCTCATCGGGGGTGCTCCCATCGCGGAACGGGTGCGCTGGCCGAACCCCTCCGGGGGCGGGCAGGGGTTTGCCCCGCCGTGCCCGTAAGGGGTTCGGCCAGCGGCGGAGAAGACGGGGGGCATATGCCGAGCCGATCGCACGGGGCGGTCGGCGTTCGGTGGCCTCAGCCGGTCAGGTCGCCGAGGATGTCGGCGGCGCTGGTGACCAGCCGGTAGCCGGGGTGGCTCCGTAGCGTGGCGTGGCAGCCGGCGGACATCGCCGAGGTCACCGGGCCGGGGACGACCAGAGCGGGCTGGTTCAGCGCCTTGGATACGCCGAGGCTGGTCAGGGTGGTGCTGCGGAGCCCGGCTTCCACGACGACCACCGCCCGACCCAGCGCCGCGAGGAGCACGCTGGTGGTGATGAACCGCTGCCGGAAGGGTGGCTGCCCGGGCGGGTAGGCGCTGAGTACCAGGCCCCGTTCGGCGACCGTGGCCAGCAGCCGGGCGTTGGCGGCCGGGGAGGGCCGGTCGGGGCCGCCGGCGGTCACCGCGACGGGAACCCCGCCGCCGGTGGCCAGGGTGGCGCGCAGGGCTGCGGTGTCGATGCCGAAGCCGCAGCCGGTGAGTATCGTGCGGCCGGTGAGGGCCAGGTCGTGGCAGAGCTCGCTGGCCACGGTGGTGCCGTAGGTGGTGGCGGCTCGGGCCCCGGTCACCGTGATCGCCGTGGCGAGGACCTCGCTCAGCGGGCGGGTGCCGGCCACCCACAGGCATACCGGTGCGGCCCGGCCCAGGCTGGCCGTCTCGGGCAGGTCGGTGAGTCGATCGATCCACCCTGGCCACGGCCGGTCGTACGGGCACACCATGCGGATGTTGTGCTCGCCGGCGGTGTCCTGCAGCCGGCGGATGCGGTCGAGGCGCTCGCGGGGGTGCATCGCCTGGACCTGCGGGCGCAGCGGGGAGTGCCCTTCGGTGTCCTGTAGGCACATGTTGGCGGTGGGGACCGGTCCGGGGTTGATGATGGCGTCGGCGACCCAGCGGTTGCCGGGTTCGACCAGCCAGGACAGGGCGGCCCGCGCCAGGCGGGGGTCGTCGATGGTGGTCATGGCTGTCCGATCGTGGCGGTGGCCCAGGCGATGGCCTCGTCGACGTCGGTCTGGTCGGGGCGGGGGTGGGCGGCCAGGTCGGCGATGGTCCAGGCCAGGCGCAGTACCCGCAGCCAGCCGCGTCGGGTCAGGCGCATCGCCTCGGCCCGCCGCCGCAGGTACGGGGCCGGTAGCAGGTCGATGCTGCGGTGCAGCCGGGTGGGTTCGACCTCGGCGTTGGGCATCGGCTGGGGGCAGGCCCACCGGGTGGTGGCGCGCTGGCGGGCCTGGGCGACCTGGGCGGCCAGTCGGGTGCCCCGGTCGGGGTGCCCGGGTGGGCCCTGCC
>JABDRL010000082.1 GCA_013041765.1 Dactylosporangium sp. | reverse complement strand
CCCGGGCGCGACCGGACGAGAAGCCAGGCCCTCGCGCAGACGGCCCGTGAGGCCATGCTCGTCGCCCTGGGCCTGATCGCCGTGCTCCTGGTCAGCGGCGTGATCGAAGCATTCGTCACGCCGGCCCCCATCCCCGGGGCGCTGCGTGTCGGCATCGGCGTCCTGGCCCTCGGCGGATTCCTCGCCTACGTCCTGCTGCTCGGCCGGATCGCGGCCCGGGAGGGCACGCATGCCGATCTCAGCGAGTTCGAGCGGGGCGCCACCGCCCCGTCGGCGTAGGGCCGGTGGGCTACAACCGGCCGGCCGCCTTCATCGCCAGATAGGTGTCGGCGACCCGCGAGGCGAAGAGCCGCACCGGGGCGTCAACGACCTCGACACCACTGCGGGCGAGGACCGTGCGGACCCGTTCCCGCTCGGCGAGCGTGCGGTGGGCCGCCGCGGCGGTGTACACGTCAGCCGCGGTGACATTCGGCAGGGCCGGGGCCGTCGAGAGACGGACCAGCTCCGGATCGTGGACGGCCGCGACCACCACCTTGTGCCGGGCCGCGAGCTTGGGCAGGACCGGCAACAGCCCCTCGCCAACCGCCCCGGGCTCCAGCGCCGTGAACAGCACCACCAGCGCCCGCTTGCGGGCACGCCGCAGCACCTCGCCCGTCACCAGCTCGAAGTCCGTCTCGACCAGGGCCGGTGTCAGCGGCGCCAGCGCGGAGACCAGCCGGGGGAGCAGCGCCCGCCGGCCGGCGGTCACGGAAGCCCGGACGGCGGTGTCGATCGCCAGCAGGTCGACCCGGTCATCCGCCCTGGCCGCGAGGGTCGCCAGCAGCAGCGCCGCGTCGATCGCCGCGTCCAGCCGAGGCTCGTCGCCGATCCTCGCGGCGGAGGTCCTACCGGTGTCCAGGACGCAGAGCACCCTCCGGTCGCGCTCCGGTCGCCAGGTCCGCACGACGACCTCCGAGCGCCGTGCGCTGGCCCGCCAGTCAACGGACCGGACATCGTCGCCGATGACGTACTCCCGCAGGGTGTCGAACTCGGTGCCCTGTCCCCGCCCCCGCATGACGGTCGCGCCGTCGAGCACCCGCAGCCGCGCCAGCTTCTCGGGCAGGAACCTGCGAGCGGAGAACGGAGGGTATACCCGCAGGGTCCACCCGGGCGTTCCGGCGGTGGCCGCGCGGCGGCTGGGCTGCCGGAATCCCAGGCGCAGCGGTCCGTAGGAACGAATCATCACCAGCACGGCCGCCCGGTCGCCCCGCCTGATCGGCGTCAGCGTCGTGGTGAGCCGCGCGGCCGTGTTCGGGCGGAGGACCAGATCGTGATCGTAGGGGGCCGCGCGGGCCGAGGGCACCCAGGCGTCGCGGACGCTGCCGCGCAGAACCCGGGATGAGGTGTTGTGGACGGTCACGCTGACCTGGGCGGAGTCTCCGAGCCAGATGGCCCGCTCGCCCTCGCGGTGCAGCCGCACGCGGCGCGGGTCGGCCGCGAGGGCGATGTCCACGGCGGTGACCACGGCGGTGACCCCGACGACGAGCGCCGCCGCCACCCACGGCCAGGGGCCGCCGCCCACCACCGCTCCGGCGAGGGCGAGCACGCCAGCCCCCACGAGCACCACGGCCGCCGGCCGCCAGGTGATCATCGTGGCGTCGGGACGGTCGCGAGTACGGCGTCGAGCACGGAATCGGCCGTGACCCCCTCCAGCTCGGCCTCTGGCCGCAGCCGGACCCGGTGCCGCAGCACCGGGCGGGCGAGGGCCTTGACATCGTCGGGGGTGGCGTAGTCCCGGCCCGACAGCCAGGCCCAGGCCTTGGCCGTTCCGAGCAGCGCCGTCGCGCCCCGGGGAGAGGCCCCCAGCTCCAGGGAGGGGGACACCCGGGTGGCTCGGCACAACTCGACGATGTACGTCAGTACCACGTCGGCGACCTCGACCCGCCCGACCGCGGCGCGCCCCGCGGCGATATCGGCGACCGTCGCGACCGGGCGGATCCCGGCCGCGGCGAGGTCCCGTGGATCGAAGCCGGCGTGATGTGCCCGCAGCACCCCCAGCTCCTCCTCCCGCGAGGGCAGCGGAACGTTGATCTTGAGGAGGAACCGGTCGAGCTGGGCCTCCGGCAGGGGATAGGTGCCCTCGTACTCGATCGGATTCTGCGTCGCCGCGACCATGAACGGCTCGGGCAGCTTGCGTGGCACACCCTCCACGGAGACCTGGCGTTCCTCCATCACCTCCAGCAGCGCGGCCTGGGTCTTCGGTGGCGTCCGGTTGATCTCGTCAGCCAGGAGCAGGTTCGTGAACACCGGGCCCTCGCGGAACTCGAACGCCGTGCTCCGGGCGTCGAACACCAGCGACCCGGTGACGTCGCCCGGCATGAGGTCGGGCGTGAACTGCAGGCGGCGGGCGTCGATGTCCAGCGCGGCGGCCAGGACCCGGACCAGCAGTGTCTTCGCGACCCCTGGCACGCCCTCCAGCAGCACGTGGCCCCGGCACAACAGGGCGATGACCAGGCCGGTCACCACGGGCTCCTGGCCCATGATCACCTTGCCTATCTCGGCGCGCAACCGGCCGAGCGGGGCCCTGGCCTCCGGGCCCTCCTTCGACGAGACGTCGATCACCGCGGGTCTCCTTCATGTCGATGTTCTTCCTGGGCGCCGGGTCCGGGCACCTGCCGGGTGACGTCCCGCAGGAGCCGTTCGAGGCCGGCGGCCACGCGGACGAGCGCGCTGTCGTCGGCCGGTTCGCCGCCGAACAGCACCTCAGTGACCTGATCCGGCGGCCAGCCGGACGCCGCGGCCGTGGCCTCGGCGACCGCTGCGGGGCTTGCGGCACCCGGCAGGTCGAGCAGGTGCCGCAGCCGGTGTCGAGCCTGGTCACGCAGGATGGTCGCGCTGTGGCCGGGGGCGCGCGCCCGCTGGTACAACCGGCCGCGGCCCTGCACGGTCTCGGTCGCCCGTACCGTCACCGGCAGCGGCTCGTGCACCGGGCCGCCCAGCCGCCGCCCCCGGGCGAGGGCCAGGAGCACGGTGGCCAGCCCCAGTAACGCGACCGCCGCGAAGACCCAGGGGGGAAACGCCTGCCACAGGGGGTTGGACGGACCGGCGACGATGGGGTCCTGGCCGCCTTCCGGCGGGCTGATCGTGTGCGCGACCGGACCATCGGGCAGTGGAAAATCCGGATCGGGCGAGCCGGGCCCCAGCGACGGCGGGGCCGGGGCCTGGCTGGCCAGAGCCGGGTTGTCGACGTAGCCCGGTCGCTTCTCCTCACGGTGCAGGTCGAGCCAGATCACCCTGCCGGCGCCGGCCAGCAGCTCGGTCGCCAGCGCGGCGTTGTGGTGCTCGTCGATCCGGTCGTTGCGGAACGGATCGTTGGCGCCGACGAGGGTGACCTCGGCCTCGCCGCGCCGCACGACGGTCAGCCCGCCGTCGTAGCAGCTGGCCAGCTCGTGCCTGCCGGTGTACCGCGTGCGGAGGACCGACGCGGTGCCGGCTCGGAGCGCGGGGGCGTAGTCGCACGCCGGGGCGGCCGCCAGGGCCGCCAACCGGGTGCCGATGACGCCAGCGGGAAGGCGGGCGAGCCGCAGCAGCTTGGCGTCGGGGCTCACGATCACGACGGCGGTGGAGGCCGGCAGAAATTTGATCATCCGAAGGTAGAACGGATGCACCAGGGCCGGGGCCGGGATGAACAGGGTCGTCGGGTTCGCGCTGGAGCTGCGGCCGGCCTCGACCAGCGCGTCCGACGTGTGGGACTGCCGGTCGATGCGCACGCCCCGCTCGGTCAGCATCCGGGCCAGGCTCCGGCCCCCGATGTCGTCGTCGCTGGTGGGAGACAGGTACGCCGGGTCGGTGGGGTTCGGCTCGTGCCAGTTGTAGGCGACCGCCGAGCCCACCATGACCGCGAGCGTGACGGCATAGGGGATGACCAGCCGATGCCAGCGGCGCTTCGGCGAGCGCGGCCCGGGACTCATGCCTGACCTCCGGTCGTCGGACCCGCCGGGATCGGCGCGGCCAGCGTCGCCTCGATGTCGGCGGAGAATCCGCGCATGCGCTCGTCGTCGGACCGGCTGGCCGGCCGCATGCCGTACCACAGCTCGGAGAAGAGCCCGCAGGACGCTCGGAGCGGGGCACCGACGGGGGGATGGGTAGTGGCGGCGGCATCGGCCAGCTCCGTGACGGTCCAGCCCGGTTCATGCCCGATGATGCCCCGGTCCACCAGCCGGCGGACCACGGCCCGCAGGCGCGCCCGGACGGCCTCCGCGTACCGCCCCTGGGCGGCCAGCCGGTCCGCCAGATCGGCGAGCGTCTGGGCGGGCTGGTCGGGCAGCGCCTCCGGCTCCGGTTCCGGCTCCGCCGCCGGCTCGGCCGGCGGTGGCACCGGCTCGGCCTTCCCCGACGGGGAAGGCTTGCGCCGGCGGCGCGGCCATCGGGGCATCCGCCGGGGAACCCAGGACGGCCAGGTGAACCACCCGATGGCGACGATGCTGGCCAGCAGCATGATCAGTATGATCAGCAGCGGCAGGGAGACGACGTCGGTCACCGCGGCGAGGACCCGGACCCACCAGCGCACCATCAGGACACCGCCAGCCGGATGGGGCGGTTGTTGCGTCGGGCCAGCGTCGCGCTGATGTCCAGGCCCTCGGTGCGCATCCGGGTCTCCAGGTGCAGGACCGAGTCCAGGCAGGCGAGGGTGGCATAGGCAACGGTATTGACGACGGTCCAGACGGCGATTCCGGTAACCGTCACCCACCTGGTGGTGTACGGCACGCCGAAGAAGGCCAGCGCCGCCAGCCCGCCGAATCCCAGTCCCATCCGGATGGCCAGCCAGCTGAGGTAGCCGATCAACCGGATCCAGCAGGCCCGAAGTCCGACCCTGGAACTGAGGACGACCGATCGCCCGATGGCGCCCAGCGGCCCCTTGCCGTCGATGATCGCCGCGGGAACCGCGAGACCGAGCAGACCGTACGTGAAGATCCAGGGAACCCAGCAGGCCAGGGCGCCGAGCCCGCCAAGCAACCCGACGAGGACGCTGATGATCGCTACGACGGCCAGGCGGGATCCCCCCGGGGACAGCATCGCCCGGGGAGTCCGGGCCTGACCGGTGATCGAGGCGGCCGCGGCCTGGGCTGCCAGCCCGCCGAGCAGCGCGATGATGCCCACCTCCGTCGCGTACCCGGCGCCGATCATCAGCCAGTACTCGGCGAGGTGGTCGGTGTACGGCGGGAAATAGGTCGGGGGACGGACCGCCGCGAGATCGCGGAGGGGATATAGCGCGACCTGCTCCACGGCAGCCAGGACGAGGGCCACCGCCAGCAGTGTCTTCGCGTTCTCGCGGAGCAGTCCCACCGCGGCGTCGAGCAACTCGCCGACGGTCAGGGGCCGCAGCGGCACGACGGCTGCCGCGCGCGACGTTTCCACATGGCCAGGCACGGCCAACGGTCCTCTCCGACGGCGGTGTGCGAACCGGCCTATCCTGGCATGTCCGCGACGCTATGGTTGCCTGTGGACAGGTCTTGTTCACATCTAATGGCGAAGAGATGGAATATTGGACCACATGAGAGCGCGCGTTCTGGTGGTTGACGATGATCCGGCACTTGCCGAGATGCTCGGCATTGTGCTGCGCAGCGAGGGGTTTGTTCCCTCATTTGTCGCGGATGGTGAACGAGCATTGACGGCGTATCGGGACGTGCGGCCCGATATTGTGCTGCTGGACCTCATGTTGCCCGGCATGAGCGGCATCGATGTGTGCCGATCGATTCGGGCGGAATCGGGGATCCCGATCGTCATGCTCACCGCGAAGAGCGACACCGTTGATGTCGTTCTGGGGCTGGAGTCCGGGGCCGACGACTACGTCGTCAAGCCCTTCAAGCCCAAGGAACTGGTCGCGCGGATGCGGGCGCGGTTGCGCCGGGGAGAGGACGCGGCCCCGGAGGTGCTGACGATCGGCCCGTCCGGCAACCGCATCAACATCGACGTTCCGGCCCACGCGGTGACCCGGGACGGCCAGGACGTCAAGCTGACTCCGCTGGAGTTCGACCTCCTGGTGGCCCTGGCCCGCAAACCCCGCCAGGTCTTCACCCGGGAGGTCCTGCTCGAGCAGGTCTGGGGCTACCGGCACGCCGCGGACACCCGGCTGGTCAATGTCCATGTGCAGCGGCTCCGGGCCAAAATCGAGTCAGATCCCGAGCGGCCCGAGGTCATCCTGACCGTGCGCGGTGTCGGTTACAAGGCCGGGATCGGCTGAGCACTCGTGCGGATGCCTGCCCTCGGGCCGTTGCTGCTGCGTCCGGTGCAGCTGGCTAGCGGCACTTGGGCATCCGTGCACACGCTGTGGCGGCGGTCGCTGCAGTTCCGGATCGTCTCGGTGACGCTCGTGCTGTCGGCTCTGCTCGTGGGGGCGTTCAGCTGGACGGTCGCGGGGGTCATCACGAACGGGCTGCTGGCTGCGAAGATCAAGACGTCGGAGCGGCTCGTGCTCAACGGCGGGGCCTACGCCGCCAGCCAGCTGACCGTGGTCAACCAGCGCGACGATCCGGCCCTGCTGACCACCGTTCCGGCCGTGGTCACCCAGCTGGCCACGGCACCGGCCCTGGGCGGGCAGAAGGTCCAGGTCGTCATGCTGCGATCGCGGGGGGACCTCAGCCTCGCCCCGGAAGCCGTCGCCCAGCCGGATACCGGGGCCTATGACGTGGTGCGCTCCCCCCAGCTGGCGGCGTTGCGCGCACGCGTCGCCGGGGACCACAGCGGCGAGGGCCGGGTGACCTACCAGTACGTCACGATCAGCCCGGACGGCCAGCCGGCACGGCAGTACCTCGCCTTCGGCACCCCGGTCGACACCTTCGGCGGCCAGCTGGAGCTGTACTACCTCTTCCCGCTCGAAGACCAGGTCGCCCAGGTCAACCTGGTGCGCAGCACCCTCGGCCTCACCGGGGTCGCGCTGGTGGCGCTGCTGGCCATCCTCGCGGCGATGATCACCAGAATGGTGGTGCGGCCGGTCCGGGTCGCCGCCCGCACCGCCCAGCGGCTGTCGGCCGGTCTGCTCGATCAGCGCATCCAGGTCAAGGGGGAGGACGACCTCGCCCAGCTGGCTTCCGCCTTCAACCAGATGGCCGAGAACCTGCAGAGCCAGATCGTGCGCCTGGAGGAGATGTCCCGGCTGCAACGGCGATTCACCTCGGACGTCTCGCACGAGCTGCGCACCCCCCTGACCACGGTCAGAATGGCGGCAGACCTGATCTTCGCCTCGCGGGAGGAGTTCGCCCCCGCCGTGGCCCGCAGCGCCGAGCTGCTCAGCGCCGAGCTGGACCGCTTCGAGGGGTTGCTGACGGACCTGCTGGAGATCAGCCGATTCGACGCCGGGTTCGCGGCCCTGGACGCCGAACACGTCGATCTCGTGCCCATCCTCGTCGGCGCGGTCGACCGCCTCGCGTCCCTCGCGGACCAGGTCGGGGTCAAGGTCATGGTGCACGTCCCGGACACCCCGGTAATCGTCGAGATCGATCCGCGCAGGGTCGAGCGGATCCTGCGAAACTTGCTCGGTAACGCCCTGGAACACAGCGAAGGCCAGCCGGTGGCCATCACCCTCGGCACGAGCGAGACCGCCGTCGCCGTGACCATCCGTGACTACGGCATCGGCTTGAAGACGGGGGAGGAACAACTCGTCTTCAACCGGTTCTGGCGGGCGGACCCCTCCAGGGCCCGCCAGACCGGCGGGACGGGGCTGGGACTCTCGATCAGCCTGGAGGACGCCCGGCTGCACAATGGTTGGCTGGACGCGTGGGGCGCCCCGGGGGAGGGCGCCCAGTTCCGCCTGACCGTACCGGTGCGGATCGGCGATCATTTGGTGGAATCGCCGCTGCCCCGGGTCCCCATGGACGCGGAGGTCACACGATGAGATGGCTGCTGGCCGCCGGGGGCTGTGGTGTTCCGGGCACCAGCCTGCCGATCGACCGGGGCGCGGCACCACCGGCCGACGTGCAGGAACGACCGGTGCCCTACGAACCGGAGGGGCCGGATCGGGCGACCTCGGCGCAGGAGGTCATCCAGGGCTACTTCCAGGCCGCGGCCTGGAGCAATTCCAAGGGCGGCAACCGGCCGAATGCCATCGAGGACGCCGAGCGGCGGGTCCGGGGCTTCCTGACGGCCGAGGGCGCGTCCGCCTGGTCGGCGGGCAACCGGGAGCTGACGCTGGTGCGGGTGAGCCTCGGCGAAGCGAGCGGTGCCGGGGACGGCGCCGTTGCCGTGGAGGCCACCCTGGAACCGGTCGGCGTGCTCGACGACGTCGGATCGGTCCGGGCACCCTCGACCACCGACCTGATGCACTACACGTTCACCATCGTCCCGACGGACTCCGGGCGGCACCGCAGACTCCTCGGCGTGCCCAACGGGCTCTTCCTCGACGTCAGTTTCCTCATGCGGTGGTACGACGTTCGGACCATTTACTTCTGGGCCGCGGACTCGTCGACGGTGCTCGTTCCCGACCGGCGCTACATGCCGACCGCCGTCAGCTCGGACAAACAGCCCAACGAGGTGTGGCGGTGGCTGACCAAGGGGCCGTCGGAACTGGTGGCCCCGGCGGTCGCGGCCCTGCCGGACAACGTCAAGCTCAAGGGTAACGTCGTCACCGAGCACCAGCGGGGCGATCCGGTACTGGTGGTCGACCTGACCTCGGAGGCGGCCGGGATGCAGTTGCAAAGCCTGGTGACCCAGCTGCGCTGGTCGATGCGGCCGGTCGAGCTGCCGGTCGAGCTGCGGATCGAGGGCGTCCGGAAGGACATCGACGGCGCGTCCAGCCAGTACCTGCGGTTCAATCCCGCGGTGCGCTCCGACGGCCAGAGCGAGCCGGAGAAGCTGTTTGTCCTCGGCGGCAAGGTCCGCTTCGTCAACGAGACCGGAAGCACGACGCTGGCCATCCTGGAGAGCCAGGAGAACCGGGATGTGATCACCGCGGCGCTGGTCAAGGACTCGGTCCAGCAGCGGATAGCCTTCGTGCGCAAGGACCCCGACGGGCGTCAGCGCCTGTGGGTCGGGCAGCTGGCCGGACAGGGCGAAGCCCGGGCGCCGTCCTACGTGCGTAGCGAGGTCGTCGGCACCTCGCTGAGCCGGCCGGTGTGGCTGACCGGGGAGATCCCCCGGGTCCTGCTCGCCGTGGACGGCCGGCTGGTCGCCGTGACGACCGGGGGACAGGCCACAACCGTGGAGGCCTCCCCGGGAGTCCCGAGCCACATCAGTGCCGTCGCCGCCGCACCGGACGGGCGCCGGCTGGCCATCGTCGGCGACGGGCTCGCCGGCATCGCACCCCTGCGGATCGACGGGGACGCGCTGAACCTGCGGGCCTTCTTCCCGCTGGCGACCACGCTGAAGGAGCCGCGGGGCATCGGGTGGAGCCGCGAGGACCACGTGCTCGTCGGCGGCCAAGCGGCGTCCGGGTCACCGCTGATCGAGCTGAGCGTGGACGGTACGCGACGCGAACCGGTCGAACGGGCCGACCTGAGTAGTTTGGTGATCACCAGACTGGTCGCCTATCCAGATGATCCATCGCAGAACGGTGACCGGGTGCTGGCGATGTTCGAGGCAAACGGGCAGGCTTACAACGTCTACGGCCAGCAGGTGGCGCCGCTGGTGCCCAGCGACCGCTCGCCGGCGGCGTCGGCCCCGACCGACCCGCTGGTGCCGACGGCACCGCTGTTCTACGAGTCGATATGAACGGGCAGGGCCGGCTGGCGGCCATCATCGACCTGGTGCTGCCGGCGACCTGCGTCGGCTGCGGGACCGGGCGCGCCTCGACCCTCTGCCCCGCCTGCGTCGAGGTCCTGGCCGCGGCGCGGCCGCGGGCGACCCGACCGGCGCCGAGCCCGGCGGGACTGCCCGCGACGTCGGCGCTGGGGGCGTACTCCGGGGTGCTGCGCGGGACGATTCTCGCCTACAAGGAACGGGGCCGGCACACGGCGGCCGGCATGCTCGGTGCCCACCTCGCGACCGTCGTGGCGCATGCGCTGCCCACCGTGGGGCCGGTGCTCGTCGTGCCCGTTCCGGCCACGGCGGCGGCCGTTCGGCGCCGGAACGGCGACCACATGCTCCGGCTTGCCCGGGCGGCGGCGCGGACCCTGCGGCGACGCGGGCTGGCCGCGCGGGTCGTGCG
>JABDRL010000167.1 GCA_013041765.1 Dactylosporangium sp. | reverse complement strand
CGGCAGCGGTGTGCCGCCCGCCCGCAGCGCGGTTGCCGCGACCGTCCGGCGTTGGGTTCCGACGAGCGCCGCAGCAAGGACGTCATGCCACGCGGGCAGCTGGCGGGTCTCCACGACTGGCCGTGGTCCGGTGCCCGTCACAGCGGCACCACCCTGTTGTCCGGCCAGGCGGTCAGGGGACGCAGCCCGGCGGCCGACCATTCTGCGGCGATCGTGGTGGGGCTTCCGCCCGCGGCCCCGACCAAGCGCCACGGGTCGGTGCCGGTGAGGTCCAGGGGGAGGGCCGAGCCTTGGCGCTCGGCGACGAACCACTGCCCGGCGGCATCGCCGGCTACCGGAACGACCTCCGCCAGGACCATGGGCCAGCGTTCCAGCCACGGATCCCGAGCCAGCGCCGCGGCATGCTGGTCCAGCGCCGTGTCGATAGCGGTGCCGGACGGCGCCGCGCCCGGAAGGGGAGCCCGGTGCCGGTGGGCGATCAGTGCCCGCAGCGGTTGCGCGCCAGGGTAGAAGCACAGGTCAGCCTCCACCCTGGTACCCGGCATTAGGTCCGAGCCGGTCTTCAGATCAGCATCGGCCGCCGGATCCGCGCCGGGCGACCGGCGGGGCCCGGAAAAGCCCAGGAGCAGGGCGGACCGTCCGGTCCGCTCGCCACGCAGCCACACCCGGCGAACCCGCAACTGTTCCTCCCGCTCCTCGCGAATACCGACCACGTGCCAGCTGTCCCGCGCGGGTGGCCGCACGCTCAGCACCGCCTCGGTGGACACCGGCATCCCGCACCGGGCGAGTACCGTGGCCGCGAGGTCCTCCGGGAGGTCTTCGATCCTGCGGAATCCGGCGATCAGCAGCCGGAGCAGGCCCAGTTCGGTCAGCAGCCGGTCGGGGTCCCCCGCGATCGCGGCCAGCCGACGAACGGTGCTGGCGAGCGCGGTCGCCTTCGCGTCGACCAGTCTCGCCGCCACGCTGTCCCAGGGCTCGTACCCCGCTGCGGAGAGCCGGGCGATGCCCGCGCGGGCTTGGTCGAGCAGCCACAGGTCAAGATCGGCAAGTCCGCCGGCGATCTGCTGCCGGCGGGCCGCCAGTGCCCGCTCGCCCGGGCGCCGCCCGCCGGCGCCCGGGGCGGTGCCACTGACCACCGCATCGCTGACCACCGCGGCGGAGACGGAGCCGCCGGTCGCCGTGTTGGTTTCCCGCGCCGCGCGCTCGGCCTGCCAGGCCCGGACCCACCCCGGAGCCGCTCCACCGGGCACTTCGCCAGCGGACCACCACAGCAGCAGCCCCAGCGCGTGCTTGCACGGGTACTTGCGGCTCGGGCAGGAGCAGCGGGACGTCGGACCGGCCAGATCCACCGCCGTCTGGTAGGGAAGCCGCCCGCTGCCCCGTGCCAGGCCCCACACGATCCCCGGCCGGCCGCCGGGTTGATCGGCGCTGCCGGTCTCCGCCCAGGCATCGGCGCTGGCCAGGCGCCATGCCGCACGCTGTGATGCCGCGTCGGGAGCGAGGGCCAGCACCTGATCAGCGGCCCGGTGCCGGGCGACGTCGTCGGCCATGATGCGCAACTGTAGCGAGATCGCGCCCGTTGTGATGCTGCTCGCGTCGCTCGTGGAGAGTAAGCATGATTGAGCAGGATCAATTGATTCGGCGCTATTTTCACAGTCCATCCATTACGGACAGTAGCTGCATGTAAACACAATTGCTACATAACATGTGAGACTTCTCAAATCATGAATCGACCGGCAAATCGCCACCGGGGTATGCCGACCAGTGCCGTAGTCTCCCTGTCAGCACGATTGGCCCGAAACATTTGGGGTAGTCCCAAACCCCGAAAACCGCTCACTCGCCCCCCCTGAGGAGTTCACGATGCGTGATTGGCTGTGGTGGTAAAACCCTAGACTTTTCGACACCTCACAGACGGTGGTTGACAATCCCACCCTCCCGTCGAGCACGATGCAGGGAGGCAAACGGGTGGTGAGGTGACGTCGGATCGCTGCGACGACAAGGCCAACCAGCGGCTTAGACTGCTTGTTGGTCTCGTCGTCGTTTTCGCGGCTCTTACCCTTGGCGCGGCGATTGCGACCCTTCCGATCTCCCGCCGGAACATCGCACTCGCCGTCCTCCTCGCGGCACTGCTGATCGTTGTCCAGGTTCTGCGGGTACGGCTCCGGGTCGGGGCAAACCATCTTTTTCTGTCTCCGATGTCGGTCGTAGCCCTTGTCTGCACGGCATTCCTGCCGGCCTCGTGGGCCATCGCCGTGTTCGCGTTCGGCATGCTCACCGTCGCCCTGGCCGTCCATCAGAAGCCGATCAAAATAGGGTTCAACGTCGGCAAGGAGACCCTCGCCGTCGCCGTCGCCGCGCTGGCGGCTCACCTGGTCGGAGCCGCGCCGGAGTCCGGTGAGGCCATCGTGCCCCTGGCGGTCCGGGTCCTCGGTCTGGCGGCCGCGGCATTCGGCTACGCCGTCGTTGACGAGGTCCTCTCCGGCGCGCTGTTCGCCCTGATCACCCGCACACCGATCCGGCAGCGCATCGCGGCCCACCTTGACGCCAGCCTGTCCGGAAGGCTCATCAGCTTCCTCATCGTCTTCCTGGCCATCTGGGCGTACTCGCTGCGGCCCTGGTTCGTCGCCGGGCTGCCGTTCCTGGTGTACGCCCTGCATCTGGCCTCGGCGAACCAGCTGCGCAGCCGCACCGAGCGCCGGGCGTGGCAGCGGCTGGCCGAGACGACCGACGAGCTCAACACGATCGATCTCGAACGGGTACTCGTCACGGCCGTCCACCGAGCGGTCGACCTGTTCTCCGCCGACGAGGTCGATCTGGAAGTACGGCTGCCGCCGGCGCCGCCCCGCCTGCTCCGGGGCAACCACGACGGCGCCGTCTACGACGGCACCGCTGACAGCGCACCGGAGTCGCCCGGCTACGTCATCCCGGCGGCACTCGATCCCGCCGGCAGCGGTGACGTCAGCCGGCTCCGGCTCCGGTTCCAAGGTCCGGTCAGTTTCTCCGAGCGCGAGATGTACACGCTGCGCACGTTCGCGACCGCGCTCAATACGGCCATCCGCAACGCCGCGACCCTGGCCGCGGCCAAGAGCCTGGCGGAGCGCCACGAGCAGGCCGCTCATCAGGACCCACTGACGTCCCTGGCCAACCGGTTGCGGTTGCGGGCGTACGGCGCCGAGCTGCTGGCGACGCTGCCGGCCCCGCAGAGCATCGCCCTCCTCCTCATCGATCTCAACCACTTCAAGGAAGTCAACGAGGCGCTCGGGCATGGCGCGGGGGACCGGCTACTCGTCACCATCGCGCGGCGGCTGAAGGGGACCATGCGATCAGGGGATCTCGTCGCTCGCCTGGGCGGAGACGAGTTCGCCGTCCTGCTCGTCGATGCTTCCGACACGCCGGATCCGACCGTCAGGGCATACCAGGTCCTCAACGTGCTGGATGCTCCGATCGATCTCGACGGCACCAGGATCGCGATCGGGGCCAGCGCGGGAATCGCCACACCCGCGCTGATCGACGGCATCGACGAGCTGCTCCGGCGGGCCGACGTCGCCATGTACCAGGCCAAGCGCACCGGACAGCGGCTCGTCGTCTACCAGAGGTCCTACGATACGGCCAGCGTCGGGTCCCTGGCTCTGGGCGGAGATCTGGCACGGGCCATTCGCGAGCGGCAGTTCACCCTCGATTTCCAGCCCATTGTCGACCTCGGAACCGGCAAGGTGATCGCGGCGGAGGCCCTTGCCCGCTGGCAGCACCCGCAGCGCGGACGCCTACCGCCCGACCAGTTCCTCGGCAGCATCGAACGTTCCGGCCAGCTCCCGGCTTTTGCCGAAACCGTACTTGACCAGGCCCTCACCGCCGCCGGAAGGTGGAAATCCGCCGGATTCGACCTTGACATCGCGGTGAATGTCTCGCCTCGCAGCCTGCTTGATCCCGGGTTTCCGGCGGCGGTGCAGGCCAGGCTGGCGGCCCACGACGTGTCCGTCGACGCCCTCGTGATCGAGTTGACCGAATCGGTGACCCTCAGCCAGCTCAAGGTCGTCGACGAGGTGCTGACCGCCCTCAGCGACATCGGTGTCCGCCTCGCGCTGGACGATTTCGGCACGGGCTTCTCATCACTGTCGACAGTGACGCGGATGCCCGTGTACGAACTCAAGATCGACCGTAGCTTCGTCCTGGAGATGGATACCCCGGCCGCCGGTGCCATTGTCCGGTCGACGATCGAGCTGGGCCGCTCACTGGACGTACTCGTCGTCGCGGAGGGCGTGGAGACCGAAGAGCAACGGGGACGGCTGTGGGAGCTGGGGTGTCCGGCGGGTCAGGGCTACCTGTTCGCCCGTCCGATGCCGACGTCCCGGTTGCTCGCGCGGCTGCACCGGGGCACCGGCGGCCAACCGGGTACGCTGGCCGCGCCGATCGGCGGCAACGGATCGGTCATTCAGCTCCCCACCAGCAGACGCCCTCGGGGTGATCAGCGACGCTTCGATAAAAGTGGGTGACCGGAAAGTGGCTAGACTCGCACAATGTCCCCCTTAACGGCTGTGGCCAGACCGCGCCGCGAACGCGTCGCACGACCAGCCCAGCGGCGAGGTCAACCATCGGCCGGTTTCTGGGGAGACCTGCTCGTCTACGGCGGCTCGACGGTGTTCGCCGCATCAACCGCGGTCCTTTCGACGCTGGCTGCCCATCGGGCCTGGGGAATGATCGCACTCTGGGGCTACGCGGTTGCGGCACTCGTCGTCGCCGGGCAGTTGCTTGTGACACGCCGCGCCCCCGGTCCCGTCCGCCGAGCGTCGAGTTCGGCGAGCCGGGCAGCGCTGACGATACTGACCTGGATCGCGACCGCGCTGGTGCCGCTCTCGATCCAGGTATTCGAACGGGCCGGCGGCCAGACGAATCGCGCCCAGTCGGAGGTCGTCGTCGTCGAGGCCGCTGGCCAGCGCATCATCGAGGACGGCACGCCCTATCTCACCAGGGCTGCCATCGCCGCCCTCCCCGCGAACGAGCAGGTCCTCGGGTACACCCCCTACCACCCCGGCATGGCGGTGTTCGGGATGCCGAGGGCCCTCGGCGGTGCCGTGTGGTGGGCCGACGCCCGTATCTGGTTCGCCCTGGTCACCATCGCGGCGCTGCTCGGCATCGTCAGGCTGCTGCTCGGTACGCTCCGCCCGCCGTTCATCCGGGCGCTACAAGCCGCCACGGTCCTCCCCACCTGTGCCCTGCCGCTGGCGACCGGGGGAGACGATCTCCCGGTACTCGCGCTGTGCCTGCTGGCGTTCGCCCTCGCCGCACGCGGTCGGTTCACGGCCACCGGCATCATCGTGGGGGTCGCGGGGACGCTGAAGCTTCTGGCCCTGCCAATCGCCGTGGTGCTGCTAGCCCTGGCGGCCGTGCGGGGTCGGCGGGTGGTCATGCGCTATGCCTGCGGGGCGTTTGGCGTGCCCGCACTGGTGCTCCTGCCGACCGCGCTGGTCAACGCGGATGCCGCCATCGAGAACGTGCTGCGTTTTCCGCTCGGCGCCGGTCTTGCCGCCACACCGGCGCGCTCACCACTCGTCGGGAAGCTCCTCACGGTGTGGGTGCCGGGCGGCACCTACCTCGCGCTGGGGCTGGTGACGCTGTCTGCCCTGGCCCTCGCCGTCTGGTTGATCCGCTGGCCGCCGAATGATCCGGCTGCCGCCGCGCTGATCTGCGCGATCGGGCTCTCCTGCGCGATCGGGTTTCTCCCTTCGAGCAGATTCGGGTATTTGCTCTATCCAGTCGCCTATCTCTGTTTCGTGCCCGTACTGCGACCGCCGTCCACCCGAAACGGTGAATCGTTCGTTCGGTTGTCACAAAATGCCAGCCCGGTCGATGTATTTCAGTGCTCCAAGTGAATTTTCGTCTCCGCTGCGTCGACAATCGAAATTGTGCACCCCGTCGCCCGTTCGTCCCCGATGAACGCCATTCGTGGCTCCGGTCACCGGAGCCTGCGGTCGCGTGCGCTGGTCGCCCTCGCGATCGCGGTCGCGGTTGTCGGCGCCACGGCGGCGTGCAGTCCGGGTGCCTCCGGCAAGCCGCCGGCCCTGCGGCTGAGCATCTTCTGGTGGGGTGGACCGGAACGAGCCAGCATCACCGAGCAGACGCTTGCGCTGTACACCCGGAAGCATCCCAACATCACCTTCAAGCGCCAGTGGCAGGCCAATAACGGCTATTACCACAAACTCGCCACAATGGCCGCAGGCGGTCAGGCACCCGACATTTTTCAAATGGATGACAATTCACTGACGGACTATGCGATCCGAAATATCGCCCGTGATCTGAGCGATCTCGTCGGCCCCGGAAACCAGATCGACGAAAGCCGGCTTCCCGAAAGCCTCGTGGCCTACGGCAATGTCGGTGGCCGCCCGTTCGGGGTACCCAGCTCCGAAAACACCCCGGCCCTGTTCTACGACAAGACCCTCCTCCGCGAACTCGGCATGCCAGAACCACAGATCGGATGGACCTACCGCCAGCTCATCGATTGGGCCGCGGAGATAACCCGCCGCAGTGGCGGCAAGGTCTACGGAACCATGGATCCCAGCGCCGATTACAAGGCACTCTGGCTCTGGCTACGGTCCCAGGGCAAGGAACTCTACGACGGCTCATCGCTGGGGTTCACCGCAGACGACCTTCAGCGGTGGTTGGATCTGTGGGCCTCCGCCCGCCAGCGCGGTGCCACGCCGCCCCCCGAGATCGTGGCCACGGCCAACACCAACGACACCGATGCGCACCTCGTCATCAACCAGCGGGGGGCGACGACGTTCGCTTGGTCCAACATGCTCGCGGAACTCCAGAAGGGCACAGACCACGAACTCGGCATCACCGCGTTTCCCGGAAACCCCAGTGGGCAGTGGGCCAGGGCCTCCCAGTACTGGTCGATCTACAAGGGAACCCGCCAGGCCGAGGAGGCCGCCAAGGTGATCGACTTTCTGGTCAATGATCTCGAAGCTGGAACCATCCTGGGCACCGAACGTGGGTTGCCCGCCAACATCGACATTCGGACACACATCACTCCTGGCCTTCCCCCATCGATGCGGGCCACCGTCGCGTACGAGACCGCGATGGCCCCGAGGTTCGGGCCGGCCCCAGCGCCCCCGCCGAAAGGCCACAGCCAGGTCAAAGCGCTGCTGCTGCAGGCAGCGGAGAGTGTCCTGTGGGGCCGGACGACAACGCGGCAGGCCGCGGCACAGCTGATGACACGGGCACGGCCAGCGCTCGAAAACTAGGGTGCGTCTCGCGGAGAGACCCGCCCCAAGCCGGCACCGGCTACCGCGTCGCCGCCACCGACGACTGGCCATCCAGCCACCGACCAAGATCGCCGGGAGGCATCGGCTCGCCGATGTAGTAGCCCTGCACGACCTGACAACCCAGCCCGCGAAGGGTTTCCAGGGTCAGCTCGTCCTCGACCCCCTCGGCGACGACGGTCAACATCAGGTTCCTCGCCAGCACCACCATGGCCTTGACCAGCAGGTGGTTGCGCTCATCCGTCCTCATCGTGGTGACAAAACCGCGATCGATCTTCACCTCATCGACCGGTATGTCCCGCAGAAACGCCATCGAGGAGTAGCCCGCGCCGAAGTCGTCGATCGATACATGCACACCGAGCGCCCGGACCTCCTGGAGGGCCTTGGCCGCCAGCTGCGGATCCGCCGCGATGACGCTTTCGGTCAGCTCGACGGTCAGCAGGTCGGGTGGAACATCATAGATCTCCAGAAGCTGAGCCACCCGTGACGGAAAGGTCGAATCGAGCACGGACCTGGCCGCGACGTTCACGGAAACGGGCAGCCTGGTCCCGGCCGCCACCCAGTGGCCCGCTTGGCGGATCGCCGTCTGTAGCACCGCGTCGGTCAGCTGCTCGATCAGTTCACCGCGCTCGGCGATCGGCAGGAAGTCCTGGGGAGCCAGCATGCCCCGGGACGGGTGATACCACCGCACCAGGGCCTCGACGCCGAGCACCGAGCGGTCGAACGCGCTGGCCTTCGGCTGGTAGTACAGGACGAGTTCGCCACGCTCGATGCCGTGTCGCAACTCGCTGAGCATCGACAGCGTTCTGGGATCATAGGCGTCGCTGTCCCGGTCATAGGTGTTGACGCCGAGCCCACCCCGCTTCGCGACGTACATGGCGACATCGGCATGGCGCAGGAGCTCTTCCCCGGTCGCGCTGTCGTCGGGGTAGACCGAGGCACCGATACTCGCGCCGAAGTCGACCATCAGGCCGTTCAGCTCGACCGGCTGCTGGACCGCGCGCCGGATCTCGCCGGCGATCCTCGACAGGTTCTCGGACGCGTCCAGGTCGGGCAGCAGGACGGCGAACTCGTCGCCCCCCAGCCGGGCGACGGTATCGGTTTCTCGAACGGACCGAACCAGCCGCTGGGCGACCTGTTGCAGCAGCAGGTCACCGCACTGGTGCCCCAGGGTGTCATTGACCGCCTTGAACCGATCAAGATCAACAAGCAGCAGTCCAACGAGGTGCTCGGTTCGTCCGGCCTCCTGGATGGCCGATCCGATGCGGTCGGCCAGCAGCTGACGATTGGCCAGGCCGGTCAACGCGTCATGCAGGGCCTGGTGCCGGCTGCTGAACGCCTCGCGCTCGGCTCGTTGCTGGTTCGCGACCAGGAACGCCATGCTCACCACGCACAGCAGCAGATCGACCGTGACGACGCCACCGGTCACCCAGCGCAGAGTCCTGCTGTCCCGATCGACCGCCACCAGGTACTGGGCCAACTCCCGCTGCTTTCGTTCGACGTTCGCAACGACCTGGTCGCGCAGCGGACCGATCTCCAGCAGAGCCAGCGCCCCGTAATCGGACAGTTCATCGCTCTTCTCCGGAGACTCCAGAATCAGCGTGAGGACCCTGGTGTAATCGGCGTAGCCGACGGTCAGCATGTCCACATGGCTGATCTCGACCTGGTCGCCGTGTCGCTTCAGCCACTCCAGATCGACGTTGGCCGAGCCAATCACCCGTTGCAGCGGCTCTCGCCGAGGCGGGCTGCCCCCGGTGGCCAGGAACTCCCGCAGCGCGGCGTCTTCCTCGTTCAAGTGGACAAACACCAGATTCCAGTGGGCACCGGCCTCGTTGAACCCGCGCACCCGATCGGTCATCGCCCGGCTGGCGCCAGCGCCCCAGATCGTCAGGGCCGCAAGCGCGGCCAGCCCCAAGGCCAGCCCGAGCACGGCGGCCAGTGCTGTCACCCGCCGCACGGACCATCTGCCGAGCATCTCCACCCCATGGTCCACGTCGCGCGGATCATTCTGGCTCACCCGCGGCCCGGCCCGACGCCAACGAATCCTCGCGCCCCGGGGCATGGACCACGCGGTCACCTTCCGCCACGTCAATGAGTGACAAGCGCTAACGCGGTTGTCAGGCTACCGCGCCAGCCGATGCCCGACGAACGGTCCCCGCGCGGACGCATCGACCGGTGGATATCTCAGTTGATCGCCATGTCCACAAACCGCGAAAAGTGCAGCTGAGCCGCTACCGTCACGGTGTCGGTCGGACCGTTCCGGTGCTTCGCGACAATGAAGTCGGCCTCTCCCGCCCGTGGTGATTCCTTGTCGTAGTAGTCGTCCCGGTGCAGCAGAATCACCACATCCGCGTCCTGCTCAATCGAGTTGTGCGCGATAATCCCGTCCGCGATGAAGTTGTGGGTGCCACCGACCGTCGCGTCGAAGACGGGCCGCGTCCCGAGGGGCTCGATCGACACCACCGGGTCCCAGGCGACGTCGTCGATATCGCCGATATGGATCGGTTCGGGGTGGACAACGTCCTGGTCGGTCTCGGCCCCGACGGGATCGGGCACGCGGCGTGGCACCGCCAGGTGGTCGCCGACCGCCAGGGTCCCCAGGGGCTTCCACCCGGACGGGGTCAGGAAGGGATGATTCGCCGAGGCCTTGACGTGCCGGCCGGAAGCGAGGGTCAGCCCGAAGACCTCCTTGACCCCGGAAGCGAAGACATCGAGCAGCGGTGCGGCCACCAGGCCCCGGTCGCCCAGCGACCAGACCGTCACGCCGTCACAGCCGTCCCGCAGCAGTTCCGCGAAGCTGATCGCCACGCCGGTATCGGCCCGCAGCAACGTGGTGTCCGCCGTCATGCACCCGGATTCCCGCAGATCGGACAGCTGAGGGCGCTTGTCCGTACGCTGCTCCGGCCCGCGGTTGAGCTGGCTGACGGCGATCACCGGACACTCGACTTCCTTGGCCAGCAGCTTCAACCCACGAGAGAGATCCGCGACCTCCTGCTGACGGCTTTCGATCCGCTTCGGACTCGTCATCAGCTGAAGGTAGTCCACCACTATCAGCTTGAGGTCATTCCGCTGCCGAAGGCGTCGGGCCTTCGCCCGGATCTCCATCAACGTCATGTTCGGCGTGTCATCGACAAACAACGGAGCCTCGCTGATCTCGCCCATCCGGCGAGCGAGCTTGGTCCAGTCGTCGTCGGACAGCTGACCGGACCGCAGCACGTGCAGTGGCACCTTCGCCTCTGCGGACAGCAGCCGCATGACGATTTCGACCTTGCTCATTTCCAGGCTGAAGATGGCACTCGCCTGGTTGCCTCGTACCGATGCGGAGCGGGCGAAATCCATCGCCGCCGTCGAGTTGTGCACGACGATGCCGCCGGCGACGAAATTGCTCGTCGCGTCGACGGTCAGGTCGTAGACGTCCGCGGGGCCCGCCGCTTCGATCGACGTGATGCGTTCCAGGGTCACCTCGCCACCGGCCGGTCCTGCGGGCACACCAGCCGTCGCGGCCCGATACGGTGGCGGGCCGGCCACGGCGATGCGGTCGCCGACCCGCAGGCGTTCCAGGGGCTGCCAGCCCGTTGCCGCCAGGAACGGGTGGTTGGCCGTTGCCCGGACGGTCCGGCCCGACTCGGTGGTGAGCCGGTGGACCTGACGCACCCCGTTCGACACGAAGTCATCCGGCGTCACCTGGGTGATTGTCCAGTCGCTGGTGAGCGAATGCACCGTCAGGGCTTCACCGGAGCGTCCCCTGCGGACGAAATCCGCGATCGGAATCCGTTCCCCCGTGCGGGCCTCTGTCACCAGCGCATCGGCGGCCAGGCACTTGCCGAGGCCGGGGCGTCCGGCAACGATGATCAGCTGTCCGGGATGCAGCCCGTTGAGCAGCCGGTCGAGGTCGGTGAAGCCGGTCGGCACGCCGGTCATCACGCCGCCCTGCGCGCCAACCGCTTCGATCTCGTCGAGCGTCGGCTGCAGCATGTCCGCGAGAATGGCGAAGTCCTCGCTGATCCGCTTCTCGGTGACGTCGTAGACGGCCTGCTGAGCGAGGTCCACCACATCGTCGACATCGCGTCCGCCGCCACCGGCGCCATAACCGAGCTGGGCGATCCTGGTCCCGGCTTCCACGAGGCGTCGCAGCACCGCGCGCTCGGCCACGATGCGCGCGTAGTAGCCGGCGTTCGCCGCGGTCGGAACACTGGCGATCAGCGTATGCAGGTAGGGTGCCCCCCCGGCCTTGGCCAGGGTGCCCGCGTCCGCCAGCGCGGCGGCGACGGTGATCGGATCAGCGGGTTCCCCCCGCCCGTACAGATCAAGAATCGCTTCGAACACGAGGGTGTGCACCGGGCGGTAGAAGTCGCCGGCCCGCAGGATCTCGACCACGTCGGCGATCGCGTCTTTGGACAGCAACATGCCGCCGAGGGCACACTGCTCAGCCGCGACGTCCTGGGGAGGCGTGCGTTCGAAGGGAACATTACCGGCGGGGACGACCGAACCACGCCGGTCGGCCTCTGGCGGCCCCGATGTGGGCGATTCGGTGCCTCTCGCCCCCTCTGCTGTGGCATCGTCGGTGATCGACACGTCGCCCTCCACACGTCGCTCCAAGCAGCGCCGATACCGAATGGGTGCGACATGGGTGCGACATAGCCGCCGCGCGGTTGCGGCGTAGCCCACGTTAGGGATCGCCGGCCCAAGCTTCAAACCGGCCAGTGGATGGTGCTTGGGACAACCTGTGGAGAACAGGACCGCAAACGGGGAATGACTGTGCACAACCTGTGGACAAAACTGGGGACGGATCATCACGAACATGCCCTGAGCTGCGGAAACACAATCCCCAGGCTGTGGATAAAAGAAACTTTCCGCAGATCACCCAGTTCAGTGCACGACGTTTGGTTACAAACCAGGCGCATGTCGACCAAGCTCAAGATCTAACGGTCCGACGGATAGCAATCGCATCTCGAACACGTCACGCTTCAGTCATGGGGTACGGGAAGTGGGATGAAGTGGGCGAGGCGCGTCCGCACCCGCTGGCTGCCCGTCTGGCCCGGCACGGGCACCCGGAGACCGGGGATCTGTGGACGACGACCGAGATGCGACAAGCACCGGTTCCGCGCCAGCGATCAGATCCCGGGGCGCATCCGACCGCCGGTCTGGATGAGGTCAACGACCTCGTCGATCCCCTGACGCTACGTCAAGACCACAATTGGCCGCAGCCGGGCGAGCCCGAGCATCCCATACCCTCCAGGCCAGGCCAGGACGCCAGGACCGATCGTTTCGAGGCCGATCCGCCGAATCCCGCACCCGGCGCATCCGACGGCTTCGGCCGTTGGCCTTCTTCCCAGCCTCCGGCCAACGGCTACAGCGGCACCAACGGCTACAGCGGCACCAACGGCCATGTGGCATCCCCGGGCTATGCGGCGCCCAACGAATACGGCGGTACCACCGGCTGTCAGGCCCCGCACGCCTACGTGCCGCCGATGGCGCCGCGTTCGGCACCCCCCATCGCGCCGCATTCCGTGCCGCCGGATCCCGGCTGGCCCGAACCGGCGCGCCGTCAGCCTGCTCCCTCCGCGGGATTCGGCCCGCAGCCCGTTGTCACCGCCCCGGACGACTCGCCGGCCGGCCCAACGCGGCGACGCCCACCGCGACCGGCAGGCACCGCCCCGCCGGTCGTTCCCCTGAGTTCCCCGGACGGCGATGAGGACGAGGACGAACTCGAAAGCGACGGAACGTACCGTGGTGCCGCCATGGCGGCACTCGTCTGGTGCATCCTTCCAATGGCGCTATTCGTCGGCTGGGCCCTGTTCCTCGCACGTGGCCCGCACGGTGGGTGTGTCGACAACAACGGCCAGCCCTGCGCCGCCCCGTCCGTCGTCGCTTGGCAGGACCTGCCCTACGCCGTCCCGGTCGTTGCGGTGGCGGCGTTGCTGAGCGTCCTGGTCGCGCTGATCCTGCGGCGAGTCACCGCCGGCTGGCGCTCCTCCACCGTTGGATTCGCCGCCGCCGTGGTGGCCGCCGGTATTGTCACGGTCTTCTGGAGCGCCTACGGCCACGCCTGATCCGGGGATGCCAGGTCGGCCTCGTACGGATACCCGTTGATGCTGCGGGCCGGCCACGTTTGTGGCCGGCCCGCAGCATCACTTCAGCCAGACATCCCCGATCGAACGGGCCGGCCCCAGACCGCGGCCAGCGTCGTTGCGCGGAGGCTGCTAGGCCGGCACGACGGTCAGCGTGAACGTCGCCGACACCTCCGGATGCAGTTTGACGCGGATCTTGTGCGCACCGACCGACTTGACCACGCCAGGCAGTTCCAGCCGCCGCCGGTCAAGGTCAGGTCCGCCGCTGGTCTTGACCGCGGCCGCCACGTCGGTCGGGGTGACCGAGCCGTACAGCCGGCCGCCCTCACCGGCACGCACCGGGAGCTTGACGTTGAGCGACTCGAGCCTGGCCCGCACCTCGTTGGCGTGCCCGAGATCACGGATCTCGCGGGCCGAGCGGGCGCGCTTGATCAACGTGATCTGCTTCTCCGCACCCTTGGTCCACTGGATCGCCAGTCCCTGCGGCAGCAGGTAGTTGCGGCCGTGACCGTCCTTGACCTCAACGATGTCGCCGGGGGCGCCGACCCCGGTCACTTCCTGCTTCAGGATGACCTTCATATCGGACCCTCCCTCAGCGTGCCGTGGCGGTGTACGGCAGCAGCGCCATCTCGCGAGCGTTCTTGACCGCGCGAGCGATCTGCCGCTGCTGCTGAGCGGTTACTCCGGTCACTCGCCGAGCGCGGATCTTCCCCCGGTCGGAGATGAACTTGCGCAGCAGAGCGGTGTCCTTGTAGTCGATGTAGGTGATGCCCTCCTTGTCGAGAGGGTTCACCTTCTTCTTTGGCTTGCGTAGCGTGGCGGGCTTCGCCATGGTTTCTACTCCAGTGCGTTGCTAGAACGGAGGCTCGTCGTCGAACGAGGAAGAGGTTTGAGAGCCCGATCCGCCAGCCGGGGTCGCGCTCGCCCACGGGTCGTCGGCGAATCCTCCGCCGCCCGAGGCGTTCGACGCACCATGACCGCCGCCGGAGCCGCGCGACATCTTCTGCACCTTCGCTGTCGCATAGCGCAGCGATGGGCCGATCTCGTCGACTTCCAGTTCGATGACCGTGCGCTTCTCGCCCTCACGCGTCTCATAGGAGCGCTGGCGAAGCCGACCGGAGACAATGACACGGGCACCGCGGCGCAGCGACTCGGCAGCGTTCTCCGCGGCCTGCCGCCACACGGTGCAGGACAGGAACAGCGCCTCGCCGTCCTTCCATTCCCCGGAGGTACGGTCCAGGAACCGTGGCGTTGACGCGACGCGGAACTTGGCCACCGCCGCACCCGACGGGGTGAAACGCAGTTCGGGGTCATCGGTCAGGTTCCCGATAACCGTAATCGTGGTTTCTCCTGCCATGATCACTCCTCGCGCAACTGTCGTGTTCCGACAACGCTGTCACACTGGTACGACAGGAACAGCGCCGCAGAGATCGGGATCGGACTCGGCTGGTACGCCCGCTACCGGACTTCTGGCCGAATGACCTTGGTACGTAGTACCGACTCGTTCAGCCGCAGTTGACGATCCAACTCGGCGACCGTTTCCGGCGTCGCATGGAGATCGATAACGGCGTAGATGCCCTCGGCCTTCTTCTCGATCTCGTACGCCAGGCGCCGACGGCCCCAGACGTCGAGCTTCTCCACCGAGCCACCCGCTGTGCGCACCACATTGAGATAGGTGTCAAGCGACGGTGCGACAGTGCGTTCCTCGAGACTGCCGTCAAGGATCACCATGACTTCGTAGTGACGCAAGACGCGCTTACCCCCTCTGGACTGAAACGACCGCGGTCGATCCGCGGCAGGAGGTCGTGCATTCACCCGCCAGCCACAAGCACCAGGATGGCACCTGGCCAGCCAGGGAACTGGTCAAGGATAGCGGACCGACCGGCGTGCCCGTTCCGACACCCGGGGCATCGCCGATTCCTGCCCCCAAACAGCGTGAAATTGCCACAAAAAAGACCGCGGGGCGCGTTGCTCGCCGTAGCTGGGTGGGACCTGGGGAGGAACGACCACACCGGTTCAGGTGGAACAACGACGCCCCGCGGAGCTTCGCACCGCAGCACATTCATTTATTGTGACATAGCAATCGATATGCAAGTACTGCGTGAATCGCGGCAATACTGACTCCCACGGCACAGACCGATGCGACAGCGGCGAGCACACCGTCCGGTTCGCCGGTCGACGCGGTGGCGGCAATGGTCACGCCCCCCGTCAACCCCTGCACGAACAGCACACGCCACCTCGCCAAAGTCTCTCGTCGCCGCGGGAGCAACCTCACGTGTTCGTGCTGTACAACGAGCCATGGTGAGGGGCGGTGACGCGAACGCATCATAATCTTGTCGGACTTGTCCGGCAGCCGGACCGCCATCCACAGACGGACGTCGTAGGCTCGGTGCCATGCGTATCGGTGCCCACGTCGACAGCACAAACCCATTGACGGAGGCCGCGCTGCGCAACGCCGACGTCGTCCAGCTCTTCCTCGGAAACCCGCAGAGTTGGGACAAGCCGGCGGCAAGACCGGACGCGGCCGCCATCCGGGCGGCAGGGATCGATATCTTCATCCACGCGCCCTACGTCATCAACGTGGCCACCCCCAACAACCGTGTCCGCATTCCCAGCAGGAACCTGCTCACAGCGCAGGCCGCCGCGGCCGCCGGCCTCGGGGCGCGGGGCATCGTGGTCCACGGCGGCCACGTCCCCAAGGGCCATGACATCGCCACCGGCATCGACAACTGGCGCAAGGCCTTCGAGCGGGCCGCGGGCAACGGTGGCTTCGCAACTCCGGTACTCATCGAGAACACGGCCGGGGGTGACCACGCCTGTGCGAGGCGCTTCGACGTCCTCGCCCGGCTCTGGGACGCCGTCGGCGAGTACGGTGCCGGTTTCTGCCTGGACACCTGCCACGCGTTCTGCGGTGGGGAGGAACTGCCCGGCATTGTCGACCGGGTCAGGGCCATCACCGGAAGGATCGACCTGGTCCACGCGAACAACGCGAAAGACAGCTTCGATTCCCGCAGGGACCGGCATGACAACCTCACCGCCGGAACCATCGACCCGGACCTCATCGTTGACGTCGTCCGGCGGGCCGGAGCACCCGTCATTGTTGAGACACCAGGCGGAGCGGCCGGCCAGACCGCCGATATCGCCTACCTTCGCCAACGGCTGGAATAGATGTCCACAACTGATGTCACCGACAATGCGGATGCCACGTCGGCGGTCCGCGAGCAGCGGCCGGAGACCACGTCCGGGTCGAGCGACGAGGTGCCGGAGACCGCGCCGGCGGCCGACGACGGCACGGATCCGTGGCGGGCGTTCGCCCCGCTGACGCCCAAGCGGCCCGGCTGGATCGTCCGCGGCGCCGATCGGTGCCTGGATGCGCTGGTCCGGTTCGTCAGTCATGAATGGACACTGGCCGGCGCCGCAACGCTGCTGCTCGCTGGGGCCATGACCTGGCCGGCGCTGCGGCATCCGCAACGCACCGTTCCCGTTGCCGTTCCAGACGCCGCCGCCGACGCATGGCGGCTGGCCTGGGCGGGGCATTCCTTGACCACCGATCCCACCACCTTCTTCTCGGCGAACGTGTTCGCCGCGGAGGGCGGCGTCCTCCCCGCGGCCGGCCGGCTCCTCGGGCTCGCGCCGTTCGGGATGATCGGTACGGGTTTCGGCAGCGCGGTCCTCCGGTACAACCTGATCTTCGTTCTGGCCTTCGCCCTGGCGGCGTTCGGCGGCTACGCCCTGGTCCGCCAGCTGGGGGCCCGGCGATTGGCTTCGACCGTCGCCGCGGTCGCCTTCGCCTACGCCCCGTGGCGGCTTGGCCAGGCCGGCCAGCTAGATGCGCTCGCGGTCGGTGGAGTGCCGCTGGCCCTGGCGATGCTGGCCCGCGGCCACGGCTGGTCGCTGCGGTCCGGGCGGCGTCCCGAACGCCGGCACGCCGGATGGGTACTCCTCGGCTGGCTGGTCGCCGCGTGGCAGATCAGCCTCGGCGTCGACGTTGGGCTGCCCTTCGCCTACCTGCTGCTGGCCATCGTGTTCATCATGCTGGCCGGCTGGTTGCTCCGCCGGGCCCGGCCGCGTCCGAGGTTCCTGGTGGTCCTGGCCGCGACGGTGGGCATCACGGCTACCGCCGGGGTGACGGTGGCCATGACCGCGCTGGCCACGCGGATCTCCTCCCCGGTGGGGTCGGAGGTGCTCGCGGAGGCCTCCACGCCGCTGCTCGGCTTCGTCACCGCGCCGGCGGAGTCCCTGCTGTGGGGCGGCGCGCACGCCTCGGCCCGCGCGGCGCTGGTCGGTGCCGGCAACGCCGCGATGCTGCCGGGGTTCTTCCTGCTGGCGCTCGCCCTCGCCGGGCTGGTCGTCTCGGTCTGGCGGCCACGCGTCCGGCTGTTGCTGGTTCTCGGGGTCGGGTTCAGCGCGCTGCTGGCGATGGGGGCGGCCGCACCGGAGCAGGGCTGGGTCGGCTTCCGCGCGATGGGCCGCTCGGTTCCGGGATGGGATGTGCTCGCCGCGCCGAACCGGCTGCTGGTCTGGACGACGCTGCTGTTGTGCCTGCTCGCGGCCGGAGCGGTAGACGGTCTCGCCCGCAGGAGCACGCTGGGCTCCGAGCGGCTGGCCCGCATCGAGCAGGTGCTACGCCTGCGTGCGTCTGCGGGGCCCGGCCGGGACAGGCTCCGGGGCGCCCGGACGCGGGCGCTCACCCGGGCCGGTCTGCGCCTGCTGCTCGTCCTGCCCCTCGTGCTGGTCATCGTCGAGGGGCTGCCGAGGTACCCCGCACCGATGGTGGAGGTCCCCGTGGCCCTGCGGGCGGCGGACCTGGACGAGGCCACGGAGCCGCTGCTGATCCTGCCCACCGGGTCCGAGGAGGACGCCGCGATCATGTTGTGGAGCGTCGGGGAGTTTCCGGCGGTAGTCAACGGCACCAGCGAGGATCTTCCGGAAAGCCTGGTCCGGGCACGGGCCCTCGCCCCGTCCTTTCCCACCGCCGACAGTATCGACGCCTTCCAGGATCTCGGGGTACGCACGGTCGTGGTGCTCCGGGAGCCGGCGGCAAGGGCCGGCTACGTCACCGCGTTGGGTCAGCTCGACGAGTACCTGATCGCGAGCTACGGGCTCACCGTTGTCCGGGAAACCTCCGACGTCCTCGTGTTCACGCTTCCCTGATCCCACCAGACCAGGTCGGCGCTTCACGCCAGGATCGGGCGGGCACCCTCTCGCTCGGCGACGGGGACCGTGGCGGGTTCGCCGTCGAGCACACCGCCGTCGGGGTCATCCGCATAGGTCCAGCGCACCGCATCGAGTTCCGGCCGCAGAATGTCCCGCACGACCAGCCCCGCCAGGAGTGCCACGGTCGCCCACCGCAGGATGGCCGCCAGCACGAACACCCATTCCGGGAAGACCTCGCGGCCGGAGGCGCCCATCAGCTCGCCGTAGAAGGCCAGGAAATAGCCGACCTCGGCGATCTGCCAGGCGAGAAACGCGCCCCACCGCGGTCGGGCGAGGACGACCAGCGGCAGCAGCCAGAGCACGTACTGCTGCGACCAGACCTTGCCGACCAGCAGGAACGCCGCGACGACCAGGAAGGTGAGCTGAGCCAGGCGGGGCTTGCGGGGCGCTGTGAAGGTCAACACGGCGATGCCGATACAGGCCAGCAGGAACAGCGCCAGGTACAGGGCGTTGAGGGTTGCATGCTCCGGAGCGGCGTTCAGGCTGGCGAACCAGGGGATGCCGTACCCACCATCGCCGACGGGGAAGTGCTCACCGATGTACCACAGGGTGCCCCAGTCGATGCCGCGTTCGCTGTTGAACGTGAAGAACGTCCGCCAGTTGTCGTGCCAGTTCACGGCCACAGGAAGATTGATCGCGGCCCAGGTCGCGGTGGCAGCCCCCGCCGCGATCAGCCAGGCGCCCACTCGCCGTGCTCGCAGGGACAGCAGCAGCATCGGACCAAAAATCAACAGCGGATACAGCTTCGCCGAGATGCCGAGCCCGAGCAGCACGCCGGCGGCCGCCGGATGGCGTCTGGCCCAGGCCAGCATGCCCAGCGCCATCAACGCGACCGCCAGCAGATCCCAGTTGACCGTCGCGGACACGAACAGCGCGGGGGACAGGGCGAACATGGCGGCGTCCCACGGTCGTCGTCGCCGGACGGCCAGGATCACGCCCACCGTCGCCACGCCCAGAGCAGCCAGCACCACCGCGTTGAGGTCGTAGAAGAGCTGTCCCTGGTTGACCATGGAGTTCCGCTCGCCGTAGGCGTGCACCGGCAGCCCGATCGCGCCGAGGAGCGCGCCGGTCAGCACCGGGTACTCGACCGGATGGTCCGCGTAGGGCACGGCGCCCTCGCTGAGGCCCTCTGCGTAGTAGAGCGCCAGCACGTCGGTGTAGCAGAAGTATTTGTACTGGCTCAGATCGGTCCAGCCCCCGTCGCGGCAGGGCGATTTCTGCACCCAGTGCAGTGACAGCATGAGGCAGGTCAGGGCGAGAACGATCCTTGTGACATTCCAGAAACGACCACAGGTGGCGATGGGCCGCGCCGCGTGCTCGCCGGGTGGCCCCCCGACGGCCTCGGAAAGGCCTCCGACGAAGGCGTCGCTGCGAGCCGGTTCGTCAGTCGATTCCGGGGTAGCGGACAGCATTGCGCCACCGTACCCCGGATCACTGTGGATCAGCCGTTGCGGCGGCCGGGAACCTGGGTGGTCCCCGGAGACGTATTCTCATCGTCTCCGGGCCAGGGCGATTGTTGCTCGACGCCGTTACCCACATCGATCGATCCGATGTACTTCCGGCCGCTGAACTTGGCCTTTGGCAGTTCCTTCGTCGCGTTCTTCATGAACTCCTGCCAGATCGGCCCGCCGCCCTTGCCGCCGATGATGCTTTTCCCGCTGCTGAACTTCAGGGCTTCCTCTTCGCCCTTGCTGCCCAGCCAGACGGCCGAGGCCAGGCCGTTGATCTTCTTTCCGCTGTCCCGAGCGGTGTATCCGACGAACCAGGCGTGGGCGTTGTCGCTGGTTTGGCCCTTCTGCCAGGTGCCGCTCTTGCCGGCGGTTTCCCTGCCGGAGATCTTGAGGCCATAGCCGGACACGACCTGCTTGAGCACATAGCTCATGTTGTCGGTCATCGCCGTGTTCAGGCCCTCGACCTGCACGGCCTTCACGTTCCCGTCCCACTCCGGCTTGGACTTGCCGTTTCTGTAGATTTCGTGGATGAAGTGGGTCGGGGCCGACTGCCCCCGAGCCGCGATGGTGGCGATACCGGCGGCGTGCTCCAGCGGAGAGATCGGATACTGGCCGAAGCCAACCTCATAGTTGAAGTGGTTTCTGACCTCGTCCTTGTTCGTGACGTCGATGGTTTCCAGGTCGATGACCTTGTTGTTCGTATCGGTCATGTACCGGATGCCGGCGTTGTGTGCCAGCTCGACGACCTTGTGCGGGCCGACCATCCCCGTCAGGGCGTAGAACGGAATGTTGAGGGACTTCACGGTGGATTCTTCGAGCGTGCAGGCCCGCGCGCCCTGCTTGCAGCTTGTCGGGTCCAGACCGCCGGCGTTCTGCACGGGCGGTCCGGTGCGCCACTGGCTGAGATCGGCTTTCTTGGACGCGTCCCAGATCGATTCGATGCTGTAGTCGGACATCAGCCCCGCGGCGAGGGTATAGACCTTCATGGTCGATCCGGGGGGGTGCATCCCGCCCTGGCTCCATTCCCCGCTGCCAAGGACCGGGTCCCGGAAGATGCCGGCATAGTCGGTGCCGCTGCCGGTGGGGCCCCCGTAGTACGCCTTGACCTTGCCCGTCACCGGCTCGACCGCGACCAGGGCTGCCTGGAGCTTGTCCGGGTTCTTGAACTTCAGGCTCTTGAAGAAGTCACCGCTGGGGTCGGCCGCGGCCTGGGCGTGGCCCTGCATGTCCTTGTCGATCGTCGTTACGATCTTCAGGCCGGCGTTGCGGATCTGGTCGGCCGGGTAGCGCTTCTCGCCGTCCGCGGCGGCCCCGGGCACCACGATCTGCGTGATCTCGTCCATCACGTGGTGCACGATGAGCCCGGTCGGCGAGTCGATGCCCCACTGCGCCCGCAGCTGCGCGTTCTTGGGGTCGTACGGAACGACGTTGGTCGGATACTCCATGGCCGCGGCCTCGGCCTCGGGAACGAATTCCAGCTTGACCATGTTGCCCTTGATGTACTCGAACCGGTCCTTGGCCATCTGCTCGTTGACGGTGGGGTCATACGGGCTGCCGCCGTTACCTTCTGGCTGCTTGATGACTCCCGCCAGAATCATCCCCTCCGCCGCGGTCAGGTCCTTGGCCGACTTGGCGAAGTACGCCTGCGAGGCCGCCTCGATGCCGTAGGCCGATCGACCGAAGTAGACCGTGTTGAGGTACATCTCCAAGATCTTGTCATTGGTGTACTTCTGCTTGATCTTGACAGCGAGCACAGCCTCCCGGATCTTCCGGGCGTAGCTGATCTCCTTGAGGTCGGCGATCTGCCGGGCGTACTGCTGGGTGATGGTCGAGGCACCCTGGCGTTCCCCGCCGGTGAAGTTGTTCACCGCGGCCCGGAGGATGCCCTTGTAGTCGACCCCGTCGTTCTTGTAGAAGGTCGTGTCCTCCGCGGCGACGACGGCGTGCTGGGCCGGCTTCGAGACCTGATCGATCGTGACGATCGTGCGGCTCTGGTCGCCCAGCTGGGCCATGGGCGAGCCGTCGGCATACGTGATCACCGTCGACTGTTTGAGATTGGTGTCGAGGTTCTCCGGCAGCTCCACATCGTCGATGTAGTAGGTCATACCGACCAGGCCCAGGCCGGCGAGCATCAGGATGACCGCGGTGCCGGCGATGATGATGTTGCGACGCTTGGCCCGGCGACGACGGGCCTTGGCCCGGTCGTCGCCGTGGGCACTACCTCCCCGCCGCGAGGCCCGCGGAGAGCCGGGCGCCGACGCCCGCCCGACCGACGCCCGCCCGACGATCCCGGGGGCGCCGGAGACGGGTGCCCTTCCACCAACCGCGGGATCCGGCTGGCCGGGGAACCCGCGTCCTACCGATGCCCGGCCCGCAGGACGTCCCATCGCGTCGTTAGGCCCAGGCACCTGAGCGCGGCCATGCGAAGAACCAGTCTGGTCGTAGCTCATTCGTCCCACCTTGTCGAATACGTCGACATTCCATCTGCCGACGTCCTCCAGCTGTGAGCTTGGCCATCATCCGTGGCGTCTCGGGCGAGTCCATCGCGCCCCAGCACATATTGCTCTATGAGCAAATTCCATCCGCAACCGCGGCACACTTCGACCACGAAGACCTGAAACTCACGCAGCGTCATCGCCAGCACGCCCAGTTCCACCACACTGCGGGCCTGGCCGGCAGACTGCTTCAGCTCGTCTCCATAAATGTAATGCACATGGGCCAGGTGCTCGTGATGGCAGACCGGACAAAGATCATCAGTCGGTTCACCATGGAATTTCGCTGCACTCCGCAGATATGGGGAGGCGTCGCACACCTCAGCGGGACCGATCGTCCCGGAGTAAACCTCACGCAACAGCACACGTCGACGAAGCCCGTAGTCGACGACCTGTCGCTGGGTACGCATGAAACCGAGCCTACGCGGTCCCGGCGGGTACGGCGACATGCATCACGCTGCGTAATCTCTCCATCAACGTCCGGATCCAGATGGTGAACCCCACCCAAACGGATACCCACGAGCACCCGAACGGCGAGCATCTGGCAGCCAAGCGACCCCGGTGAAGGCCGGCAGATTGCGGGCTGCCACCCCCACGATTACGGTTAGCTGATGTATCGGCTCGATACATCGGTGGGAGGTGGGGCATGCTCGAGTTCGCGATCCTCGGCCTGCTGCACGAATCCCCGATGCATGGCTACGAGATCCGCAAGCAGATCACCACCAAACTCGGAACATTTCGAGCCGCTATCAGCTACGGCTCGCTGTATCCGACCCTACGCCGGCTCCAGACCGCCAGATTGATCTCCGAGGGCGACGAACCGGCCACGGCGGCCCCGGGCGACGAGCCCCCACTCCTGACCGGGCGCCGGGGCCGTGTGGTCTACAAGATCACAGCAGAGGGAAAGGAGCGTTTCCAGGAGCTGCTCAACAGGGCTGGTCCGGAGACGTACGACAGCGAAGCCGGCTTCGGCGTGCACTTCGCATTCTTCGCCCGCACCGACCGGGCGACCAGGCTGAGGATCCTCGAAGGGCGCCGCCGGCGAGTCGAGGAGCGCCGAGAGGGCCTGCGGGAGGTGCTCGCGCGGGCCGCCGAACGGCTCGACGCGTACACCCTCGAACTCCAGCGCCACGGGTTGGAAGCCTGCGAGCGCGAAGTCCGTTGGCTGGAGGAAGTCATCGCAAGCGAGCGATCCGGCCAGATCCCACACATCACCGACCAACCGTCTTCGGACCAGCCGAGACGGTCACCTCTCCAGGAGTAAAGAAGGAGGCATCCGCGATGGGCTCTGTCCGCGTCGCCATTGTCGGCGTCGGCAACTGCGCCTCGTCTCTCGTTCAGGGCGTCGAGTACTACCGCAACGCCGACCCGACCGACCGTGTCCCGGGTCTGATGCATGTGACCTTCGGCGACTACCACGTCTCCGATGTCGAGTTCGTCGCGGCATTCGACGTGGACGCCAAGAAGGTCAACCGAGACCTCGCAGAGGCGATCGTCGCCAGCGAGAACAACACGATCAAGATCTGCGATGTTCCGCCAACCGGCATACTCGTCCAGCGGGGCCCGACCTACGACGGGCTCGGGCGCTACTACCGGGAAACGGTCGAGGAGTCGGACGAGGCTCCCGTTGACGTCGTTGCGGCCCTGCGTGCCGCGTCCGTCGACGTCCTGGTGTCCTACCTTCCGGTCGGCTCCGAGGATGCGGACAAGTTCTACGCCCAGTGCGCCATCGACGCGGGCTGCGCCTTCGTCAACGCGCTACCGGTCTTCATCGCGTCCGACCCGGTCTGGGCGCAGAAGTTCACCGACGCGGGCATCCCGATCGTCGGGGACGACATCAAGAGCCAGGTCGGTGCGACCATCGTCCACCGGTCCCTCGCTCGCCTGTTCGAAGACCGGGGTGTCGAGCTGATGCGCACCTATCAGCTCAACTTCGGCGGCAACATGGACTTCATGAACATGCTGGAACGGGAACGGCTGATCTCGAAGAAGATTTCGAAGACGCAGTCGGTCACGTCCCAGATTCCCCATGAGATGGACAAGGGTGCCGTTCACATCGGGCCTTCGGACCACGTCCCGTGGCTCGATGACCGCAAGTGGGCCTACATCCGGCTTGAAGGCAAGGCATTTGGGGACGTTCCGCTCAATGCGGAGCTCAAGCTGGAGGTCTGGGATTCCCCCAACTCGGCCGGCATCATCATTGACGCCGTCAGAGCCGCCAAAATCGCTCTCGACCGCGGTATTGGTGGCCCGATCATTTCCGCGGCTTCGTACTTCATGAAGTCGCCCCCCGTCCAGTACGTGGACAGCGAGGCCCGCGACGCCGTCGAACGCTTCATCCGCGGCGAGGTCGAGCGGTAGCCGGACGCCAACGGGGCCACGAGGCTCGGGGGCGCTTGTGGTGGGAGCCGGATCAACACAGTCCGACTCCCGCCACAAGCGGGCGGTCTGTCATCAGGTTGGCTGACACCGGACCGGCACCGACGGCCCTCCGGCTCACCGACAAGGACTGTCGGGTTGGGTACGCAAGGTTGGGAACCGTGGGTGGCGAGGATGACCGTGCCTACTCGGAGCACTTGCGGTCTGGACAGCTGGCGCGGGCATGGAAGTATCCCCCCATGACACACGCCCGGGCGCTTGCTCGAGTCCACAGGGATTTGGCAGCAGGACACCCGCGAGCCGCCGTGCGGCGACTTCGAACCATGCTGGCGACCAGCACCAACAATATCGAGATCTACCGGCTCCTGGCGGAAATCCACCGGACCGTCGGCGATACCGCAGAGGCCGGCCGCTGGGGCTACCTCACCGACGAGGTAACTGTCGATGAAATCCGGGCATTCGAACGAACCCATCCGCAGCCGTCGATTCGCTTGCAGCTTCTTGGTTGGTCCGGTGGGGCAGAGACGCTGCCCAGCGACGCGGCCCGGGCACGGCTCCGCAGTCTGCAACATCAAGCCGTCGAAACCACTATTCCCCTACAGCGTCGGGCGGAACCGGCCATCCGCCGCCGACCGCACATTCCCGCCCAGCGTCGCCCAGAAACCCCAGACCGGCGGGAGCAACCACCACCGGGTCAGCAGGCACCACCGCTCCGGCTTCCCCCATCCGGGGTCACCCGCCCCAGACCAGTCAGGAAGACCATCCGCAACTATGCGATCCTGGCGCTACTCATTCTCGGTGGCAGTGCCGGCTCCCTGATCACCGTTGGCGGCATTCGGGCCCTCTTCGGGGTGAAGAACTGGTTTGCCCCGGTGAGCACGCTGCTCAAGGCGATCGCCCGTGCGGTCAGTGGCTAGCCGCTGACCGCAGACGTCGCCCGGCTTCGCCGAAGGGATGGACGACGGTTGGCCAGCAACACCCGGAACGCTCAGCAGCGCTTGGGGGCGACCGACACTGACGATGTGAGTTCGCACCCCGGCTGCCGCCGTAGTCCTGTCGCGGACGGCGACCGGGTCCCCGGACGCCGGCACAATCTTGTCACGGTTCTCCGGCAGCGGGGGTTCCGCCGGCTGTTGGCCGGACGGCTGGCCGCACAGCTGGCCGATGGGCTCTTTCAAGCGGGGCTGGCGGGCAGCGTGCTGTTCAACCCCGAGCAGGCGGCGAGCCCCCTGGCCATCGCGGCGGCGTTCGCGGTGATACTCCTGCCGTACTCCCTGATCGGCCCCTACCTCGGGGTGTTCCTGGACCGGTGGAGCCGCAGAACGGTCATCGTGCTGGCCAACCTCTTGCGGGCGGTGCTGGCGATCCCGGTGATCGCGCTGATCTGGACCGGGGCTCAGGGCATTCCGTTCCTCTTCATGACCCTGCTGGTCATCGGCCTCGGCCGGTTGTTCCTGGCCGCCGTCTCGGCGGCCCTTCCGCACGTCGTCGAGGACCGCCAGCTGGTGACGGCCAATGCGTTCGCCAACACCCTGGGCTCCATCGTCTTCTCGGCGGGGCTGGGCGGCGTCGCGCTGCTGGTGCTGCTCGGGCTGCCAGCGACCTTCCACGGCTACGCTTCCGTCGCCGTGCTGGCGCCCCTGGGGTATGCCCTCTCCGCAGCGGTGACCCGCTGGTCGTACAACCCGACGGAGCTGGGCCCGGACGTGAGGCACCGCCATTCCACGACCCTGCGCGGCGCGGTCGCCGAGGTCGGGCGGCAGACGGCGAACGGTTTCCGGCACCTGGCCCGGCGACCGCCGGCCCTGTATCCCCTGGCTGCCCAGTCGGTCCACCGCGTCTTCTACGGCGTGCTGGCCCTTGCCGTGACGTTGCGGTATCGCTATGCCTTCGCCGAAGACGGTGACCTCGGAGGCTCCGTCAGCGGCATTGGCGGGGCATTCGTCACCGGCGGCATCGGCATCCTCGTCGCGGCACTCATCACCCCGGCCATCGCCCGGAGGATCGGCGGGCGACGCTGGATCACGCTGCTCCTCGCCGTCACCGGGGTCGTCGTCGCGACGTTCGGTCTGCCCGCGAGCTCCACGCTGCTGCCGATCGCGGTCGGCTGGGTCGCCCTGGCCTCGCAGGGGACCAAAATCGTCGTGGACACCGCGCTTCAGCACGAGTGCGCCGACGAGTACCGGGGGAGGGCGTTCAGCATCAACGACACCCTGTTCAACCTCTGCTTCGTGGTTGGCACCTACGCCGGGGCACTCGCCATGCCGGACACCGGCAGAGCACCGGCGGTGATGACGGCCGTTGCCCTCGGGTACGCCGCGGTAACGGTCTGGTTCGCCGTCGTCAGCGGCCGGGTCTCCCGGGCCGCGCGAGCGGTGATCCCCGCGGCCCGGGAGACGTTGCGGCCCTGTATGCCGGCGGCTCCTCACGAGTCGCGGTGGGCCTCGGCGCGGTAGTTCTCCGTGAAGGTTGTCAGAGAATCCCCGGCACAGCTGAAGCGTGCCGGTTCAAGGCCCATGTTGATGTCGATGTCCGACGACACGCCGATGCCGTCGATGGTCAACGTCGTGGTGCGGTCGTCCCGCAGGCTGGAGAAGACCATGGTGCTGTCGGACGTCCGGTAGTCGTACCGATCGACTCCGGTGATCGTGAGTATCGCCTGTTGCGACACCGCGGACACCGTGACCTCAGCGGAGAGTCGGGCTTCGTCGCCGTAGGCGTGCACCGCAGTGCCGTCGGCCCCGTACTCGATCTTCCCGATCTCACCCAGACTGACAAAGCGGATCTTCCCGAACGCGTCTGTTTCAATAGCCATCGTCATGTTCTGTACGGTCCAGTTGCCGACCACGCACGGGTCGACCAGTGGTTCCTCTGCCCCGTCCCGGCCCCGAAGCACGGTGACCAGGACGACCGCCAAGCCGAGCAAGGTCACAGCCACCAGCACCGAGGGCAGTTTCGACCGGCCTCGGCGGGACCGATGCGATTCCGCGTCCCGGTGCAGGGGAAAGGCACCCGAATCCGCCCCGGCGGAGTACGGAACCTCAGTGGACGGGCCACTGGGAAGCGCCGCCGGATACCTCGGGTAGCCAGGTGATTCATCACGGTAATCGGAAGTTGTGGACGAATAGGAAGGGGCGCCGTAATACGGCGCCCCGTTGGTCATTCCGTAGTCGGACTGTGCACTCCGCCCGGCCACGCCACGGTAGGTACGGCAGTTGACGCAGTAGCCGCTCGCGTCGACGCCGATGCCGCCGCACACGGCACACGGCTGCATGCTTGCCTCCTGGTCGTCGCTGGTGTAACCCCACCCGGTCACACCTGGTGCGACCGTAGTCGACACCGACCATGGGCAGAATTGACCGAAGCGGCAGCCCCGGGGGTACTGGGGTCAGCGCAGCCCCTCCGCGCAGGCCCACTGCAGCAGTTCGGCCCTTGCTTCCTCGGGGGAGAGCTGCCCGCGTTCCAGCCGGACGTCCTTGAGGTGCCGCCAGGCCCGCCCGACGACGGGTCCCGGCGGAATGCCAAGCAGCTTCATGATCTCGTTACCATCAAGATCAGGACGGACCTTGGCCAGGTCCTCCTCGGCGGCCAGGCGGGCGATGCGCTCCTCAAGCGCGTCGTAGTCGACAGCCAGGCGAGCGGCCTTGCGCCGGTTCCGGGTTGTCACGTCGGACCTGGTCAGCTTGTGCAGTCGGGAAAGAAGCGGACCGGCGTCGGCCACATAGCGCCGCACCGCCGCGTCGGTCCACTCTCCGCGACCGTATCCGTAGAACCTCAGGTGCAGTCCGACCAGACCGACGACATCCGCGATCACGTCCTTCGGGTACTTCAGCGCCCTCATCCGCTGCCGGGTCAACCGGGCCCCGACGATCTCGTGGTGGTGGAAACTCACCCTGCCGTCGGGTCCGACGGCTTTGGTCGCGGGCTTGCCGATGTCATGCATGAGGGCCGCCAGGCGCAGGACGAAGTCCGGCTCGCCGGACTCCAGCGAGATCGCGTTGCGGACCACGGTCAGGGTGTGCTCGTAGACGTCCTTGTGCTGGGCGTGTTCATCGACTTCCAGCCGAAGGTTCGCCAGCTCCGGCAGAAAGATCCCGGCGAGCCCGGCATCGACGAGCAGGCGCAGCCCGCTCAGCGGGTCGGCGCCGGACAGCAGTTTGGTGAACTCGTCCCTGATCCGCTCGGCGGCGATCCGGCGCAGGTCGCCCGCCATCGCGCCCATCGCGGCAACCACCGGGGGGGCGACGGTGAAGCGCAACTGCGCGGCGAAACGGGCGGCCCGGAGCATACGCAGAGGGTCATCGGCGAAGGACTCTTCCGGAGCGCTGGGAGTGCGCAGCACTCTGCTCGCGAGATCCGACAGCCCGCCGTACGGGTCCGCGAACACGTGCCCGGGAACCGACACCGCCATGGCATTGACGGTGAAGTCCCGCCGACGAAGGTCGTCGTCCAGATTCGAGCCATATTCGACGATTGGATGGCGGCTCACGTGATCATAGACTTCTGCGCGGAATGTCGTAATTTCCAGCCGCAGCCCGGCACGGGCAGCGCCGATCGTGCCGAAGTCGGCTCCGGTCGTCCAGATGGCGTCGGCCCAGCCCGTCACGATCTCCAGCGTCTGCTCCGGGCGGGCGCTCGTCGTGAAATCCAGGTCGTTGCCCAGCCGACCGAGCAGCGCATCGCGGACCGATCCACCCACCAGGTGAATCTCGTGCCCCGCGGCGTTGAACCGGTGCCCGAGTTCATCGGCGACGGGTGAGACCCGCAGCAGGTGCGCAACCGCTGACTGTTGGGCCCTGGTCAACGCGGGTCCCTCGCCGGCACCGGTCTCAGCGGACGACCGCGCGGCGGGGAGGAAGGACGGCTCGGACATAGGCCTTCCAGCCTACCGACGGGCCGCTACGGGGTATCGGGCCGGTAGCGCCAAACCGCTATCTCATCCCCATGATTGGGGCAGGCGAGATAACGATCATCGGCCTGGCACTGCTCGGGGTCACCCGCGAACGTGCCCATACCTCGCGCCCGCAGCCCGGTGGTGTTCGCCGTCGCGGCCTCCGCGACGCCAGGAAGGCCAGTGGCCCGGACAAGAGCGACCCATGGCCGGTCGATCAGACTGACCGGCAGCCACCGCCCGAATTCGGTCAGGGTGCGCCCCGTCCGGGCATCGATGACCCCAACGGTCGTCCCGACGCCGCCCTCGTCGTCTTCCGCGGCAACAGCCAGGACCCTCGGGCCGGCGCCCCCCGCGTACGCCCACGGGGCACGCCACCGCGCGCCGCCGGTCTCCGGATCGAAGGCCCGCAACTGGTCACCGTTGCCCGCGCACACGAGCCGGCCGCACTGCTTGAACGCGAACAGCCCGGCGTCCATCTGGGTGCTCCAGATCTGACGCATCGTCTTCCCCTGGAACGCCAGGACCGTCCACCGGTCCACGGTCTCGCCCCGGTTCCGCTGGATCGTCGGCCCCAGCGGCAGCACGGCCACGACGACGGATTCCAGCCGGACCGGGAGACTTCCGATCAGGGTGACCGGAAGATCACCGATGGCGGAGACCGCGCCGGTGGTGAGGTCGACGATGCGGTCGCCCCGCTCGACGTCGAAGATCGCGGCGCCCAGCGGCTCGAACCGCGCCGGCGAGGCAACCCGCACGATCCACGCGGCCATCGCGCCGACCTCGGCGCCGATGTCGTAGGACCACAGCACCGCGCCGGTGGCGAGGTCTGTCCCCCGCACCGTGCTGGGTGGTTCCGGAAGCTGGCCGAGCCCGTCCCCGGCCGGTTCGACCACGATCGTTGCCGTGCCGGCCGAGGCGCTGGCGCGCAGGGGCCGCCCGGGCACGCTCCACAGCCTGGTCCCGGTGCGGGCGTCCAGAGCGACGGTCGCCGTCGCGCCGAGGCGGTCCTCGGCGACCAGAACCACCTTCCCCGCCCCCACGATCCTCGCGGCTGGCGGTGCTACCCGGATCGCGGCCGACCAGCGTCTGGCCCCGTTCGCACCGTACGCGGTGATGGCCTCCCGGTCCGGATCCGTTACGTAGATCACGCCATCGACCAGCTGGAACCCCGAGTGCTCCCCGACGGGGATCGTCGTGCGGGGAAACGGAGTCTCGGCCCGTGCCGTGCCGCCGCCGATGAGCAGCGTCAGGGCCACGACGCAGAGCAGGGAAACGGTTCGAAAATCGCGCAGGCCAGCGGTCATCCCCCAGCGACCCGCCGGGAGCGATCGGACAACGTCCTCATCATCGGCCGTTCGGCCCCGCGTATCGCCAAGATCAATCATGGCGTGACTCGGGTCCTCCCCTGCCGGCCAGCATGGTTTCACGACGGTCCTTCAAGCTCTATGGTCAAAGCCATGCCTCATCCGGATGAATACGGCGCCCCGCCGACCGCCGCGGACACCGTGGTCATCCCAACGATCGAACCGGACACGGTGCTCATCCCGAAGGTCACAGTTCCAGACCCCCCACACGAGATCGACGACTCTCCCCGGTCCGTCGCGCGCAACAGCGCGGTCATGGCGCTGGGCAGCATCGTAAGTCGTGCCATCGGATTCCTGCGAACCGCGGCCATCGGGGCAGCCCTGGGCGCCGAGCTGGTGGGCGACGACTACGCCACCGCCAACACCCTGCCGAACATGGTGTTCGAGCTCCTGGTCGGCGGCGTGCTGGCCAGCGTGATCGTCCCGGTTCTGGTGCGGGCGAAGAAGCAGGACGCCGATGGGGGACAGGCGTTCGCCCAGCGGTTGCTGACGCTGGCGATGGTCTTCTTCGGCGCGGCGACAGTGATCGCCGTCACCGCGGCCCCGCTCCTGACGGCGCTGGTGGTCGGCGACGACGCCACGGCGGCCGACCGGGAACTGACGACGCTGCTGGCATACCTGCTTCTTCCAGAGATCTTCTTCTACGGCATGGCCGCGCTCATCGCGGCGCTCCTCAATGCGCGGGGGCACTTCGCCGCGCCCATGTGGACCCCGATCCTCAACAACATCGTTGTGATCATGACAGCTGGTCTCTTCGCCCTGCTGCACACCGGCACGATCGAGGCCGCGTCGATCACGAATGCGGAGATCCTGGTTCTGGGCGTCGGCACCACCTCCGGCATCGTCGTCCAGGCACTCGGTCTGTTGCCGGCGCTCCGCCGGGTCGGCTTCCGCTGGAAACTGCGGTGGGACTTCCGGTCGCTCGGCCTCGGGGAGCTGGCGCGGCTCGGATCATGGATGCTGCTGTACGTCGCGGGCAGCCAGATCGGCGTGCTGGTGACACTGCGTATCGCCCGCTGGGCGGGAGACCAGGGAGCTCCGGGCCCGGCCATCTACACCAATGCGTTCCTCATTTTCATGATGGCCAATGGCATCGTCGCGGTCTCCATCGGAACGGCCCTGATGCCCCGGATGTCCTCGGCGGCAGCCGACGGGCGGTTGGCGGATCTGGCAGCTCAGCTGTCGCTCGGCACCAGGCTCTCCGCGGTCATCCTGATGCCGACGGCGGCGGTCTACATCGTGCTCGGCCGGCCGCTGGCGGTGACCCTGTTCCAGTGGGGCGCCTACCGGCACGAGCAGGCCCTCGATACCGGCGTCGTGATCGCCTTCGCTGGCCTCGCACTCGTGCCGTACGCGGTCAGCCAGCTTCAGACCTTCGCGTTCTACGCCCTGTCGGATACCCGGGTGCCGGCCCTGGTCAACGTTCCTGTCGTCGCGTTCCGGCTGGCCGTCGCGGGCCTGCTGGTGCTGCTGCTGCCGGCGGAGTGGATCGTCGCCGGGCTGATGGGCGTCAGCGCGGCCTCGTTCGTGCTGGCGATCGGGCTGGGCTACTGGCTGCTGCGCCGCCGGATCGGCCGGATCGGCCTTGCCCACATCGCCACGACGTTGGTGAAGCTGGGCATCGCCGCCGCGGCCGGAGCCGTCGCGGCCGGTCTGGTGCTTGTCGTCCTCATCGGAATGCTGGGCGACGGCAAGGTGGCCAGCATGATCCAGCTGGCCGTCGGAGGCCTGGTCCTGGTGATCGGCTACTGGGCAGCGGCGATCCTGCTGAGAATCGGCGAAATTCGAGAGGTTGGCCGGATGGTGGCCGGGCGGCTGCGACGATAGAGATATCGCCGATTGACATGTGGCATTTATTCGCTTTAGTGCGGTTCGCAAAACTGAATCTGTCAAACAAAGGTCCTGGATTGAGGGTGACGCGTCGGGTTGTCGGCGCCGCACCGGTAAGGTCACACATGGCGACGCGAAGCAGCGCTTAGGCTGAGATGTCAAGACCGGCTCGCCCGTTCCGGAGGGGGGACACGTGGCCCATATCGACGAAGGCCACGAGGCGCACGGAGCTGCGCCACGGGTGCTTACCCTCGGTTCACCGACAATAGGTGAGATTCTCGCCGACCGATACCAGGTCGAGGAGCACCTGGGCGACGACGCCCACGGTCGCCAGATGTATCGCGGCGTCGACGTGGTTCTTCGCCGCCCGGTCACGATCGTGCTGCGTCATCCGGGCGGGGACTCGGCCAGGGAGATGCTCGCCGCGGCCGTTGCGGCCAGCCGCGTGGTGCACCCGCATCTCGTCGGGGTGTACGACGCCATCGACGAGGGAACGCGGGCGTACGTCGTCCGAGAATGGATCGACGGCATTTCGCTGCGGGAGGCCGTCGCCGAAGGTCCTCTCGACGCCGCCCGGGCCGTCGCGATCTCGTGGGCCGTCGCGGACGCGGTCAGCGCCCTGCACGACACGGGCGTCGTTCATGGCAACGTCCATCCGGGCACAGTCATGATCGCCCAAGACGGCAGGGTCATGCTGGCCGACGCGCGCGTGTCCGACGACGCGACGGAGGAGACCGACGTCCGGTCCATCGGTGGCGTGCTCTACTCCGCCCTGACCGGTTTCTGGCCACACGCGGAGGCCGGGCCGGCGCCGCTCCCAGACGGCGTTCACGACAACGGGATGCTGCTGTCCCCTGGCGAGGTCCGACCGGATCTTCCAGCTCAGCTGAACGAACTCGTGGTGGGACTGCTTGACCCTGGGGTCAAGGCGGCCCCCGCCACGACGATCGCCGCCGAGCTGGCCCTGATGACGGAACCCGCCGAGGAAGAATCCGAGGATTTCGATTCGGGGCTGGGGCTCGCGGCCTTCGACGCGGCATCGGCCGCCGGGCCTTCGGTCAAACCCTCGCGCCGGAAACTGGCCACCGTCGTGGCGAGTCTCGTGGCCGTCGCGCTCATTGGCGTCATAGCCGCGATGCAGTTCAGCGACTCCGCCTCCGACGAAGCGTCCGGCACGCCGGGTGGCGTCGCCGCGACCACCCCACAGCCGTCCGGCCAGCCCAGTCTCGCCACGCTCTCGGCGGACCGGGTACGCATCGTGCTCGGCCCGACCAATGGTCGCGGTGACCGCTCCGAGGTCAGGGACGCCGACAAGACCGTTGACGGGGACGTCGAGACCGGGTGGAAGACCGACCACTACAACGAAGCCAACTTCGGCCAGATCCGGCCCGGCCTGGGTGTCTGGGTCGACCTCGGCAGCCCACAGCGGGTCGTCAACATGAAGGTCTACGTTTCCCGCGCCGGCGCGACGATGGAGCTGCGTGGTGGCGACACCGATCCTGGAGCCGGAGCGTCAACGGCGGAGGGCGACGCGGGGATCGTCGACTCCTACCGCGTCATCGCCCCGTCGCGGGTCAACGACGGCACCACGGTGCTGTTCACCGGAAGCGATACCCCGGTGCAGTACCTCCTGGTCTGGATCACGAAGCTGCCGCCGGACGCCGGGCGCTACGGCATCAAGGTCAGCGAGATCGAGGTAACGGTGCAGTGACCGGCGATCCGCGTGACGACGCGGAGTTGCTGCGCGCACACGCCTGTGGAGATCACGACGCTTTTGGTGAGCTCTTCGCCCGTCACCGGGACCGGCTCTGGGCCGTCGCGCTGCGGACGCTCGGCGACCGGGAGGAAGCCGCCGATGCCCTCCAGGACGCGCTGATCTCCGCCTACCGGGCAGCCCACCGTTTCCGCGGCGATGCCGCCGTCACCACCTGGCTCCACCGCATCGTTGTCAACGCCGCTCTGGACCGGTTGCGGCGCAGACAGGCCAGGGCAACGGTGCCACTGCCGGAGGTCGAGCCGCTGCCGGTCCCGGCGCCGGACGGGGACACCGCGATCGTTGTCCGCCAGGCCCTGCAGCGGCTGCCGTTCGAGCAGCGGGCCGCACTCGTCCTGGTGGATGTCGAGGGATACTCGGTCGCCGAGACCGCCTCGCTGCTGGAGGTCGCCGAGGGCACGGTCAAGAGCAGATGTGCCAGAGGACGCGCCCGCCTCGCGGTAATCCTCGGGTACCTGCGGAACCCGGACGACGACCGCAACGTCCCATCGGCAACGACATCCGACGAGCGCGGACGGAGGGCCACCGGTGAATGACGTCGACCTCGATCGGCTCGCCGATTTCCTGGGCGGGGCGCTCGATGGAACGCCGTCCGAGGCGGAGGTACGCCAGCTGGTCGCGACCGAGCCGACGTGGCGCGCGGCCTACGACCGGCTGACGGTCGCCACCGCCGCGGCCCAACGCGACCTGCGGCTGCTGGCCACGACCGCAGAGCCGATGCCGGCGGATGTCCTCGGACGTCTGGGCACGGCGATCGCGGGCCAGCGAACCGTGGACAACCGGAGTACTCCGCCGGGCCGCGGGTCCCCCGTGGAGTCCGGGATGTCCCAACGCTCAGGACAAGCACCGGGCCGCCGGCCAGCGAGGGGTCCCGAGCACCAGCGCCCGGAGCGCAGGGGACGGCTGACGTCGTCCGCGAGGCGGCGCTGGTCCACGATCGCCGCGGTCGGGGCCGTGTGCACCGTGATCGGCCTCGGCCTCGGCATTGCGGGGCCGTGGGGGCTGTCCACCCGCCAGGAAGCGTCCACCAGCGACCAGGCGGGAGCCGCGCAGCCGGAGTCCGACGCCGCAGGCCTGTCGAACGATTCCCCCCCAGGTCCGGTAGTCCTGTCCAGCGGCACCGACTACACCCCGGACACTCTCGCCTCCGTTGGGGGGACGGTCAAGGGACAGCAGACCGCCCCGGACGCCCAGGAGTACTCCGCACCGCCAGACGACACCGGCTCGGCGGATGGTCCGGGGGAGGCCACAGCAGAGCGGCGGCCCGTCGAGCTGGGCAGGCTACAGGCCGCCGACGCACTGAACCAGTGCCTGGCAGGAGTGGCCGCGCGGTACGGGGGGCAGGTGACTGTCGTGGACTACGCCCGCTACGAGGGCCGTCCCGCGCTCGTCCTCGTCCTGGTCGACAGTGCCCGGGCCCCGTCGGGGCGTCTGATCGTCGTGGTTGGCCCCTCCTGCGGGTTGCCCGGCGGCGACATCGACGAGCGGCACGTCACCACCGCGTAGGGCGCTGGAGTACCCGGGCGCGCCGCGGGTGAGGTCACCGCCCGAAGGGGTGTGACCCGGCTGTCATTCAGCATCGGGAATCCTCAGTTCGTACGATGAGTTCTGCCCAGCACAGTCATGGTGTGGCCGGGGGAACCGGCGACCAGTTCAAGGAGGTTGGCATGGGTGAGGTCCGTAACCTGATCATTATCGGTTCAGGTCCGGCCGGCTACACTGCCGCGATCTACGCCGCCCGTGCAGGGCTGAATCCGCTGGTCATCGAAGGCATGGCCACTGGCGGAGCGCTCATGACCACGACCGAGGTGGAGAACTTTCCCGGTTTCCCCGAGGGCGTCCTCGGTCCGGACCTCATGGACCACATGCGCGGTCAGGCCGAGCGGTTCGGGGCTGAGTTCATCGCGGAGGACGCGACGAAGGTCACCCTGGCCGGCGATACCAAGACCGTTTGGATCGAGGACACCGGGTACCGGGGGAAGGCCGTCATCCTGGCGACCGGGTCGGCGTGGCGTCCTCTTGGCGTGCCCGGCGAGCAGGAACTCCTCGGCCATGGGGTGTCCTCCTGCGCCACCTGCGATGGATTCTTCTTCCGGGATCAGGACATCGCCGTCGTTGGTGGGGGAGACTCCGCCATGGAGGAGGCCACGTTCCTCACCCGATTTGCGAAAACTGTCACCATTGTTCATAGAAGAGATGAGTTCCGGGCAAGCAAGATCATGACCGACCGGGCACTCTCCAACGACAAGATCCGGGTTGCCTGGAACAGCGTCGTCACCGAAGTCCTCGATGACGATGGGAAGGTCGGCGGGATCCGGCTGCGAAACGTCACCACCGGAGACGCGTCCGTGCTCGGGGTGACGGGCGTGTTCGTCGCGATCGGGCATGACCCACGCAGCGATCTGTTCCGCGGCGAGGTGCACACTGATGACGCGGGGTACGTCCACGTCGAGGCACCGAGCACACGCACCAGCGTCGCCGGGGTCTTCGCCGCGGGAGATCTCGTCGATCACACGTATCGCCAGGCGATCACCGCAGCGGGGACGGGGTGCGCTGCGGCATTGGACGCTGAGCGGTACATCGCTTCGCTTGAGTCGTGAAATGCCCAGCAATTTCACTAGTCGCTACAGCAGGGAGACCCATGGGAGCCGCCAAGGCCGTCACCGATACCACCTTCACCCTCGACGTGCTGCAATCGCGGAAGCCGGTCGTCGTGGACTTCTGGGCGGAGTGGTGCATGCCGTGCCGCAAGGTGGATAAGGTCCTCACCGACCTAGCGGGAACAGACCTCGCAGAACGGGTGACATTCGTCAAGGTGGATATTGACGCGAATCCGCACGTTACCCAGAAGTACCAGGTGAGGTCCGTGCCGACCATCACCATCTTCAAGGGCGGTGAACCCGTTGGATCGGTCACGGGAACCCGCCCGAAGAGCGAGCTGGTTCGCATGATCCAGTCAGCGTTGTAGTACCCGACGCGCCGGTCTGTCGAGCACTCCACCACGGATCGGGGCTGTCCCGATGAGTTCACGGTCGTGCCCCTGCGGAAGCGGGGGCACGACCGTACCCGAATCATGGCGGGACACCCGAACGACGGCATCGACGCGACGGCGGTAGGCTCGCTCAGTCCCACCCCGCTGCGGTGCAGATTCCTGTTGGTTGGTCGGTCGGAGGAGGTCTCATGCGTGCGATTCGTCGCGGAACGCGCGGCGCCGCCGTCGTCGAGATCTGCGGCATCCTGGTTGCCCTCGGCTTACTCGCCCGAACCGAGCCGAACACCCGCAAGATCATCGGTGCCATGGCGTTCGACGAGGCCGCGGAACGCGCGGTGCGGCAGTTCCAGCAACGTCGCGGTCTGACTGTTGACGGCGTCGTCGCGGAGGAGACGTGGCGGGCGCTTGAGGCAGCCCGATGGCAGCTGGGACAGCGCACCCTGTACCACGTCATCGCCGATCCGATTCTCGGCGACGACGTCCACCAGCTTCAGGAGCGTCTGCTGGAGATGGGGTACGACGCCGGTCGCACCGACGGATTGTACGGACGCCGCACGGCCAAGGCGGTCGCCCAGTTCCAGCGCGAGGTTGGGCTGCGCTCCGATGGGCAGTGCGGTCCGGCGACCATCGGAGCCCTGCGCAGGCTCGGGCGCAAGGTTGTCGGGGGCCGCCCGCAGCTGCTCCGCGAGACCGAGGCGTTTCGAGCCGCAGGACCGGCGCTCGTCGGCAAGCGGATCGTGATTGACCCCGGCCACGGGGGGACCGATCCGGGAGTGGTGATCCGGGACGGAGCCGTGCGCCGGACGGAAGCGGAGATCGTATTCGATATCGCCAGCCGGTTGGAGGGCCGGTTGGCGGCCGCGGGCATGCGGGTGCATCTGACGCGGGGACCATCCGGGCCAGCCGAGCTGACCAACACCGCCCGGGCGGCGCTCGCCAACGAGCTGGGAGCCGACCTCCTCATCTCCGTTCACCTCGACGGGCAGGGCAATTCCGACGCCCACGGCGTTGCGACCTACCACTATGGATCGATGAGTGGGGCCACCTCGACGGTCGGGGAGCGCCTCGCCGCGCTGGTGCAGCGCGAAATCGTCGTGCGGACAGGGCTGAAGGACTGCCGTACCCACGCCAAGACCTGGGATCTGCTCCGCATGACGTGGATGCCGGCGGTCCGTGTCGACGCGGGCTACCTGACATCCCCATCCGATCGCGCCCGGCTGGTCACTCCGGCGTTCAGGGAGCGCATCGTCGAGGCCATTATGGCCGCCATTCAACGCATGTACCTGCCGGTCGAGGCCGATGTCGCCACCGGCTCAATCGACGTCAGGCAACTCCGGACGCTGCTGGCCGCTCGCGTCGGAACGTCGTCCTAGCCTCCCGCCCGGGATGGCCGCCAGGACCACGGCGTTCAGGGGGCAATCGCCCGGAGGGCCGACCGGGTCGCCGGACGCACCGGCCGCAGCAGGGCTTCCGGGTTCATCGAGCCGAGCAGCTTCTCCAGCGCGTACTCGACATCGGATTTCCACGACAGGGCGGTACGCAGTTCCAGCCGCAGCCGGGGAAATCTCGGATGGGGCCGTACGGTCTTGAAGCCGACCGACAGGAAGAAGTCCGCAGGAGCCAGGCAACCGTGCTGGTCGTCCACGTCCTCGTCGTACTTGGCATCCCCGAACGCCTCGACGGCCTTCACCCCGCGCTTGGTCAGGTCTCGGGCAACGCCCTGGACCAGCATCCTGCCGAGGCCACCACCGATGAACGGCTCGACGATGTGCGTCGTCATCAGCAGCACCGCGTCCGGCGACACCGGAGAGGTCGGAAACGCCATCGACCGGGGCACGTACGCGGGGGGCGCGAACATGACGAAGCCCGCGGGCATCCCGTCGACGTAGACCAGTTTGCCGCAGGAACCCCATTCCAGCAGCGTCTGAGACACCCAGGCTTCCTTCTCCAGGGCGGGGTCGCCGGTGGCGCACGCTCGCTCGGCCGCGACGGGGTCGAGTTCCCAGAAGACGCACTGTCGGCAGGGGAGAGGCAGGTCTTCCAAGGTGTCCAGCGTCAGATTGACAAGACGTCGCGACATTGGCACATCTCCACGGATCGGTACTGCTCAGCCACGCGCTTGCCTCCTCGTCCCAGCGCAGATAATACGCGAAAACGGAACGTCCGGGGAGACAACCGTTCGAATCACCCACCGCATGAGGTTATGACCACACTCTGCGTAGCTGGCACGGTAGCTGCTAGTGCGGCTCCGGCCCGGCACCGCCGGCCGGGGTTGTTCAGCGCGTGCCCAGGGCCTTACCCGGATCGGCTGGCGCTCCGGGGGCATCGGCGGCGGGTTCCGGGGCTGGGACAGCGGACCGGACGGCGATCGGAGCTGCCGCGGCATCCGGGGGCAGCACCGCCACGGGATCGGGCAATGCGATGGCCTCTCCCGGGCCCGACGGACCCGCCCCGGCAGCACGCGCGGTGTCCCGAGCGGTGTCCTTGGTGCTCGCCTTGACCATTACGGCCGGGGCACCGCCCTCAGCGGCCGCGGCGGCCTCCTGCTCGGTCTCGAACCGGGACGGAGCCGTCCAGTGAATCCGGGGCGGCTCCGCGAGTGCCGTCCCGCCGAACTCCGCCAGCCAGGCCGCGGCCAGCGCGAGGTTCTCCCGCCACGGCTCTTCCGGCACGGCCGGGAGAATGTCATTCCACATGGACAGGAACGAGCCCTGCAGCTGGAGGTACCCGTGGGGCCGGGCCAGGAACCAGACGTGCAAGTGTGCCGCCCCATCGCCCCACCGGCTGACGTGAACCCGCGCGACGCCGTCGAGCGAGCGGATCGCCCGCTCGACCCGGACGGTCATGACACCGAGTTCTGCGGCAAGCAGATTCGGCAGATCGCCAAGATCAAGATGAGACCGCGGCTCAAGGATCAGCACCACAGGCAGGCCGGTCGGATGGTCGAGACTGCGCACACGCCAGCGTTCGCTGACCCAGATGTAGTTCTCATCCGGGGCGGTACAGGCCAGGCAGTCCGCCGGGTTCTCGCCATGCCGCGAAGGTTCGATCTCGACCGGTTCGTCCAGGGACTTCAGTCGAAGGTCACCTTCGAAGGGAAATGACGGCCACTCGGCGTATGGAGGCAGTGGGGGATTGTCGGACACGGGCCGACCCTATCGGACCCGGGCCGGAGTGTCGTCAGCCGAACATCGCAAACCCGGGGAAGGGACTCTTCCGGGTGTAGCGCGGTGGGCGTGACCTGGCCACACTCGCCGCTCCAGGGCTCGCCGTGGAACGCCGCAACCGACGCCGCTTTCATTGATCAACATGACACCGAACGGTCCGTCATCCACAGGCCCACACCCAGTCTGACGTCATGTTTCACGTGAAACATGACGTCCTGTGGATAACTGCTGTGGATATTGCCAAGGGCTCGGATCAGTCGACCGGGTCACCGTCGTTGTCCCCGCCGTGCATGCCGATGATGTCGACGATCCGGTCCAGATCGTCAATCGAGGCGAACTCAATAGTGATCTTTCCTTTGCGTCGCCCGAGGTCCACCTTGACACTGGTGTCGAACCGGTTGGACAGCCGGTCGGCCAGCTCGGTCAGGCCCGGAGCCGTTGGCTTCGCGCGACGCTGCGTCGGTGCTGGTTTCCGGCTGTCGTTGCCCTCGGCGAGCGTCAGCGTCACGAGTTCCTCGGTTGCCCGAACCGACAGACCTTCCGCGACGATCCGATAGGCCAGGTCCTCCTGCCGCTCCACCGAGTCCAGGCTGAGCAGTGCCCGGGCGTGCCCGGCCGACAGCACGCCCGCAGCCACCCGCCGCTGGACCTGTGCCGGCAGGTTCAGCAGACGGATGGTGTTGGAAATCTGGGGACGGCTCCGCCCGATCCGTTTGGCCAGTTCCTCGTGAGTCGCCCCGAACTCTTCCAGGAGTTGCTGATATGCGGCGGCTTCCTCCAGCGGGTTGAGGTTCACCCGGTGGATGTTCTCCAGCAGGGCGTCCAGCAGCATCGCGTCGTCGCGGGTCTCCCGGACAATCGCCGGAATCGACTCGCGGCCGAGGGACTGGGCTGCCCGCCATCGTCGCTCGCCCATGACCAGCTCAAAGTGCTCGCCGTCCAGTTCGCGCACGACGATGGGCTGGAGGAAGCCCACTTCTTCGATGGACGCCTTCAACTCCGCCAGGGCGTCCTCGTCGAAGACCTGCCGTGGCTGCTTGCCATTTGCCAGGATGGCCCGGACGGGGATCTCGGCGAAATGCGCGCCGGGCACGGGAGCCAGGCGGTCGTCCCTGCCGTCCGGTGATTCCGCTGGCTCGGCGACCGCCGGAGCCTCTGGGGCTTCCAGAGCCGCTGCCGGCGCGTCAACGGCCGCGGCCTGGCCAGACTCGGGGTCCCCAGTGACCGTTCCCGCCGGCGGAGCCGGTGGCGGTGCCGGCGGCGCCGGCACCGCCGTCGGGACCATGGGCGTCCCTTGCGGCGGCACCGCCGGGCCGGTCGGGATCAGTGCGCCCAGCCCCCGACCGAGCCCACCTCGCCGGTTGCTCTTCACTCCGTGCCTCCCTGGGAAGTCACCTGCGTACCGCGAACCGCGATCTCCAGCGCCGCGTCGAAGTAGCTCATGGCTCCCCGGGAGCCGGGGTCATATGTCATGACCGATTGGCTGTAGCTCGGGGCCTCGGAGACCCGAACGTTGCGGGGGATAACAGCGTTCAGACACTTGTCGCCGAAGTAACTTCTGACGTCCTGTTCCACCAGATCCGCCAGCCGGGTTCGGCGATCGTACATCGTCAGCAGCACGGTGGAGATGTAGAGCTTGGGGTTGAGATGCGAGCGGATCAGATCAATGTTGCTCGTCAGGGCTTGGACCCCTTCCAGGGCGTAGTACTCGCACTGGATCGGAATCAGAACTTCCTCCGCCGCGACAAGAGCGTTCACGGTCAACAACCCGAGCGACGGCGGGCAGTCAATGAAGACGTAGTCGTACTCCGAAGCCGCAGCGTTGATCGCGCGGTGCAGCCGGGACTCCCTGGCCACCACGGAGACGAGTTCGATCTCCGCGCCGGCCAGGTCGATGGTCGCCGGCACCGCCCACATGTTCGGGATGCCCTCCACCGGCTGGGTCACCGAGTCCAGTGGCGCCCCTTCAATCAGGCAGTCGTAGACGTTCGAGATGCCCGCGTGGTGCGGCACGTTCAACCCGGTCGACGCGTTGCCCTGAGGATCAAGATCGATCACGAGCACGCGATTGCCGTGGAGTGCGAGCGCTACGGCGATGTTCACCGCCGTCGTCGTCTTCCCGACGCCGCCTTTCTGGTTGGCGACACCGATGACGCGGCGATGGGATGGGCGCGGCATGGTGACCTCGCCGCTGGGATTCAGGATCTGCACGGCTCGCTTGGCCTCCTGTGCTAGCGGTGGATCCTCGGTTTCACGTGAAACCTCGCGACTGCGGGCAGGCTGCTGGGGCATCGCGACAACGGCGACCGGACCGGAGTCCGTTCGAGCCTCCGTTCGAACCGCGCCCTGCTTCGGTCGGCCGCCGCCCCGGTCAGGGCTAGCGGGGAAGGAGGTGGCACGGGCGTCAACAGTACCGCTCGGCTGCTGCACTGACGAGGTCAGGTGAAGGCCCTCCGGCCTGGTTTCACGTGAAACGGTCGCACCCACAGCATCGTTTACTGAGCAAGCCACGCCTGGCCACCCGACAGAGGTGCACTGCCGGCCGGCGTCGCTGTCTCGCCCGGACCCGACGCCGGATCCGACGCCGGACTGGTTGGGGGTGGAACGGTATACCACCCTGCCGGGCGCGAACCGCAGCCAGGAACCGAGACGCCGATGCGCCGCTGCGGGCCAGCCCAGACCGGCTCGCCGAATGGCCTCCATACGCGCCCCCACTGCCAGCGCCGGGGCCGCGCTACCGCCCCGACGACTACCGTCGGTTTCGGCCCCTCCGTGGACGGTCCGACCGAACCGGTGACCCGTTTCGTTGACGCACGACTTCGACCACGGTCACGGGTGTCGCAAGCAGGTCCGCTCCACAACGCCGAATCCGTGGTGCGGTCCCTCCAGCACGGTGGACAGCCGCTTGGTGCTGTGCGACTTCCTCGGCGGCGGAGGCGCCCTTGATCGCCAAAAGCCTGCCGCCCACCGCGGCCAGGGGCAGGCCCCAGGCCGCGAGTCGGTCAAGCGATGCGACCGCCCGAGCCGTCACCACATCGGCCAAGTCGACCGCTTCGACGCAGTCCTCCGCCCGAGCCCGCAGCACGCTGGCGTTCACCAGCTCCAGATCCTCAACAACTTCCGTCAAGAATGTGGCCCGTCGCGCGAGTGGCTCAACCAGCGTGACGTTCAGATCTGGACGAGCCACCGCAAGCACGATACCCGGCAATCCGGCCCCAGATCCGATATCAGTGATAAAAGCCCCGTAAGGGATCAACTCCGCTACCGCGCCACAATTCAGCAGATGCCTTTCCCACAATCGAGGTGCTTCTCGTGGCCCGATCAGTCCTCGCAGGACCCCCGCTGTCGACAGGAGTTCGGCATACCGGCATGCCAGCGGCATGCGCTCGCCAAAAAGCCGGGCCGCGCCTTCCTCGTCGGCCGCGTCCGGTGGCACACCCCCGCCCCTGACAACAGCGCCCCCGACGATGTCGGGGGCGCTCTCGTATTCTGGTTCGGCCATCAGCTGCTCAGCCGCACAATGATCCGACGGTTCGGCTCGACACCTTCGGACTCGCTCTCGATGCCCGCCGTTGCGTTGATGACGTCGTGCACGCACTTGCGCTCGAACGCCGACATCGCCTCCATCCGAACCTGCTCGCCGAGTTCCTTGACCTGTTGCGCGGTGTTCTTCGCTACGGCGGTCAGTTCCTTGCGACGGGCAACGCGGTATCCGCCGACGTCCAGCAGCAGGCGGCTGGGTGTGCCGGTCTGCCGGTACACGGCCAGGCGGGTCAGCTCTTGGAGCGCTTCGAGCGTCGCGCCTCTGGTGCCGACCAGGGCCTGCAACTTGCGATTGGTCCCCGTGCCGCCCTCAATCACTTCCACCATCGGGCGCCCGCCGACCACCAACTCGTCGATGTCTCCGTCCAGGTCCAGAACATCCAACAGGCCCTCGACGTAGTCGGCGCCCACTTCGCTCTCGTGGAACAGGTCCGCCGACCGGTTCTTCCCCTCAGCGGCGGTACTGGTCTCGGCCGTCTCGGCCGTCTCGGCCGTCTCGGCCGTCTCGGATTCCTCGGCCTCGGCGGTCGCATCGGCCTCGGCCGGTGTGTCCGGTGTGTCGACCTCGACGACCTCGACAGCGTGCGGAGCCGCTGCCGGCCGGGAGTCGGCGCTGTTGGCCTCGTCAGAGTCAGGTCCAGGACTCGCCGAGGTACTGGTGGTTTCGGTCACGATCTCATCTCCGCAGTTTCAGGGCGCCTGTCGCGCCGTCACAGGACGTTCGTGAGGGGTGAAAGCCCCGAGGCGGGCCGGTCGTGATGCCGCATCGACATAGGTCGCTGCACCCCCGCCAGGCATCGCCTACCGCTTGCTCGGGCCGCTCTTCTTCGGGTTCACGGGCTTTGCCCCTGGCTTCGGTGCTGCTGCTCTGCGTTCAATCGCGGGTGTTGTGCCGGCCTTGCCGACGCTCGGCTTGCCCGTCACCTTGCCATTGGCCCTTCCGGACACGGCCTTCTTGGCACCGCCCGCAGCCGGCCTGGTCTTCTTGGCGCCGCCCGCGGCTGGTTTGGTCGTCTTGAGCGCGTTTGGCGGTGGTGGGTACTTGTGCAGCACCCAGGCCTGCTGACCCAGCGACACCAAGTTGTTGATCACCCAGTAGATAATCACGCCGAGCGGGAAGAGGCCGCCGGAAATCAGCAGCGACACCGGAATGCCGTACAGCATCAGTTTCTGAATCATGCGCTGCTGCGGCTCCGCCGACCAGCCGGTCTTCAGAATCATCTGCCGGCTGGTAAGGAAGGTCGTCAACATCATGATCAGAACGAGTGTCGCCGCTACGATCTTGACGGTGAGGCCGTTGGCGCCCAGCAGGGTCAGCTCCGCGGCTGAGGAGCTGAATTTCGCGGGAATCGGCACACCAAACAGGCGGGCGTCCGCGGCGCTGTCGTACAGGGGCTTGGTCCAGCCGTACAGCATCGGCTTGTCCCGCCCGCTGATCCACCGCAACACGTGGAAAAGGCTCAGGAAGACCGGCACCTGGAGGAACATGGGCAGGCAGCCCATGAGCGGGTTGACCTTCTCCTTGCGGTAGAGCTCCATGAGCTCTTTCTGCATGGTCTCCCGGTCGCCCTTGTGCTTATCCTGGAGTTCCTTCATCTTCGGCTGGATCGCCTGCATCGCCCGCTGCGACTTGATCTGCTTCACGAAGATCGGAAACAGAACCACCCGGATGGTGATGACCAGGAAGACGATGGCCAGGATCCACTGCCAGTTGGTCCCGAGTATTGCCTTGTCCGGCAGCACCTTGTCCCACAGTCCATGCCAGAACAGCAGGATCTGCGAGATGGTCCAGTACAGCCCGGCCATCAACTCGCTCAACAGCTTCATAGCTTCGCGCTCCGGTCACGTCGGCTCTGGGCGGCGTTGGCGCGGTTGGGCACCGGGTCAAACCCGCCGGGGTGGAAGGGGTGGCAGCGCAGAAGCCGCCAAAGCGCAAGGCCGAGCCCGCGGATCGGACCGTGCACCGTGATCGCCTCAAGGGCATAGACACTGCACGAGGGATAAAACCGGCAACGCGGCGGCAGTGCCGGACTTATCCACCGACGGTACGCGATGATCGGTGCGGCGACGACCCGGGCGCCGAGCCCTGTGGGCCACCGGAAGCGTTCTGCATCTGCATGGGTCATGTCGACGACGCCCCCTGTTCCGTGTCCGTCCCTGCCTCGCGCCCGGTCCCGCGGGCGGGGTGCCCAGCGCGCCGGGACGTTGGCCTCCGGTCGCCGGTTCGTTGTCTTGGGGAAACACCGGTCGACGTCACCGCCACCAGCACGGAATCAAGATCCGATCGAAGCTGGGCGGCGGAGCACTCGGCCGCCCCGGGAAGCACCCGCAGCACCAGCGCCGTCCCGGCCGGAAACGCCGACAGCCGCTCGCGAAGCAGGTGGCGCAGTCGCCGTCGGGCGAGATTGCGGTCCACGGCCGTGCCAACGGCCTTGGGCACGACAAAACCGACGCGAACCGGGGAACAGCTTGGCTCCCCGCAGGTTCGCGTCGGTCTCATGTCTGCCGTGCTCACCACCGTCGAAGCTGACTCGACATGCAGATGGGCAACGAGAACCCCGCGCCTGGCTCTTCGGCCGGCACGGATTGTCGCGGCGAACTCTGTGTGCCGCCGCATTCGGCACCCGGCCGGCAGCACCATGTGCCTCGCTCAGGTGAACCGCTGTCAGGCCGAGAGGCGCGCACGGCCCCGGGCACGGCGGGTCTTGACGATCGTACGGCCAGCACGGGTGCGCATGCGCAGCCGGAAACCGTGGGTCTTCGCGCGCCGGCGGTTGTTCGGCTGGAAGGTGCGCTTGCTCACGTCGGGCTCCGTCGTTCAAGGCTGCGTGGACAACCGCGCCCAGCAGCAGGTTTCATCAGGGCAGCGCACACCCTGGGGCGCCACGCCGTAGCACAACCGTACCAGGTGGTGCTGCCACAGCCGTGCAAGGGTACGGTCAACGTTCAGACCGGTCAATGAACAGTACGCCACACTCCGTGATGAGGTCGACGGCCCTGCGCAGCATGGGATTCAGGGGTCCGACAGCGGTTGAGAACGTGTGGACAACGCTGTTAGCCTGCCCGGTTGCAGCCGCTGAGCACGGATGGCGGCCGGCCAGAGCCGCAGCGTGGCTTAGTGCTGGTTTGGGGGGATTCGGTAGGCGTGGGGGGCGGCACAAACCGCCATCATCGCGAATTCGCCGGAAGCTTTTCGGGCACGAGACGCTCCGCTTGGCCGAGTGACTCGTTGATACACAGGCTGTGGACAAGTTGTGGACAAGTTGTCCGCCAGCCAGACCGGACCACGATGAGCGACGAGGGGTGGAGATGTGACGGACGCCGTCGACCTGGCTGCGGTGTGGCGCGCGGCGACCGAGGAGCTCGCCACCGAGATCGGCTCGGCACAGCAGCGGGCCTATCTCCGGCTGACCCGACTTCGGGCAATTGTCGAGGACACTGCCCTGATCTCAGTTCCGGACGCCTTCACCCGAGATGTCATTGAATCCCGCCTGCGGCCATCGATCACCGCCGCACTCTCGCGCAGGCTGGGCCGTCCGATCCAGGTCGCCGTGACGGTCCGCCCGCCAGAGGACGGCGGAGCACCCCCCACACATCTCGACCATCTCCACTCCGACTCGCCCGTAGACGACCCGGACCCGCCCAACCAGCAGCAATTCGAATCTTCGTCGCAGGAGCCCCCTGCGATGCCCATAATTCCGTCCGCGCGAGACGGCTCAGAAGGCCGATACGAACGCTCTGCCAGTGGCAGCGCTGCCGCAGCCGCTGCCGCAGCCGCAGCCGCAGCGGCGGGCGCGGCAACAGCCGCGGGCGCGGGGATTCCCGGCCATGACCCCTCAGCGCAGCCCAGAACGATCCGGCCGACGGGGGGACTGGCCAGCGCCGCGGGAGTCATCCACACCTCCGAGTCACCGATTCGCCCCGCGACGGCGGGCACCGGGAGGGACGACCGACGCGCATCGCAGCCCGAGATTGGCGGCAACCGGCTCAACCCGAAGTACACGTTCGAGACCTTCGTCATCGGATCGTCCAACCGGTTCGCACACGCCGCAGCGGTCGCGGTCGCGGAGTCTCCGGCCAAGGCGTACAACCCGCTGTTCATCTACGGCGGTTCAGGGCTGGGCAAGACGCATCTGCTCCACGCGATCGGGCAATATGCCACGCAGCTGGGAAACGCGCGATTTGTACGATACGTCTCCACGGAAGAGTTCACGAACGAGTTCATCAACTCGCTGCGAGACGACAAGACCAGCGCCTTCCAGCGCCGTTACCGGGACGTCGACATCCTTCTGATCGACGACATCCAGTTCCTGGAGACTCGTGAGCGGACTCAGGAGGAGTTCTTCCATACCTTCAATACCCTGCACAATGCGAACAAGCAGATCGTTATCAGCTCAGACCGTTCCCCGAAGCAACTGTCGACGCTGGAGGACCGGCTCCGCACCCGCTTCGAGTGGGGACTGCTCGCGGACATCCAGCCGCCAGATCTTGAAACGCGGATCGCCATCCTCCAGAAGAAGGCCGCCCAGGAGCGGCTGTCCGCACCGCCGGACGTGCTGGAGTTCATCGCGTCCCGGGTCTCCAACTCGATCAGGGAACTGGAGGGGGCGCTCATCCGGGTGACCGCCTTCGCCAACCTCACCCGGTCGCGGGTAGAGCTGTCGCTGGCCGAAGAGGTCCTCCGGGATTTCATCCCGGACGGCTCGGGTCCCGAGATCACCGCAGACCAGATCATGGCGTCCACCGCCGAGTATTTCGGAGTGAGCCTTGAAGACCTGCGGGGACACTCCCGGTCCCGGGTTCTGGTCAACGCCAGGCAGGTCGCGATGTACCTCTGCAGAGAGCTGACCGATCTGTCCCTGCCACGTATCGGTCAGGCCTTCGGCGGACGCGATCACACCACCGTGATGCACGCCGACCGGAAGATCCGTCAGCAGATGGCCGAGCGCCGGTCGCTCTACAACCAGATCGCCGAACTCACCAACAGAATCAAGCTGACGCCGTAGATCCACGCTCTGAAGCTTCCCGCAGACCGCCTGCCAAACGGGCTGCGGGTCTCTCTGTCGTGGAGACGTTTCCCACACCCCATCGCACACCCTGTGGATAACTTCTGTGGATAACGCTGTGGATGCACACGCCCACCCCCTCACGTCACTACGCACAGTAACAACCCCACTCTTCGATGCACTCTCAGCGCTGGGGAAAGCCTGGGGATAACGTGCCTTGATCCTGTGGACAACCAGGGGACAACCGGGGGCCGGACTGTGGACAGAAAGTGGATAGTTGAGCGCGCCGCTCGGCTGTCCACAGCTGTCCACATCGAAAGCTCTCCTTACCCACAAGATATGCACCGCCCCATCGGGGGCCTGGGCAGCCAAGACTCCAGTTCTCCACAGAATCCACAGCACCGACGATGATGACGAATTATCTCTTCTAAGAAAGAACAAATAATCATCAGGTCGTGGATAAGTCCACCAGGGGACTTTGCTGGGGTCTCTGGGCGCCGCAGGCGTTGACGCCCTAAGGTGCGATAAGCACGATGACAACCGGAGTAGCTTCAGTACCAATCTCGCGGGAGGCAGCGCGATGAAGTTCCGTGTCGAGCGCGACGCGCTCGCCGATGCCGTTGCTTGGACAGCCAAGAGTCTGCCGAGCCGGCCTTCCATGCCAGTACTCGCCGGGGCACTGCTTCGGGTAGCAGACAGCCAGCTGCACGTGTCCGGCTTCGACTACGAGGTCTCCAGCCAGGTGACCGTGGACGTCCAGGCGGATTCCGAAGGGTCGACGCTGGTATCGGGCCGCCTGCTCGCCGAGATTACGAAGGCCCTGCCGGGCAAGCCGGTGGATGTGGCGTCCATCGGTTCGCATCTCGAGCTGACCTGCGGCAGTGCCCGGTTCACCCTGCCCACCATGCCCGTGGAGGATTACCCGACGCTGCCAGAGATGCCGGCGTTGGCCGGAACCATCGACGCGCCCGCCTTCGCCGCCGCCGTTGCCCAGGTCGCGGTGGCCGCCTGCCGGGACGACACCCTGCCGATGCTTACCGGGGTGCGGATGGAGCTGGAGAGCGAGACGCTGACCCTGCTGGCCACCGACCGGTACCGGTTGACCGTCAAGGAACTGTCCTGGTCACCGGACGCCCCTGACGTCAGCCTGACCGCGCTGGTGCCGGCCAAGACGCTTGCGGACACGGCGAAGACCCTGGGTTCATTGGGCGGTCAACTGACCCTGTCGCTGTCGCGGGGCTCCGCCGGAGAAGGCATGATCGGCTTCTCGGCGGGAACGCGGCGAACCACCTCGCGCCTGCTGGACGGGGAGTTCCCGCCGGTCCGCCGGCTGCTGCCCGAGGGCCACAACGCCCAGGCCCGTTTCTCGGTGTCCGCTCTTACCGAGGTTGTCAAGCGCGTCGGTCTCGTCGCCGACCGGGCGACCCCGGTCCGGCTGTCGATGAGTGTGGACGGGCTGATCGTCGAGGCGAGCGGGAGCGAGGACGCCCGGGCGAGCGAGGCGATGGACTGCGTGTACACCGGCGAGCCGATGACGATCGCGTTCAACCATCAGTATCTGCTCGACGGCCTGTCTGCCGTCGGCACATCGACCGCCGTATTCTCGCTGACCGATCCGAAGAAGCTGGCCGCGCTGCTCCCAGCGGGCGAAGATGGTGAGGTCATCCCGGGATACTGGTACGTGATCATGCCGGTGCGCGTCGGCGGCTGATCCGAGAAGGGCCTCGTCATGCAACTCGGTCTTGTCGGCCTTGGCCGGATGGGTTTCAACATGTGCCAGCGGCTGCGGGCCGCGGGGCATGAAGTGATCGGGTACGACCAGAATCCTGAGCTGTCAGACGTTCCGACCTTGGACGAGTTCGTCGGGCGGCTGGCAACACCGAGAATCGTGTGGGTGATGGTGCCGGCCGCGGTGACCGGCGGGACCATCACCGCCCTGGCCGAGCGGCTGACCGGGGGTGACATCGTCATCGACGGCGGCAACAGCAGGTTCACCGATGACCTGCCCCGAGCCCGTGAACTGGGCCAGCGGAACATCGGGTATCTCGACGTCGGGGTGTCCGGCGGCGTCTGGGGGCGGCAGAACGGCTACGCGCTGATGGTCGGTGGCGACGCCGACCAGGTGGCGAGGTGCCGGCCGCTGTTCGAAGCACTCAAGCCGGCTGGCGAGTTCGGGTTCGTGCACGCCGGTCCCTCCGGGGCCGGTCACTACGCCAAAATGGTGCACAATGGCATTGAATACGGTCTGATGCAGGCATATGCGGAAGGCTACGAGCTGATGGCGGCCTCGGACCTGGTTACGGACGTCCCCGGCGTGATCCGGTCGTGGCGCGAGGGCACCGTGGTGCAGTCATGGCTGCTTGATCTGCTCGACAGTGCGCTGACCGATGACCCCGACCTCGCGGGCCTGCGCGGCTATGCCGACGACACCGGCGAGGGCCGGTGGACCGTGGAGGAATCCATCCGGCTGGCCGTGCCACTGCCGGCAATCGCGGCCGCGCTGTTCGCCCGCTTCTCTTCCCGGCAGGATGACTCTCCGCAGATGAAGGCCATCGCCGCGCTGCGCAACCAGTTCGGCGGCCATGCCGTGAAGAACGGCTGATGTACCTCCGGGTTCTGGACCTGGTTGACTTCCGCAGCTACGCCCGAGCGACGGTGGAATTCGAGCCGGGACCGTCGGTTCTGGTGGGCCTCAACGGGGCCGGCAAGACCAACCTGATCGAGGCGGCACACTACATCGCGACCCTCGGCTCGCACCGAGTCGCGACCGACACTCCGCTGGTACGGGCGGGAGCGTCTCGAGCGATTGTGCGCGCGGCCATCGCCCATGTCGACCGGGAACTGCTGGTCGAGCTGTCCATCGAGCCGGGGAAGGCGAACCGGGCGAGGCTGGGCCGGGCCCCGGTCAACCGGACCAGGGACATCCTGGGAGCGCTGCGCCTGGTCCTGTTCGCCCCCGAAGACCTGTCCCTGGTGCGGGGCGATCCGGGGGAGCGTCGACGCTTCCTGGACGACCTGCTGGTGTTGCGACAGCCGCGGTACGCGGGGGTCAGAGCCGACTACGACCGGGTGCTCAAGCAGCGCAACGCGTTGCTGCGCAGCGCGTACCTGGCGCGCCGGACCGGGGGCTCCCGGGGCGGGGACCTGTCGACGCTGGACGTGTGGGACGCGCACCTGGCCCGGCACGGTGCCGAACTGCTCGCCGGGCGGCTGGAACTGTGTGCGGCTCTCGGCCCGCACGTGGGACAGGCCTACGACGCGGTCAGCCGGGACCGCTCCCGACCCGACGGTGTGGCCGAGGCCCGGATGTCCTACCTGCCCTCCTGGGAGGACGCCTCCGGCCGGCCGGACACCGCCGTCGCCGACATCGAGCCCGTGCTGCGGGAATCGCTGGCCGCCGCGAGGACATCGGAGATCGAACGGGGCATCACCCTGGTCGGGCCGCACCGGGACGAGCTGGTGCTCACCATCGGCGACCTTCCGGTCCGGGGATACGCCAGCCATGGCGAGTGCTGGTCGTACGCGCTGGCCCTGAAGCTCTCGGCGTACGATGTGCTGCGCACCGATGGGATCGAGCCGGTGCTCGTGATGGACGACGTCTTCGCCGAGCTGGACAGCGACCGTCGCCAGCGCCTGGCTCAGACTCTCGAAGGCGCCAGTCAGGTACTGGTGACCTGTGCGGTCGACGCCGACGTGCCGGCGGCGCTCCGGGGCCGGAGGTACCTGGTGGCTGAGGGGGAGGTTCGTCGTGCCTGAGCCCATGGATCGCGGGTCCGCGCCGGCCGACCAGCCGCAATCGGCCGAGCGTGGCCCGGCTCTCGCCCGGGCGGCGCTGGACGCGGCGCTGGCTCGCCGATCACCGAGGCAGCGGGCATGGTCGAGGGGGGACACCGGATCCGTCGGCAACCCGCAGCGCCGGGGGCGCAGGGGGTACACCGCGCCGGGGCCAGATCCCCGGGATCCCCAGCCCCTGGCCGCCGTGCTGGGCAAGCTGGTCAAGGCCAGAGGCTGGCAGCGTCCCAAGGCCGAGGCGACGGTGTTCGGAGCCTGGGAACGCGTCGTCGGAGCGGAGATCGCCGCGCATTCCCGGCCGGTCAAGCTTGACCGGGGCGAGTTGACCGTTGAGGCCGAATCCACGGCGTGGGCAACGCAGCTGCGCCTGCTGTCCGGGCGGATGCTTGCCAACATCGGCAAAGAGATCGGACGCAACGTCGTCACCCGGCTGCACATTCACGGCCCGGCGGCGCCCTCGTGGAGTCACGGCCAGCGCCGGGTACGGGGCCGGGGCCCGCGCGACACCTACGGGTGACGGCGCTGCGCTGGCTCAGAAATCGGCGAAGACCGCGAAGCCCCGATCAGCGCAGCGCCGGTAGAACTGGCCGAGGATGTCGATCTCCGCGAGGAAGAATCTCCACTGGGGAGAGTTCTGCCGCTCGTCCCGGAGCGCATCCAGCCGTGACTCCAGCCAGTTGAGTTGCTGCTGCGCCAGCCGGAAGCCGGCGAGCGCCTCGCGGAGTACCTCGGCGACGCTGTCGAATGTGATCTCGGACCCCAGCGTCCGGTGGCCCTGGACGAACCGTTCCAGACCACCGGCGATCCAGGCGCATCCGTCCGGATCGATCACCGGGTCCTCGTCCTCCGCCGCGGCCTCCGTCGCGTACAGCACGCCCTGGAGTCCCAGCAACAGGTCGACCAGTTCGGTGTATCCGGTGACTCTGGCGGTGCCCGTCGCCGCGATGTGCTCGGCCAGCGCCGCCGCCGGCGTGGCGGCTGGGGGAATGTTCGCGGCCAGCTGGGCGAAGTCGACGAACTCCGCCGGAGCGACCGGATCGTAGAACCGCCCGGTGCGTGGCCACCGCACCGCAACGTTGTCGAGCCCCATCCCGCGCCTCAACTCCCTTCGAGCGTCCCCGCACGCCACGCCTCTGCGGGCGGGAACATACGACACGCGAGCGGGGTTGCGCGAGCCCCCGAAACGATCAACTTTTGTCGTTTGGCGAGATAGGTCCGGCATACCGGACGTATACCCTGCTGATCGATGCCTGGTCGGGCCGGCGGGACCTGTCCGGCCGGCCGATGGGCGCGCCGATTCTCGTTCTGCATGGAGGGGCCTGTGCCTTGCGTCGTTCGGCTGGCTACGGCCTCCACAGTGCGGCCTACCGGTGCAACGATTGGTCATACGGGGGAAGTAGGATTGGGGTAACAGTCCTAGTCGATCACAATCCGCGCGCACGCTGCGGTGTCGGTCGCTGCGGATCGTCCGAAGCCATGCTCTCCGGTTCATGCTTCGGGCATCCGTGTGTCCGTCCCGGCGTGCCGCTCAACTCCGGCCCGAGCACGGCAACGGCAGGCGGGCCAGAAAGCGACCGAGGGTGGCAGCGCCGAGACAGAAGCCAGGCGAGTACAACGCCTCGTCGATCACCGTGTTGGAAGGGCTTGAGGCGGTACGCAAGCGTCCAGGCATGTACATCGGCTCAACCGGCGAGCGCGGTCTGCACCATCTGGTGTGGGAGGTGGTCGACAACGCCGTTGACGAGGCACTGATCGGCTTCTGCGACACGATCGATGTGTCGCTGCTGGCCGACGGCGGGGTACGGGTCACAGACAACGGCCGAGGCATCCCGGTCGACATGCATCCGGTCGAGAAGCGGCCGGCGGTGGAGGTCGCCCTGACGGTGCTGCACGCCGGCGGCAAGTTCGACGGGAAGGCCTATGCGGTCTCCGGCGGGTTGCACGGGGTGGGCCTGTCCGTGGTCAACGCCCTGTCCGCGCGCATCGAGGTCGAGATCCACAAGGACGGGTACGTCTGGCGCCAGTCCTACCACAACTCCAGGCCCTCGACGAAGCTGGCGCGTGGGGAACAGACCATCCGCACGGGGTCGACCGTGACGTTTTGGCCCGATGACCAGATCTTCGAGACCACAGTCTTCGACTTCGAGACGATCTGCCGCCGGTTGCAGGAGATGGCGTTCCTGAACCGGGGCCTGACGATCGCCGTGCGCGACGAACGCGTGGCCGATAGCGGGGAAAGCCCGAAGAAGGAAGTCATTTTCTGCTACAAGGGCGGAATCGCCGACTTCGTGCGGCACCTCAACCAGACGAAGACCTCGATCCACAGGTCGGTGGTGGAGTTTGGTGCGGAGGGCGATGGGATCTCCGTCGAGATCGCCATGCAGTGGAACGAGTCGTATGGCGAGAGTGTCTACACCTTCGCCAACACGATCAACACGCACGAGGGAGGTACCCACGAGGAGGGCTTCCGTTCGGCGCTGACGGGTGTGATCAACCGGTACGGTTCGGAGAAGAAGATCCTCAAGGGCGACGAGAAGCTTTCCGGCGAGGACATCCGGGAGGGACTGGCGGCGATCATCTCCGTGAAACTGGCCAGCCCTCAGTTCGAGGGGCAGACCAAGACCAAGCTGGGCAACACCGAAGCCAAGAGCTTCGTTCAGCGTGCCTGCAACGAGTGGCTGGTGGACTGGCTGGAGCGTAACCCGCACGAGGCCAAGACCATTATCACCAAGGCTTCCCAGGCCGCTCGGGCGAGAGTCGCCGCCGCCCAGGCCCGCAAGCTGGCGCGCCGCAAGTCGTTGCTGGAATCGGGGTCCATGCCGGGGAAGCTCGCCGACTGCCAGTCCACCGACCCGAGAGCCAGCGAGGTGTTCATCGTCGAGGGCGACTCGGCGGGGGGCTCCGCCAAGCAGGGCCGGGACCCCAAGACCCAGGCCATCCTGCCGATTCGGGGCAAGATTCTGAATGTGGAGAAGGCCCGCATCGACCGCGTGCTGAAGAACAACGAGGTGCAGGCACTCATCACGGCGCTCGGTACCGGTATCCACGATGAGTTCGATTTCGAAAAGTTGCGATACCACAAGATCATTTTGATGGCGGATGCCGATGTTGACGGTCAGCACATCCAGACGCTGCTGCTGACCCTGCTGTTCCGCTTTATGCGGCCGCTGGTCGAGTTGGGGCATGTCTACCTGGCCGCGCCGCCGCTGTACAAGGTCAAGTGGAATAAGAAGGGCGATGACGCGCAGTACGCCTACTCCGACAAGGAGCGGGACGGCCTGATCGCGATCCGGCAGGAAAGCCGGCCCAACGCCCGGCCCGACGACATCCAGCGGTTCAAGGGGCTCGGGGAGATGAACTACACCGAGCTGTGGGAAACCACCATGAACCCGGCGACCAGAACCCTCCGCCAGGTGACCCTCGACGCCGCCGCGACCGCCGATGAGCTGTTCAGCGTTCTCATGGGTGAAGACGTTGAAGCGAGACGGAGCTTCATTCAGCGCAATGCGAGAGATGTTCGTTTCCTCGATATCTGACCGCACCAGGCACTGCTTGGTTTCCGAATTCCCCCAAGGACGGGGCCGGCCGGTGTGCCGGCACATGACGAAGAAGGTTTGAGGCGTGAGCGAGACGACAGGTCCGGGTGCGGGCGATCCCATCGACGGGCAGCCGGCGACGCCGGATGCGGTCGACGGGAACATGAACGCGGTCGGAGTGCGCGGGCGGATCGAGCCAGTCGGTATCGATGTCGAGATGCAACGCTCGTATCTCGACTATGCGATGAGCGTGATCGTCGGCCGGGCACTCCCCGATGTTCGGGACGGCCTCAAACCGGTGCACCGCAAGATTCTGTACGCGATGTACGACAGCGGGTACCGGCCCGACCGCGGGTACGTCAAGTGCTCGCGGGTTGTCGGCGACGTCATGGGCCAGTTCCACCCGCATGGCGACTCGGCGATCTACGACGCGCTGGTCAGGATGGCCCAGCCCTGGTCGCTGCGGTACCCGCTGATTGACGGCAACGGCAACTTCGGTTCGCCAGGCAACGATCCGCCAGCGGCGATGCGGTACTGCGTGACCGGCGACACGCTGGTCAGAACGGTTGAAGGCACGATTCCGATCAACAAGATCGTGCCGGACGCCCAACCGAACAGCGACAACGACATCCGCCTGAAGATCTACGGCCGTGACGGCGATCTGGCCGTCGCGTCCAAGCTGTTCCACTCCGGCGACCACCAGACCGTGCGACTGCGCACGAGCGAGGGGTACGAGCTGGCCGGAACGCTCAACCACCCGGTGCTGTGCCTGGTCCCGGTCGGCGGCGTCCCGACCTTGCTGTGGAAGTTGCTGTCGGAGATCGTGCCGGGCGACAGGGTCGTCATGCAGCGGGTGGTGGCCGATGAGGTCGGTCTGCCGACCCATGAACTGACCGAGGCCGCGGTGTGTGCCGGGGCTCTGGTCAGCGAGGGCTGGGCCGCCCAACGTCGAGCCGGGTTCGACACCATGGACCGCGAGTACGTGCTGCGGGTCCTGGCGGCCTATGACATGGCGGTCGGCAAGGGGCAGCGGCGGGTCTCGGAGCGGCTGGTCTCCGACGGCACGACCGTCCGGGACCTGGATATCGACGACCTCGGCGCGCTGCGTCGCAGCGTGCTGGCCGACATCATCGGCGACTGCGGTGCCGAGAAGATCGTTCCGACGTTCGTGCTCCGTGGCAGCCCGACCATCAAACGGGCGTTTCTCCAGTCGCTGTTCGAGGTCGACGGGGGACTGGTGTTGCAGCCCCGAACCTCCCTCCAGATCTCGTACGCGACCCGCAGCCCCCGGCTGGCCAGGGAGATCCAGCAGCTGCTGCTGGAATTCGGCATCGTGTCTCAGCTGCGCCACTACGCCACAGGTGAGATCGGCATTGTCATCACCCAGTGGCGGGACGCCCGGATCTTCGCTCGCTCCATCGGATTCCTCGGCCGCAAGCAGGCCCGTCTGGAACTGGCCATCGCCCACGTCGCGGCCGCCGGCCGTCCGCTGGGCAGCGACCAGGTGCCGTTTGTCGGAGCCTTCATCTGCGAGCACGGCACGCAGGAACTGGCCGAGCAGACCTGGCTGCGGAACGCCACGGTCGATCGGATCGGGCCCTGGGAACGCGATCACGACGAGATCGCCGCCCGAATCACCGCGCCCGGCATCCTGGACGTCGTGGAGCCGCTGGTCGACGGGCGCTACTACTACGCGCGGGTCGAAGAGGTCACCGACGCGGGAGTGCAATCGGTCTACAGCCTCCGGGTTGACACCACCGATCACGCGTTCATCACCAACGGCTTCGTCAGCCACAACACCGAATCCCGGCTCCAGCCGCTGGCGATGGAGATGTTGCGGGACATCGACGAGGAAACCGTCGATTTCGTGCCGAACTATGACGGTCGGGCGATGGAACCCACCATCCTGCCCGCCAGGATTCCCAACCTGCTGGTCAACGGCAGTTCGGGAATCGCGGTCGGCATGGCGACCAACATTCCGCCGCACAATCTTCGCGAGATCGCCCAAGCGGTGCAGTGGTGTCTCGACCACCCGGACGTTGACGACGCCGAGACCCTGGACGAACTGATCAACATCGTTAAGGGGCCGGACTTTCCCACCCACGGCCTGATCGTCGGCATCAGCGGGATCCATGACGCCTACCGGACCGGCCGCGGTTCCATCCGGATGCGGGCCGTCGTGGATGTCGAGGAAGACCGGAAGGGTCGGACCTCGCTCGTCGTGACCGAGTTGCCGTACATGGTGAACCCGGACAACCTCGCCGAGCGGATCGCGGACCTCGTCAAGGAGGGCAAGCTTGCCGGGATCGCCGATATCCGCGATGAATCGTCCGGTCGTACCGGCCTTCGGCTGATCATTGTTCTCAAACGTGACGCCGTGGCGAAGGTCATCCTCAACAACCTCTACAAGCACACGCAGCTTCAGGAGACCTTCGGCGCCAACATGCTGGCGCTGGTGGACGGGGTGCCCCGCACGCTGAACCTGGCGCAGTTCGTGCGGCACTACGTGGTCCACCAGATCGAGGTCATCGTCCGGCGTACCCGCTACCGGCTACGCCGGGCCGAGGAACGGGCACACATCCTGCGCGGGCTGGTCAAGGCCCTCGACATGCTGGACGAGGTGATCGCCCTCATCCGGCGGTCGGCGAGTGCCGAGGAATCCAAGACCGGCCTGATCCGGCTGCTGGACGTCGACGAGGTGCAGGCGACGGCCATCCTCGACATGCAGCTGCGGCGGCTCGCGGCCCTGGAACGGCGGCGGATCGTCGACGATCTGGCCCGGATCGAGCTTGAGATCAGCGAGTTCAAGGACATCCTCGCCAAGCCGGATCGGCAGCGTCAGATCGTCTCGGAAGAGCTGGCCGAGAACGTCGCCAAATGGGGCGACGAGCGCAGGACCAAAATCGTGCCATTCGACGGTGAGGTCTCAATGGAGGACCTCATCGCCCGCGAGGATGTGGTCGTGACGATTACTCGTACCGGCTACGCCAAGCGGACCAAAGCGGACAACTACCGGTCACAGAAGCGCGGTGGGAAGGGCGTGGCCGGGGCGGCTCTGCGACAGGACGACATCGTCAGCCATTTCTTCGTCTGCTCGACCCACGACTGGCTGCTGTTCTTCACCAACAAGGGCAGGGTGTACCGGGCGAAGGCCTACGAGCTTCCCGAAGCCAACCGGGTCGCCCGGGGCCAGCACGTGGCGAACCTGCTGGCGTTCCAGCCGGACGAGCGTATCGCTCAAATCATCGAGATCGTGGATTATCAGGTTGCACCGTATCTGGTCCTCGCGACGAAGACCGGCCGGATCAAGAAGACCAGGCTGGACGAGTTCGACTCCAACCGCACCGGTGGCATCATCGCGGTGAACCTGCCCGACGACGATGAACTCGTCGGTGCCGCGCTGATCAGTGCAGACGATGACCTTCTTCTGGTCAGCAAGTGTGCCCAGGCGATCCGGTTCCGGGCCGACGACGACACCCTGCGTCCCATGGGACGCGCCACGTCGGGCGTGATTGGCATGCGTTTCGTGGAAGGGGACGAGTTGCTGTCAATGGAGGTCGTCCGCGAAGGCATGGATGTGCTCGTCGCGACCGGCGGGGGGTACGCGAAGCGCACCCCAATCGATGAGTATCCGGTGCAGGGACGCGGCGGCAAGGGGGTACTCACCGCTAAAATCACTTCGCGCCGCGGTGGCCTGGTCGGAGCGGTGGCGATCAGCCCGGATGACGAGTTGTTTGCCATCACCTCGAACGGTGGCGTGATCCGTACCCCGGTGAAGCCTGTGCGCCGCACCCGAGATCGGAACACAATGGGAGTCAAGCTGATGGACCTTCCAGAAGGCGTGACTATCGTCGCCATCGCTCGCAATGTCGACGAGCCCGAGGAGCAGGATTAGCGCATGACCGAGACACAAGCCAAGGCGGGCGCTTCAGAGGCCGAGGGCCAGGAGAAGTCCGGAGAGCAGCCGCACGATGCCGCCGCGTCAACAACCGGTTCACCAGGCGCGGCTGACGCCACCGTGAGCAAGGACAGCCCGGCGGAGGAAGCGGAAGGGCGCTCAGCGGTCGGTCGAGCCACCGTTCCCGGTGGGGAGCAGACCTCGACCGCGGGGGTGAAATATACCCGCCCGCCGGGCATGCCGGCTCCGCCGGACGCACCCCCACCGGGCTCCGCCGGTGCGCCCGGGTCAGCAGGACCGCTCGGCACGCCAGGAACGGGGGGCCCGGCGGCGGCCAGCCACCTCGGGCAGCCCCCACCGACGGGAACCGTGCCAACGGTCGCGCGGGCAAGCGTCCGAACGACCGGGCCGGCCGCATCGTTGTCGCTGGGCGCGCCGCCCGGCGGGGGGGCCACTGCCACCGGGTCGGTCATGGGCGCCGGCCGGGTCACCGAGGCGGTTCGGGCCGCAAGGGCAACGGTCGCAGCCGCGGCGGGGCGCGGTCCTCGTCGGGCGAGACTCCATGTCAAGCGTATCGACCCGTGGTCTGTGATGAAGTTCGCCTTTGCGGTGTCGTTCGTGCTGTTCATCGTTGTGATCGTTGCCGCGTCTGTGCTGTACCTGGCTTTGGACGCGATGGGCGTGTTCGGGAGCGTCAACAAGGCCATGGTCGACCTGATCGGTGCCACCGGGGGCGACGCGGCTAGCGTCAAGATCACCGCGAAGTTCGTCATCGGCGGGTCAGCCATGGTCGGCTTGGTCAATGTGGTGCTCTTCACGGCGCTGGCGACGCTTGGGGCATTCATCTACAACGTGTGCGCCGACCTGGTCGGCGGCATAGAGTTGACTCTCGCGGAGAAGGACTGACCGGCGGATGGCGTGGCGAGGGGGGAACCGGTTTGAGGCTTGCGCCCTGTGTGCGGTAGCCTTGCTCGTCGCGCCACTGCGGAAACGCAAGTCTGGTCGCACGGGGCTATAGCTCAGTCGGTTAGAGCGCAGAGCTGATAACTCTGAGGTCGCTGGTTCGATTCCAGCTAGCCCCACTCGTGCACCCGTCCGCATCGACCCTGAGGGAGATTCGGCCCATGTGGAAGAAATTGCTGATCGTCGCGGGTGTCATCGGGATGGCGACGATTGTCGCGAAGAAGGTCAGGGTCGCCAACGAAGAGCGGGCGCTCTGGCACGAGGCGACGACCGCGCCTGACCTTCGGTAGCCAGTCCACTGGCGGGCCCGGCCGGGGTCCCCACCGGGGGCGTAGCTCAACTGGCAGAGCACCGCCTTTGCAAGGCGGGGGTTAGGGGTTCGAGTCCCCTCGTCTCCACTCGAAAAGCCCTGTGACCAGGGCTTTTTTCATGCCCAAGATCGTCCGGTACAGATCGGGTACAGACTGGGTTTGATCTTGCCTCGGCGGGTGCCTCCAATGGGGATGATCCCGGGGCGCCCGAACCGGCAGGTCTGGAAGCCGCAGCGGCGGTCTGGAGGGCTGTGCCGACGATGCCCCGCCTCCGTTCGCGCTTCGGCCACCAGTGGACGTAGGTCTCCAGGGTGATGCGAAGGGTCTTGTGGCGGAGCATGCGTTGCACGTCCTGTGGCTCGGCGTGGTTGGTGATCAGCGTGGTGGCGAAGAAGTGCCGCAGGGCGTGATAGGTGCCGTGCTCTGCTGGCCAGCCGGCCGCCGTGCGCCACTTGGCCCATTCCCTCGACCAGGTTCGGTCGGTGAACGGGTTGCCATGGCTGGTGGTGAACAGCAGCGGTGCACTGCGGTGGACCGGATCGCCAGAGGTGATGTCGATCAGGTCCGTGTCCACCGGCGGGAACTGGTGCACGTGCTCGGCCAGGATGCCGGCGACGACCGGATCCAGGTCGATGGTGCCCGCGGAACCGGCCTTCGGCGGGGCGAGGTAGAAACCCTCGTATTCGGCTGGGGAGTAGCGCAGCTGCTGCACCACATGGAGCTGCTGGTCTTGTGAATCGAGGCAGCGAGGGCCGTGTTCCATGCCCAGGGCTTCGCCGAGCCGGCAGCCCTGCCCGGCTCCCAGCCAGATGATGGCCCGGTACCGGTCGGGCACGACCTCCAGCAGGGCCAAGACCTCACGTTCGGTCGGCACCCATTTGGGCGCCCGGCTCAGCCCGCGCAGGATCTGACTGAGTTTGACCCCGTCGCAGGGGTTCGCCGGGATCACCTTGTCGGTGACGGCCGCGCTGATCACCGCGTCCAGGAGTTCGAAGTACAGCTTCACAGACGTCTTTGGGGTACCGGCCGCGAGTTCGGTCGACAGCCATTCCAGGACGTTGATCAGCGTGATCGTGATCAGGCGACGGCTGCCGAATTCCGGGTAGAGGTGGCAGCGGAGGTTGGATTGCACCCGCTTGCGGGTCTCCAGCGCCCAGCCGACCTGACGGGACAGCCGCCAGCGTTCCCCGTACTCGCGGAAGGTCAGACGCCGCTCGGACTGGTCGACGCTGTTCTCCGGGGTCTGCCCGGCCCGAGCCTGGGTCTTCCAGTCCGCAGCCTCCCGCTTGAGGTGAAGTGTCCAGGCGGATCACCGGGGGTTCTCCTCTCGGATGGGGGTGGGGGCGTCGGTTGCCGAATCGGAGTGCGGCGTCGACGGCGGCCCGGTGTCGGACGGTTCCGGCGGCGGCCTGGTGGACTTGTGTTGCCGGGCGGCGTTGCGTTCGGCCCGCCACTGGATGCGTTCGGAGATGGCCCGCAGGAGCCGGTGGCCCAAGGGCGCCAGGTCGGGATCGTCGGAGCGGGCCAGTTCCCAGGCGACCGGGGCAGGCCCGCCGGCGGAGTTGGCGGAGTCGGGTGAACCGGTGCCGGTTCTGCCGAGGCGGCGTCGGTGCCCACGCCCAGGAGCGCGCGGACCCATGCCTTGGCGTCGTAGCGGTGATCGGCCAGGGACTTGCCGGACCAGTTTCGGGACACGAGGATGCGGCGCCCGCCGATGCCGAGGGTGGCCTGTTGATGGACCTTGCCCTTGCAGAATCCGGGGCGCAGGCTCCGCTGCGCGCCCCTTGGCTGGATGCCGTACAGCAGCCAGTTGGCGCGGCGCTCTGAGCACGGGGTGATACACAGGGCCTGCCACAGCCGGTTCAGATGATCACGCTGGGCCTGGCTGGTGATCGTGTGGCAGCCGGCGGCGACCTTGGTCACGTACTTGGTGATGTAGCCGATCGTGCGATCGACATCCTTGGCGTCCGGGTCGACGCCCTTGGCCTTCACCTGCGGGCCGAAGCGGGCAACGTGAGCGGGCAACGTGAGCGGGCACCGCTTCCGGGCAGGCCTCGATCGCATCCAGTGCTCGCTTCCAGCCGGGCAGGACCTCGCGGGTACCCGGGTGCACCCAGGTGTTGCCCGCCTCATCCCAGACCGGCGGGCACTCCGGGCTGAAGCACAGATCATTGGTGCCCGCCGGTGGCCACCACACCTGGTGATAGGCGGCGGCGACCCGTTCCAGCATGCTGCGCGGGATCGTGCCCCGGATGGCGAAGTGGGCGTGCGGGGCCAGGCGCTTCTGCGGTTCGATGCACCCGGCGTACTGCCCGCTCCAGCCGACCGCCCGGCGCAGGTTCTGCCAGAACCGGTCGAGCAACCGGGGGGAAGCGCGCGGCGTCCCATGCTGCCCGCCGGTAGTCGTAGGTGCCCGGATCGATGGGGGTGCCCAGCAGCGGATCACCATCCGGGTGTACCCGCCGGCACGGGCACGGTATCGGCCGTCCTGCCCGCCGCAGGCGCGCCCGCCTGCCCGACCGTGCGCCTGCCCGATCCCGCGCCCGCCTCCGACCGTGCGCCTGCCCGCTGCCGGGGAAGGTCCGGGGCATCCTGGCGGCGGCGGGCGGAACGCACCCGATGCTTGCCCGTCGTGGCGCCCGCTCGTTCGTCGCCGCCGTTGTCCACAGACTGTGGATTGTGAGACGGTGCCGCCTGCCCGCGCATGCCGGACGCGGCGAGGTGGGCATCCACCTCCGCGGTGCCCTCATCGAGGTCGGCCACCTGATGCCACTCGCCGTTGGCCCGGCACCATCAACCGAACCATCTGGGCGCGGTAGACAGCGGTGCGGCTGGCTGGTACCAGTCCAGGGGCGCTGTCCACAGGGTGTGGATTGCGCATCGGGCAGCCCCGGGAACAGGCGTGGTACTCGGTCGGATCACCGGATCGTGCGCAAGGGCGGGGGTGCCGGCACCGCCGACACCCCCGCCTCCCGTTCGATTAGCCCTATGCGCAGGTGGCGCTGGGTGTGGTGGTGTTGCCGTTCTTGTAGACGGTGATTCCGAAGTTGTTGCCGGAGCCGTTGGGCCGTGCCGTCAGGGTTCCGGTGGTGCCGGTGATGGTGGCGTTCCAGCTGTTCTGCAGGCTCTGGCCGCTGCCAAGGTTGATGCTGACGGTCCAGTCGCTGCTGCCGGAGACCGCGTAGGTCACGTTGAACCGGTCGTCCCACTCGTCACCACGGGTGGCGGTGACGGTGCAACTGCCGGT
>JABDRL010000201.1 GCA_013041765.1 Dactylosporangium sp. | reverse complement strand
TTCCCGGACCTGCCCCGGCTGCCCGCCCGCCCCCGCCTGGACCGGGTCGTCACCGCAGCCGGCGTCGACCTGGCCTGGGACGGCAAGGCCTACTCGACCCCATCCCGGCTCGCCGACACCACCCTGGCCAGCCGCGCCTCGACCGTCCAGGTCACGGTCCGTTCCGGGACTGCCACGGGTACCGGTACCGCCGAGGATGCCAGGCTGGTCGAGAGCGTGAGCGCCCGGTCCTTCCTGGCACTCGGCGCACCGGCGCACCGGCTCGACGAGGCAGCCGCAGCCCTCGTCGACCGGCACGGCGCCGAGATCGTCGATGTGACCGGGGTGCTGCTCGACGCGCTGCGGGCGCAGGCCGCCAGCAAGGGTGTGCCCTGGGACGCGGTACGGGCCGCCGATGCGGCCGAACCCGGCAGCCGACCAGCCCTGGGGCTGGCGTCGCTGGTCCGCGCCGCGATCCCGGCGATCGAGGCCGCGGTCGGCGACGCGGCGGCCGGGAAACCCGAGGGCACCCGACCGGTGCTGCTGGTCGAGGCGGCGCCGCTGGCCCGCTACGAGCACACCGAACTCATCACCCGGCTGGCGGACCTGACCTTCCGCCGCCCCCAGGCGATCTGGTTGCTGCTGCCGCAGGACCCGGTCGGCGGCGCCGTCCTCGACGGCGTCCCGCTGCGCCTGGGCCACGGCGGGCAGTTCCTGCGGCTCGACGAGGACTGGCTGCGCCGCCCGGCGCTGGAAGGAGAACCCGCGTGAGTGCCACCACCAGCCTGACCGGCGAGCTGCGCGCCGAGGTGAAGCGGCTGGAGGACGACCTGCGGGCCAGAGTCGCCGCACTCCCCGAAATCGACAAGACCTGGCGGGAGCAGCACGAGGCGGCGCTGCGCTGCGGGCGGACCGGGGCGTCCTGGCAGGAGTGGTCCGATGACCGGATCACCCAGGCGGCGGTGGCGTGGGTGCTCATCGGCGTATTCATCCGCTTCGCCGAGGACAACGCCCTGGTCCGGCCGGTGTGGATCTCCGGACCGAAGCAGCGGCGGGCCGAGGCACTCGGCGCGCAGGCCGAGTTCCTGCGCACCGAGGCCCGCACCAACCCGGACGTCACCGACCGCGAGTGGCTGCTGCAGGCCATCGGGTACCTGGCGAAGCTGCCGGCCACCCGGGGACTGGTCGACGAGACCTCGGCCCTGTGGCTGGTGACCCCGTCCGGTGACGCCGCGACCCGGCTGCTGGACTTCTGGCGGGAGCGCGACGACAGCGGCGAGCTGCGCCGCGACCTGCGCGACGAGGACTGGGACACCCGCTTCCTCGGCGACCTCTACCAGGACCTGTCCGAGGAGGCCAAGTCCCGGTACGCGCTGCTGCAGACCCCGGTCTTCGTCGAGGAGTTCATCCTCGACCGGACCCTGGAGCCGGCGCTCAAGGAGCGCCCACTGGAGGGGTTCTCGGTCATCGACCCGACCTGCGGGTCGGGGCACTTCCTGCTCGGCGCCTTCCAGCGGCTGCGGGAACGCTGGGAGATCCACGCCCCGGGTATTGACGACCGCGCCCGGGTCCAGCGCGCCCTCGACGCCATCCACGGCGTGGACCTGAACCCGGCCGCCGTGTCGATCGCCCGGTTCCGACTGACCATCGCCGCGTTGCAAGCATCCGGCGACAAGATGCTGGAGGGTGCACCGGCGTTCAACTACCACCTGGCGGTGGGCGACTCCCTGCTCCACGGCCTGGATCAGGAGGAGTTCGACTACGGCGTGGAGTACAGCGCCGACCGGACAGCGGCGACTCACGTCAACCCCACCGAGAACATGGCCGACCTCAAGGCCATTCTCAACAATCGCTACGACGTCGTAGTCGGCAACCCACCGTACATCACGGTCAAGGACAAGGCACTCAACAAGGAGTACCGAAAAGACGCGTACCCGTACGGGAAGTACCTCAAGGGCACCTACGCTCTGACGGTACCGTTTATGGTGCGGTTCTTCCATCTTGCAAAGACTGACAGAAATCCCGGCTGGGTTGGCCAGATCACCAGCAACTCCTTCATGAAGCGCGAGTTCGGCGGACCGCTGATCGGGAAGTTCTTCCCCACGAAGGATCTGCGGCTGGTCTGCGACACCTCGGGGGCATATATACCTGGGCATGGCACCCCGACGGTCATCCTCGTTGGCCGGAACACCGAGCCGGTCAGCGAGACCGTCCGCGCCGTCCTCGGCGTCCGCGGCGAGCCCGGACGACCGGAGGAGGCCGCCAAGGGTCTCGTGTGGACAGCCATCACCGAGCACATAGATGACCCCGACCACTCCGACGACTGGGTCACCATCGCCGACCTCAACCGAAGCCACCTAGCCGCCCATCCATGGGCTCTCGGTGGCAACGGCGCGCCCGACGTCCTGACCTTGCTGAAGACAAACACAACACTCCTTGCGCGACGCATTACATCGATCGGATACACGGGACAGACCAATGCAGATGATGCATTTCTCTCACAGCACTCGACTTTACGCCGGAAGTACATCGGGCCTGAGTTATTTCGCCCGTTCCTCACTGGCGACGACGTCCGCGACTACATAGCCAGAGCTAACTGCGAGGCAATCTTCCCGTACCGAAACGCCGAACTTCTGCCGTCGATCACAGGCACTCCACTCTGGAAATGGATGTGGCCTGTACGAACATATCTTTGGGCGCGCGCAACATTTGGACGATCGAGCTACAAAGACGAGGGTCGACCATGGTGGGGCTGGCACCAGGTCGCAAAGTCACGCGTTGCGGGACCAGCAATCACCTGGGCATTCATGCAAACCACAAACCACTTCGCATTTCTTGACGAATGCATGCTACACAACCGACATGCCCCGATTATCAAGTTGCCGGAGGGGGCGACGGAGGACGATCACCTGGCGCTGCTGGGGGTGCTCAACTCGTCGACCGCGTGCTTCTGGCTCAAGCAGAACAGCCACGACAAGGGCATCCGTGGCGAAGGAGGCGGTTTCACACCGTCCGACTGGGAACGGTTCTACGAGTTCACCGGCACCACGTTGCAGGACTTTCCGCTGCCGGGGACGCTACCGCTGGGGCGCGGGCGGTTGCTCGATCAGCTCGCGCAACGCCTGGCCGGGCTGACACCACAGGCGGTCGCCGAGGCCGGGACGCCGACCCGCGACGCGCTCACCGACGCCAGGCGCGACTACGACACCACCCGCGCCGAGATGATCGCGCAGCAGGAGGAGTTGGACTGGGAGGTGTACCGGCTCTACGGCTTGATCGACGAGGACCTGACCTACCCCGGGGACGACTTGCCCGGTCTCGCCCTCGGCGAGCGGGCGTTCGAGGTCGTCCTGGCCCGGGCCAAGGAGGAGACCGCCTGGTTCGCCCGGCACCACTCCACCCCGATCACCGAGCTTCCCTCGGGCTGGCCGCCCGCCTACCGCGCCCTCGTCGAGCGCCGGATCGCGCTGATCGAGTCGCACCCGTACCTGCGGCTCCTGGAACGTCCGGAGCACAAGCGGCGCTGGGCGGTCGAAGCCTGGGAGAAGCAGGAGGAGCGGGCGCTGCGCGGCTGGCTGCTCGACCGGCTGGAAGACCAGCGGTTCTGGTTCGACCGGCACGGGGTGCCGACCCCGCGCAGCGTGGCGCAGCTCGCCGACGACGTCGCCCGCGACCCCGACCTGGTCAGCGTGCTCGCCCTCTGGGAGGGCCGCCCGGACCTGCCCGTCACCGCCAGTCTCGAGAAGTTGCTGGCCAAGGAAACGGTGCCTTTCCTCGCGGCGTACCGGTACAAGGACACCGGGCTGCGCAAGCGCGAGGCGTGGGAGCACACCTGGGCGCTGCAGCGCCGCGAGGACGCCGGGGAGACGTTCGGCGCCGGTACCCCCAACGGGCCGATCCCGGTACCGCCGAAGTACACCTCAGCCGACTTCCGCCGCAAGGAGTACTGGGACCACCGCGGCAAGCTCGACGTGCCCAAGGAGCGGTTCGTCGGCTACCCGGACGCCGGGCGCAGCACCGACCCCACTCCGGTGCTCGGCTGGGCCGGCTGGGACCACGCCCAGCAGGCGTTCGCCCTCGACCAGCTCATTGGCCAGCGCGAATCCGAGGGCTGGGCGGAGGAGAAGCTGATCCCCCTGGTAGCCGGCCTGGTCGAGCTGCTGCCCTGGGTCAGGCAGTGGCACGCCGAGCCGGAGCCGTTCTACGGTGGCAGTTCCCCGGCGGACTTCTTCGCCGAGTTACTCACCGACCGGTGCCGGCAGGTCGAGCGCACCCCCGAGCAGTTGGCCGCCTGGCGGCCGGAGCCGATCCGCCGGGGCCGTGGTACCAGGAAGGTGGTGACCGCGTGAGCACGCTGCTGCGCGACATCATCACCATCCCGGAGACCGCCGGGGCCGAGGACTACGTGCTGCGGCTGACCGAGGGGGTCGGCGGTACCCGGCTGGACCGCACCGTCGTGGAGTACGTCGTCACCGACGCGCTGGCCGAGTCCTTCGACTCGGCGCTGGGTCTGGTCGCCTCGGCGCTGCGCGACGACCAGAGCCGGGCGTCGTTCCTGTCCGGCTCGTTCGGCTCCGGCAAGAGCCATTTCATGGCGGTGCTCTACGCGCTGCTCGGCCACGAGCCGGTCGCCCGGGGCAAACAGGAGCTGCAACCGGTCATCGCCCGCCACGACGCCGTGCTGCGTCACAAGCGGTTCCTGCGGCTGGCCTTCCACTTCCTGGAGGCCCGCAGCATCGAGGAGACGGTCCTCGGCGGGTACCTCACCCAGGTCCAGGCGCTGCACCCCGACTGCGACCTGCCAGCGGTCCACCAGAGCGACGGCGTGCTGCGCGATGCCGAGCGGCAGCGGCGCCGGCAGGGCGACGAGGCGTTCCTGACCGAACTGAACGAGCACAGCAGCGGCGGCGCTGCCGCAGATGTGTGGTCCGGGGTGCTCGAGGGCGACGAGCCGTGGACGATCGAGTCGTATGCGGCTGCCCGGGACGCCGCCCCGGGCAGCGAGCAGCGCCAGCGGCTGGTGACCGCCCTGGCCAAGGCGTTCTTCACCTCGTACACCTCAACGGCCGAGTTCGTCTCCCTCGACGAGGGGCTCTCGGCGATCTCCCGGCACGCCAAGGGCCTGGGCTACGACGCGATCGTGATGTTCCTCGACGAGCTGGTGCTGTGGCTGGCCTTCAGCGTCCGCGACCGGAAGTTGTTCGGCCGGGAGGCCCAGAAGATCACCAAGCTGGTGGAGGCCGGGTTCGGCGAGCGGCCGATCCCGCTGGTGTCGTTCGTGGCCCGGCAGATGGACCTGCGCCGGTACTTCGTCGACGCCGGCAGTGGCATGGGCTCGGAGCAGGACGCCCTCGACAACGCCTTCCGTCACCAGGAGGGCCGGTTCCTGACCATCGCCCTCGGCGACGACAACCTTCCCTTCATCGCCGAGCAGCGGCTGCTGCAGCCCAAGAGCGAGCAGGCGCGGGCCATCCGCGACGACGCGTTCCTGCTGCTCGACCGCCGCCCCGAGGTCTGGGACGTGCTGCTGGACGGGATCAACACCGACGACACCCACCGCGGGGCCGACCAGGAGGCGTTCCGGCGCACCTACCCGTTCTCCCCCGCCCTGGTCTCCACCCTGCGCACCCTTGCCTCGGCCATGCAGCGTGACCGCACCGCGCTGAAGGTGATGCAGCAGGTGCTGGTGCGCCAGCGCGAGTATCTGACCATCGATGATGTGGTCCCGGTCGGGGACGTCTTCGACCTGGTTGTCGACGGCAACCAGGCGCTCACCCCGGAGATGGCCGGCCGATTCAAGAACGCCCGCACCCTCTACCACGACAAGCTGCTGCCGGAGCTGCTGCGCGAGCACAAGCTCGATGCCTCCGGAGTGGACGGACTGCCACACGACCACCCGTTCCGGGCCGACGACCGCCTGGTCAAGACGTTGGTCCTGGCCGCGGTGGCCCCCGAGGTCCCGGCGCTGAAGGACCTGACCCCGTCCCGGCTGGCGGCACTCAACCACGGCTCGATCACCGCCCCGGCCTTCCGCGGCCGCGAGGGCACCGCCGTGCTGGCCAAGCTGCGCCGCTGGCAGTCGGCGGTGCCCGCGATCCAGATCACCGGCGACACCCGCAACCCGGTCATCCAGCTACGCATCTCCGAGATCGATTACGAGAGCGTCGTGGAGAAGACCAAGGGCGAAGCCAACGAGGGCCGGCAGCGGGAGACCCTCAAGCGCCTGGTATGGGATTCGCTCGGCATCGAGGACCTCGACGGCGACGCGTTCGGGGTGTCCCGCCAGACGCGAATCTGGCGCGGCTCCCGCCGCGACGTCGAGGTGGTCTTCGGCAACGTCCGCGACCGTGGCTGGCTCACCGACGGCGCGTTCGAGGCCGGCCCGGGTACCTGGCGATTCGTGATCGACTACCCGTTCGACGAGGACGGCCGCAGTTCCCTGGAGGACCTCAACCGGATCGAGAGCCTGCGGGAGGCTGGTATCTCCTCCCAGACCGTCGTCTGGGTGCCGCACTTCCTTAGTGACGAGCGGCAGCGGGAACTCGGCCGGCTGGTGATCCTCGATTGGCTGCTCGGCGGCTCCGGTGAGCGCTGGACGTCGAACTCCAACCACCTTGCCGAGGTCGACCGGGTACAGGCCCGCATCATCCTGGAGACGCAGCGGAACTCGCTGCGCGGGCGGTTGAGCCACGCCGTGCAGGAGGCTTACGGGGCCGCCGCCCAGACGCCCGGAACGCTGCAACCCCAGCAGGGCCACGACCAGGTACTGCACAGCCTGTACCGGGAGTTCAGCCCGGCCGCCCCGGTCGGCATCGACCTCGGCGCAGCGTTCGGCAACCTCATCGACCAGGCGTTCACCGCGGTCTTCCCCGGTCATCCCCGGTTCGAACCCGGCGACCGCCCGGTCGCCGTCGCCGAGCTCAAGGCCGTCCTGGCGGCCGTCGAGGCGGCGCGCCAGGACCCCGACGGGCGGGCCTTCGTCGAACCGAGCCGGCGGGAGGCGATCCGGCGGGTGGCCAACCCGCTGGGGGCGGGGCACATGGGTGAGACCCACTTCCTGTTCGGCGCCGACCGGTTCCGCTGGGACATGCTGCTGTCCACGGCGATGGGCCGCGCCGAACTGTCCCCGGGCGACCCGGTCAAGGTCGGCCAGCTCCGGGAGTGGATCACACGGGTGTCCCCGCCGGCGGGGCTGCGCCCCGAGGTCAGCGATCTGATCATCTGCGCGTGGGCGGTGCTGCACACCCGCGCCTGGTACCGCCACGACAGCCCACACACCCCGGCGCCCGAACCGGGTGCGCTGACCAGCGACATGGAGCTGCGCCCGGAGCTGCTGCCGGCCACCGGCGACTGGGCCAGCGCGGTGGCCCGGGCCGCGACGCTGTTCGGGGCGCTGGGCAACCCGTTCCTCACCGGCCAGGCCGTCGCCGAGCTGACCGAGGTGGTGACCGACCGTGCCGGGAAGCTGGCCCAGCCCGCCAAGGATCTCATCCAGGCACTGGAGCCGGTGTACCAGCGCTTCAGGCTGCCGACCGACGCCGCAACCGGGCGGCTGGCCACCGCCCGCGGCGGGAGGGGCCTGATCACGGCGGCGCTCGATGCCCGCGACCGGGTCGCGCTGGTGGAGATCCTCGCCCACCACGAGCTGCCGGCCACCCCGGAGGCCACCGCCCGCTCGCTGACCACCGCCGCCGACC
>JABDRL010000184.1 GCA_013041765.1 Dactylosporangium sp. | reverse complement strand
TTGCAGACCCGCCCGACGGTGGCGGCCGGCGCGGGAACGCTGACGGAGCTGCGGGTGACGACGCTGGTCGAGGGCGACGGGCCGGCGACGGCGGCGGGGCAGACGATCGCGGTGCAGTACGTCGGGGCGTCCTACACCACCGGCGAGGAGTTCGACGCGTCCTGGTCACGGGGCCAGCCCTTCAGCTTCGCCCTCGGCCAGGGGCAGGTCATCCAGGGCTGGGACCAGGGCCTGGTCGGGGTGAAGGTCGGCAGCCGGGTGCAGCTGGACATCCCCTCGGCCATGGCCTACGGCGACGAGTCCACCGGTGGTGCCCCGACGGGACCGCTGCGGTTCGTCGTCGACGTGCTGTCGGCGTCCTGACCGGCGAGGGTGATCCTGGCGCGGATGCGATCCACGCTGGCCCGGTAGGTGGCCGGCAGGTCGAACCCCTGATCGGTCAGCAGCCACTGGATCTGCAGGCCGTCGGACAGGGCGATGAGTTCCCTGGCGACGGCGACGCAGTCGACCTCCGGACGGATCTCATCGCCGTCGATGCCGGCCCGCAGGCTGGCGGCGATCTCGGCGGTCAGGCGCCGGTAGCGCTCGGCGAACCAGGCGTTGGCCGGGTGGTCTGCCGCGGCGGCCTCGGCCGACAGCAGCACGAACAGCGCCACGATGCCCGGCCGCTCGACGTTGCGGTCGACGCACCACTGGAACAGGTCGAAGTAGCCCAGGCCGGCCCGGGGCAGGTCGTGGGCCGCCATGGCCTGCCGGTCGAGGCCCTCGCTGTGCGCGAGGACCTCCAGGAGCAGGTCTGCCTTGCTGGCGAAATGGTGTAGCAGGCCGGCCTCGCTGATGCCGACCTCGCGGGCGACGCCGGCCAGGGACGCGCGGTTGTAGCCGACCGTGGAGAAGTGGCGGACCGCCGTGTCCAGGATCTGCGCGCGCCTGGCGACGCCGACGGCGTAGCGCCCGCGCTGCCGTGAGCTTTCTGCCATGAACGGCAGCGTACGGGGGCGGCTGGCGAGCTGGCGAGCGCCGGGAGGTGCGACTCGGAACAGCAATTGACTAGTGCTCACTCGGTTTTCGTGTCAGCATCCGGCTGTGGTTCCGCCGCAGGCCACGAGCTTTCAGCCGTAGCATTTCCGTCATATACTAGGGAGTCCTGATATGTTCGAGAAGCAACTGCACGGGCTACTCCGACGACTGAGCCTTCAGCAGAAGGTACGACTACTCACCGGAGCCGATGCCTGGAGCACCCACCCCGAGCCCGCCATCGGGCTGCGACGCATCGTGGTGTCCGACGGCCCGGCCGGGGTGCGCGGCGAGACCTTCGACGAACGCGACCCGTCCCTGAGCCTGCCGTCAGCCACGGCCCTCGGCGCCACCTGGGACGTGGATCTGGCCGGACGCTACGGTGCGGTCCTGGCCGACGAGGCGCGCCGCCAGGGCGTCGACGTCGTCCTCGGACCGACCATCAACCTGCACCGCTCGCCGCTCGGCGGGCGGCATTTCGAGGCCTTCAGCGAGGACCCGCTGCTGACCGCCCACCTGGCCGCGGCCTACGTCCAGGGCCTGCAGGAGCGGGGCATCGGGGCCACCGTGAAGCACTACGTCGCCAACGACGCCGAGAACGAGCGACTCACCGTCGACAACGTCGTCGCCGAACGCCCGCTGCGCGAGCTGTATCTCGCCGCGTTCGAGAAGGCCATCGTGGACTCGCGGGCCTGGCTGGTGATGTCGGCCTACAACGCCGTCAACGGCCCGACCATGACCGAGAACCCGCTGCTGCGCACCCCGCTGTCGAGCGAGTGGGGCTTCGACGGCGTCGTGGTCTCCGACTGGATGGCCGTGCGCTCCACCGAGGCATCGGCCAACGCCGCGCAGGACCTCGCCATGCCCGGCCCGGACAGCCCGTGGGGCGCGGCCCTCGTCGAAGCCGTCGAGGCCGGACGGGTGCCGGTGGCCGCCATCGACGAGAAGGTGCTGCGCCTGCTGCGCCTGGCCGCCCGGATCGGCGCGCTCGACGGTGTGCCGGCGGCCGTGACCGATCCCCCGGAGCCCCTCGACGGTGCGGCGCTGGCCCGCGAGATCGCGGTGGCCGGCATGGTGCTGGTGCGCAACACCGACGCGGTGCTCCCCCTGAACGCCACGGCGCTACGCGGCGTCGGGGTCTTCGGCCACAGCGCCGAGGTGGCCCGCTTCCAGGGCGGCGGCAGCGCCACCGTCTTCCCGGAGCGGATCGTCTCCCCCCTGGACGGGCTGCGCCAGGCGCTGCGACCAGCCGTCGACGTGCGCTACGTCATGGGGGCGCAGGTCTCCTCCGGCATCCTGCCGCTACCCCGCGCGGCGATCACCAACCCGGTCACCGGCGAGCCCGGCACGAGGGTACGGTTCCTCGACGCCACGGGCGGGGAACTGTCCGTCGAGGACCGCTTGGCGGCGGATCTGCTGTGGGTGTTCAACGGCATTCCCGACGGCACCGTGACCATCGAGGTCAGCACCGTGTACCGGCCGGAGACCACCGGCACCGAACGCCTCGGCGCCTGCGGGGCCGGCCCGCTGCGGCTGAGCATCGACGGCACCGAACGGATCACCACGGTCCTGACCGACGAGCGCGACCCCTTCGGCGGGCCGCAGAGCGCCCAGCCGTGCGCCACCATCGACGTCGCCGTCACGGCTGGAGTGGCCGTCGAACTCGTGCTGAGCGTCTCGCCGCCGCTGGGCGGGTCCTTCCTCTTCGCCACGATCACCCTGGGCACCGAGGCGGTCGTCGACGAGGAGGCGGAGCTGGCCCGGGCCGCCGACGTGGCGCGGGACTGCGACGTGGCGGTCGTGGTGGTCGGCACGAGCGCGAGCATCGAGAGCGAGGGCTTCGACCGGACGACCCTTGCCCTGCCCGGCCGGCAGGACGACCTGGTCCGGGCGGTGGCCGCGGCCAACCCCCGCACGGTCGTCGTGGTCAATTCCGGCTCGCCGGTGCTGATGCCCTGGCGGGATGAGGTCGCCGCCGTGCTGCTGGGCTGGTTCGGCGGCCAGGAGTTCGGCGCCGCGCTGGCCGAGGTGCTGCTCGGGACGGCCGAACCCGGCGGGCGGCTGCCGACGACCTGGCCGGCGGAGGAGGCCGACATACCGGTGCTGAACACCACCCCGGCCGAGGACCGGCTGGTCTACGACGAGGGCCTCCACCTGGGCTACCGGGCCTGGTTGCGGGCCATCCCGCGGCCCGCGTACCCGTTCGGCCACGGTCTGGGCTACACCACCTGGCAGCTGCGGCGGGCCAGGGTCCCGGAGTCGGTGGACGTCGGCCAGCCGGTGCCGGTCACGGTGACCGTCGCCAACACCGGCACCCGGGCGGGCAAGCACGTCGTGCAGGTGTACCTGGCCCGCGAGGCCAGCGCCGTCGAGCGCCCGGTGCGGTGGCTGGCGGGCTTCGCGCCCGTCACCGTGGACCCCGGGCGGGAGCTGGAGACCACCATCCTGGTGGATCCCCGGGCGTTCGCCCACTACCAGGATGGCTGGCAGACCGAACCGGGCGCCTTCACGGTACTGGTCGGGGCATCGGTCGACGACCTGCCGCTGGCCACGACCGTCACGCTCGCCCCCGCGGTCGGGTCACCGGCGGCCTGAGCGGCGCTCCCGGGGCCGCCGGCGCCCCGAATCGGGCGGGCGGCCCCGAGCGGGGCCGCCCGCCTGGCCTATCGTGCGGAGTATGCGTAAGTACGTCATCATGGGCGTTCAGGGCAGCGGCAAGGGCACCCAGGGATCGCTCCTGGCCCGCGACTACGACCTGACCCACATCAGTGTCGGCGACATCCTGCGCTGGAACGTGCAGCACCACACCAAGATCGGCGCGCAGGTCCGGCGGGTCATGGCCGCGGGCCAGCTGGTGGGCGACGAGCTGGTCGGCTCGGTCATCCGCAACCGCCTGGAGCAGCACGACTGGAACTACGGCTTCGTCCTCGACGGGTTCCCCCGCAACCGCACCCAGGCGGAGTTCTTCCTGGAGAGCTACGACCTCGACGGGGTCATCCATCTGGACCTGCCCGACGACGAGGTGCGCCGCCGGGTACTCGCCCGCCGGCTGTGCACCCGCTGCGGCATGGACTACAACCTCATCGCCCACCGCCCCGCCCGGGAGGGACGCTGCGACGTCTGCGGCGGGGAGTTGGCGTCCCGGGAGGACGACACCGAGGCGGCCCTGGCCGCCCGGTTGCGGGACTACCACGCCAAGACCAACCCGGTGCTCGATCTCTTCCGGCGCAAGGAGTTCGTGGTCAGCATCGACGCCCGGCCGGACCGGGCCACCGTCCGGCACGTCATCCACGAGCGGCTCGGGCTGCCCCATGACCCGAGTTGATCCCCCCTCGGCCGATCCCGCCGGGGTGGTGGCCGCCGCCGGCCCGATCCCGGCCCGGGTGCTGTCGGCCGGCGCCGAGGAGGTCGTGGTCCGGGCCGGTGGCGTCGTCGTCAAGGTGCACGCGGGCGAGCATGCCGGCCCGGACCTGGCCGCCCGGCTGGCCATGGCCGCGGACCCCAAG
>JABDRL010000179.1 GCA_013041765.1 Dactylosporangium sp. | reverse complement strand
CTGTCGGTGCGCAACCGCGACTACGTGCTGGCCTCGCGGGTGGGTGGGGAGCGGTCCTGGCGGGTCGTCGTGGTGGAGATCCTGCCAAACCTGCTCCCGCTGCTCGCCTCCCAGTTCGTGTTCTCCGTGATCGCGGCGGTCCTCAGCGAGGCTGGCCTGTCCTTCCTCGGCCTCGGCGCCTCGAATTCCGCGACCCTGGGCACCATGCTCAACTACGCCCAGAACGGGTTCGCGCTGGAGCGCGGCGCCTGGTGGTGGTTCGTCCCGCCCGGCATGGTCATCGCCCTGTTCGGGTGCGGCCTCGCGCTGATCAACTTCAGTATCGACGAAATCATCAACCCGCGGCTGCGGGATGTTCCCCGCCGCGGGCGGGCCGAGCCGCCGCCGGAGGCGCACCCGGTGCCCCGCCCGAACGCCGAGACGGTGCTCACGGTCCGGGACCTGTCCGTCACCTACCAGGTCGACCGGCCCGTGCACGCCGTCCGATCGGTGTCGCTGGCCCTGCGCCGGGGCGAGATCCTGGGGCTGGCCGGCGAATCCGGGTGTGGCAAGACCACCCTCGCCTACGCGGTCAACCGGCTGCACCGCCCGCCGGCCGAGATCACCGCCGGAACGGTGACCTTCCACGACCGCAACGGTGACGATGTCGACGTGCTGGCGCTGGGCACCGAGCAGCTGCGCGCCTTCCGGTGGTCGGAGCTGTCCATGGTGTTCCAGGGCGCGATGAACGCGCTCAACCCGGTCCTCACCATCCGCGCGCAGCTGGAGGACGTGCTCACCACGCACCGGCCCCAGCTGTCCCGGCGGCAGCGGCGCGCCCGGTGCCGCGAGGTGCTCACGCTGGTGGGGGTGGATCCGCGACGGTTGCGGGCCTACCCGCACGAGCTGTCCGGCGGGATGCGGCAGCGCGTCATGATCGCCATGGCCCTCCTGCTCGATCCTCAGATCGTCATCCTGGACGAGCCGACCACGGCCCTGGACGTGGTGGTGCAGCGGGGCATCCTCCGCGAGATCTTCAGGTTCCGCGACGAGCTGCGCTTCGGCGTGCTGTTCATCACCCACGACCTCCCGCTGCTGCTGGAGGTGAGCGACCGCATCGCGATCATGCGGAACGGGGAGATCGTCGAGAATGCCCCGGCGGCCCAGATGCTCGCCGAGCCCCGCCACCCCTACACCCGGCACCTGCTGAACTCCTTCCCCAGCCTGACCGGGGAGCGCGGCCATTTCATCCGTTCCTCCGACCCGGAGGCGCTGCCGGCCGGCGAGGCCATCCCCCCAGGAGGTATCCGGTGAGCACCAGCCTGGAGGTACGGGACCTGGTCAAGGACTTCCACCTGCGCAGCGGACTGCGCCGGACCCGGCTGCGGGCGGTCGACCATGTCTCGTTCACCATCCCGCCCGGTCGCACCCTCGGTCTCGTCGGCGAGTCCGGGTCGGGCAAATCCACCGTCGCCCGCATCATCACCCGCCTGGACAAACCCACCGCCGGCCAGGTCGTCCTGCGCGGACCGGACGGCGCGCCGGTGCCGCAGCGGGCCTACCGCGACCACGTGCAGATGGTGTTCCAGGACCCCTTCGCGTCGTTGAACCCGTTCCACACCGTCGAGCACCACCTGCTCCGCCCGCTGCGGCGCCACCGGCACGCCCGCAACCGGGCCGAGGCCCGGCGGCAGGCCGGCGAGCTGCTGGAACGGGTATCACTGCCCGCGCGGGAGGTCGTCGGCCGGCGGCCGCACGAGCTGTCCGGCGGGCAGCGCCAGCGCGTGGCCATCGCCCGCGCGCTGGCCCCGGGGGCGAAGGTCATCGTCGCCGACGAGCCGGTGTCCATGCTGGACGTCTCCATCCGGCTGGAGGTCCTCAGGTTGCTGGACCGCCTGCAGCGGGAGGAGACCCTGGCGGTCCTGTACATCACCCACGACCTGGCCACGGCGCGGCACTTCTCCGACGAGATCCTGGTGCTCTACCGGGGACGGGTCGTGGAGCGGGGCCCGGCCGACAGCGTGATCCTCGACCCGCGGCACCCGTACACCCAGCTGCTGGCCGCGGCGTCCCCCGACCCGCTGGGCCGAAGCAGGCCACCCGACGTCGATCCCGAAGCGGTCGTCGCCGCCGGCACCACGGCCGCCTACGACCACCACACCGGGCGGTGGGAAGATCACGTTTCGACACGGTAAGGGAGGATGGATGGCGACCAGCCCCATCGGGGCCGGCAGGCCGAAGACCCGCGGCATCGTGCTCAACCTCATCCGAGCGGCCCGCACCATCAGCCGGATCGAACTCGCGACCCGCTCCGGGCTCACCCCGGCGACCATCACCCAGGTCGTCCGGGAACTCATGGAGCACGGGCTGGTCGTCGAGGTCGGGCGCGGGGCGTCGACCGGCGGCAAACCACCGACCCTGCTCCAGCTCAACCCGCTGGCCAGGTACGCCGTCGGTGTCCTGGTCGAACGCAACACCTGCGTCATCGTCGTCGTCGACCTGACCGGTCGGCAGGTGGCCAGGACCGCGTTCCCCGGCACCGCGCTGATGCCGCCCGACCAGGCCCTCCCGCTGCTGGCCTCGCGGGTGAACGCCCTGCTCGGCACCGCGGGGGTCGACCGTGACCGGGTCCTCGGGGTGGGGCTGGCCACCTACGGCCCGCAGGACCGGCGGGCCGGGGTCCTGCTGACCCATGCCCCCACCGCCGAGTGGTTCGAGTACCCGATCGCACCGCGGCTGTCGGCTGTCCTGGGTCTGCCGGTGCTGCTGGACAACGACGCGGCGGCCGCGGCCTTCGGGGAGCACTGGCTCGGGGCGGTGGAGCCACGCACCTACGGCTGCCTCTACATGGCCAGCGGGATCGGCGGGGGCGTCGTGGTCGACGGCGAGGTGTACCGGGGCCGCTCCTCCAACGGCGTCGCGATCGGTCACATCACCGTCGACCCCGACGGGCGAGCCTGCGACTGCGGCAACTACGGCTGCCTGGAGCTGTACGCCGGCCCCCACGCCGTCATCGAGTACGCCATGGCCGCCGACGGGCTGGGCCAGCGGCTGGGGCTGGACCCCGCGGGGGTCGACGTGATGGGCCAGTTCCGTCGGGTCGCCACCGCCGCGAGCGCTGGCGACCCGGCGGCCAAGCGCCTCATCGAGCGTTCGGCCCGGCACCTCGGTACCGCCGCCGTCACCATGACCAGCCTGTTCGACCTGGACCTCATCGTGCTGGCGGGACCGAGCTTCGCCGTGGCCGCCGCTATCTACCAGTCGGTGATCGAAGCGGAGGTGCAGCGGCGCACCTTCTCCCGGCGGGCGCACCCGATGCGGGTGGTCACCTCGGTCAGCGGCTCCGACGCCGCCGCCGTCGGCGGCGCCGTGCTCGTTCTCCAGAGCGAGCTGGCCTGCCTGGAACTGGGCTGAGAACCGGACCGCAGAGTGGAGCGAGGATCCGCATGCCGCAGTATCACGAGGAGTACGCGCCCGGGGCCGGCCGGCGGTCGCCACGGGCCCGGCTGGCCTCCGACGCCCCCGCCCTGAGCCTCAACGGCGACTGGCGGTTCCGGCTCTCGCCCACCGTCGCGGCGGCCGGGGACGGTGCCGGCGCGGTCGACCTCGACGACACCGGCTGGGAGCTGCTGCCGGTCCCCGGGCACTGGCAGCTGGCCGGCCACGGCCGGCCGGCATACACCTGCTGCATGTTCCCGTTCCCGGCCGACCCGCCGCACGTGCCGGACGAGAACCCGACCGGGGACTACCGCCGCGCCTTCGAGGTGCCGGAATCCTGGCGGGGGCGGGGTGCGGTGCTGCGGTTCGAGGGGGTGGACTCCTGCGCCGCCGCCTGGCTCAACGGCCACGAGCTGGGCTGGTCCACCGGCAGCCGGCTGCCGGTGGAGTTCGACGTCACCGAGCACCTGCGGGTGGGGCGCAACATCCTCGCGGTGCGGGTGCACCAGTGGTCGGCGGGCAGCTACCTGGAAGACCAGGACATGTGGTGGCTGTCGGGCATCTTCCGGGACGTGCGGCTGCTGGCCCGGCCGGCCGGCGGCGTCGAGGACCTCACCGTCCGGGCCGGCTACGACCACCGCACCGGGCACGGGCTGCTGCGGGTGGACACCCCGGCCCCGGCCCGGCTCACCGTGCCCGAGCTGGGCCTGGTCGACGTGCCGGCCGCCGGGCCGCACCGGCTCGACCGGGTGGAGCCCTGGTCGGCCGAGCGGCCCCGGCTCTACCGCGGCAGCGTGCACACCGACGCCGAGCGCGTCGAGGTGGCCATCGGGTTCCGCACCGTCGCGGTGGTCGACGGGGTGCTCACCGTCAACGGGCGGCGCATCGTGTTCCGGGGCGTCAACCGCCACGAGTGGCATCCGGACCGGGGGCGGGCCCTGACCGAGGAGGACATGCTCGCCGACGTGCTCGTCCTCAAGCGGCACAACGTCAACGCGGTCCGCACCAGCCACTACCCGCCGCACCCGCGGTTCCTGGAACTGTGCGACGAGCTGGGGCTGTGGGTGGTGGACGAGTGTGACCTGGAGACCCACGGGTTCTGCGAGTTCGGCTGGCGCGGCAACCCCAGCGACGACGCGCGCTGGCGGGAGGCCTACCTGGACCGGATGGCCCGGATGGTGGAGCGGGACAAGAACCATCCGAGCGTCATCCTGTGGTCGCTGGGCAACGAGTCCCACACGGGGGCCAACCTGGAGGCCATGGCCGGGTGGACCCGCCGGCGCGACCCCACCCGGCCGATCCTCTACGAGCACGACACCGACAGCCGCTACGTGGACGTCTACAGCCGGATGTACCTGCCGGTGGACGAGGTCGACGCGATCGGCCGGCGGGCCGAGCCGCCGCTGGCCGACCCGGCCGCCGACGCCCACCGCCGGGGGCTGCCGTTCATCCTGATCGAGTACGCCCACGCGATGGGCAACGGCCCGGGCAACCTGGCCGAGTACCAGGCGCTGTTCGACGCCTACCCGCGCTGCCAGGGGGGCTTCGTCTGGGAGTACATCGATCACGGCATCCGCCAGCGCACCGCCGACGGCCGGGAGTTCTTCGCCTACGGCGGGGACTTCGGGGAGGAGCTGCACGACGGCAACTTCGTCGTGGACGGCCTCTTCTTCGCCGACCGGACCCCGTCACCGGGGGCGGTCGAGTTCAAGAAGACCATCGAGCCGGTCCGCATCGAGCTGGACGCGTCCCAGGTGTGCGTCACCAACCGCTACGACCTGCGGGACACCGCGCACCTGGAGTTCCGGTGGAGCCTGGCCGAGAATGGGGTGCCGGTGGCCGGCGGCGTGCTGCCGGTGCCGCCGGTGCCGGCCGGGCAGCGCGCGGTGGTGGCGACGCCGGCCCTGCCTGGCCCGACG
>JABDRL010000157.1 GCA_013041765.1 Dactylosporangium sp. | reverse complement strand
CGCAGCCCCGACCAGTACGAGGCCGCCTACCATCAGGGGGCCCTGGAATCGCCGGCATCACCCGCCAACGACCTGGCCCCGGCCGGAGCCAGGTAGCCCGACTCTCCAGGGAACCGGGGGACCTTCATCCCGATGAGGATGCGCCCGCTGAGCGTAGCGGAACGGGGCATCGAGACCCCGACTGTGAGCCTGGCCGCGCTTCTGGCCGGCAACCGTGACATCGGCGGTACCACCAGGCTCCGACTGACCGACTACGTCGAGGAGATCACCGCATCAGGTTTCCCCGCCATCCGGGGGCTGCCGCCCCGCGTCCGTCGGGTCGAGTTGGACGCGTATCTGGACAACGTCGTACAGCGGGAATTCCCCGAGCAGGGTTACCCGGTGCGCCGTCCGGCAGTGCTGCGTGCGTGGCTTGCCGCCTATGCGGCGGCGACCTCGACAACGACGGCCTACTCGAAGATTCTCGACGCTGCCACCGCTGGGCTGGCGAACAAACCGGCCAAGGAAACAACGCTCGCGTACCGCGACGCCCTGTCATCACTGTGGCTGCTCGATGCCTTACCTCCGTGGATTCCCAGCCACAATCACCTGGATCGGCTCGGTCAGTCCGCGAGGCACCACTTGGCCGACCCGGCACTGGCTGCCCGACTGCTCGGGCTTGACGACGCCGCGCTGCTCCGTGCCGAGCAAGGCACCACCAGCCTGTCCGAGGGCACGATCCTTGGTGCCCTCTTCGAGCATCTTGTGGCGCTCAGCATCCATACGTACGCCGAAGCGGGCGAGGCTCGGGTCAGTCACCTACGGACCCGTAACAATGACCACGAAGTGGACCTGATAGTCCAGCATGCGGACGGCAGGGTGCTGGGTGTCGAGGTCAAGCTGGCTGACCGCGTCGAGGACACCGACACCAAACACCTGCATTGGCTGCAGGACCGGATCGGCGAGGACCTGATCGACGCCGTCGTTGTCTACGCGGGCGAGCACGCCTATCGCCGACGCGACGACATTGCCGTCGTCCCGTTGGCATTGCTCGGCCCGTGATGCCGGCCGAGGTCCTGTCGATGACATCAGCGCCTGTTGACACAGCGCACTGGCCTCGTTTCGCTCGACCGGCGCTTCATCGGCAGGCTCTCAGACTCGACGTCCACTGAGGATGCAGCAGGAATGCGGACTCCCGCTGTCAGCCCTCCGATCGTCGCCGATCGGCACGAGGGAGCTCCAACACGTTTCCCTGGACCGTGATCTCTTGGTTCTTATGCCGTAACATCGGCTCCACAAAAGCGCAGGTCAGGGTGTGTTTTGACCGTCCTATTTGGGCCAGAGTTGGGCCCGTGCAGCAACCGGATACAGCAACCGAGTCGCGCCGGCCTTGCCTGCGGCGGTCTGCGTCATGATGCCGACGACCTTCGGGGCGGAGGGCAGCGACGGGTTCATCTCCCAGCCGCTGGCCATCGTGGTCGTCGGCGGCCTGCTCGGCTCAACCGCGCTGGTCCTGGTGCCCATTTTGTACACCATGGCGGAGTCCCGGGACGAGCGACTGTTGGGCGGCGGGGCGCGGCGGGATAGTGGCCATCAACGCGAGGCACTTCGTCCGGCCTTGTGAATGGTGAACATTGGTCAGTGCGAGGTCTACGCCAGGATGCTCAAAGAGCCGGGAGGAGATTCACCAGATCATTGCATGTACAACCGTTGCGTGTACAATGAACCTTGGCGAAAGGGAAGGGTGTGGGCGTGGGCGGGATTCGGTACGGCGGGATTCTGATATCGAAGATTCACCAATTGTCCGGACGGATCTTCGACAACATGCTGAAAGGTCGACATATCGACCTCAACCCAGCCCAGGGGCGGATCCTGTTCGCGCTGTGGGAGCGGGACAGCATCCCCATCCACGAACTGGCCCGGCAGACGGCACTCACCAGGTCCACCCTGACCCGGATGCTGGACCGGCTTGAGGCGTCCGGACACGTGAGGCGAGAGGGGATCGACGGCGACCGCCGCCAGGTCCTGGTGCGGCTCACCGAGCGCAGCAGAACCATGTCCGGCGAATATCGCGAGGTGTCCGTGGCCATGGCCGAGCTGTTCTACCAGGGATTCACCGAACTGGAAATCGAGGAGTGTGAGCGTTACCTGCGCCGGATCTTGCGCAACCTGGCCGCAGCCGAAGACCAGACCACCAGCGAACAGGACAGGACGACACCATGACCGCCCAGCCACGACCCCCGGTGGAGATCCCAGCGTCAGCCGATGTGGACGTTCGCCGCGCCTCCCTCGACCTCATCGAGAGCTGCGGGGTCGCCATCGTCGGTTCCCTCGGCCCTGACGGGCGCCCCTGGACAAAGGGCATGCTCAAGCTGGAGACCGAGGACCTGAAAACCGTCTGGTTCTCCACCAACACCTCTTCCTCCCGGGTCGCCCAGTTCCAGGCGGACTCCAGGGCCAGCGTGTACTTCGTCGACATGGTCGACTACCGGGGGCTGCTTCTCCTCGGCACCATGGAGGTCCTGCGCGACTGTGCCTCGCGAGAGCGCCTCTGGCGAGATGGCTTCGAGATCTATTACCCCCTGGGTGTCGACGATCCGGACCACGCCGTCCTCCGCTTCACCGCAGAATCGGGTAACTACTACCATGGATTGAAAAATACGACGTTTACTGTCTGACTCGCTGGCCATTACAGTCAGCGCACGCAGGCCAAGGTATGAGCCGGACGGCACGGCGGCCATGTACCGGCCGATGACCGCCCACAGATCGCGTTCGTCCGGGATGAAGTGCATCACCGCTGCGGCGATTACGCCGACCGGCTTGCGGACGTCGATCAATCGTCGGGTCTGCGGGTGGGAGAGGACGGCGTTGACGTCGCAGATGTCGGCCTCGATGATCACCGCGTTCCCGGCGCCGGGCAGCAGGTGGCGGCCCCGTGCGGCCACTCGGTGATCGTTGTCCACGTGCACCCACTGGCTGTCCAACTGGGTCACCGCTCCGCAGCGGTGTTCGCGGTGCCGCCGAGCGCGTAGTCGTGCGTCCCGGCCGAAGTGGGCTTCCGCTCGGACATCACAACCTCCGCCGAAGAGGAACCGGGCGCTCGGGCTGTTCCGCAACCGGCCGCACCACAGTGGCCGGGACGATACCCTGGGCATCCACAAATCTATGCATCCCTTCGGGCGACCAGAACAGCCAAAGGCACGCAGAACATCCACAACAACGTGTCCGGCTCCGCAGCGTGCGCTTTCGACCCGGGCTTGCGTTGACGCCGAGTGCCTCATCGACGGCACCCACATATACCGGCACGGACTATGCGGCAGGAGCGGGAAACCAGCGCTCGCGAGCGAGGGGAAGGTCCAGGTCAGGCCCGTGCGCCATGATCTCTTGGTTCTCATGCCGTAACCTCGGCTCCACACACGCTTCGGCCTGGGCCTATTGCGACGCGGATCGGCCATTGCGCGAACCAGTGCCCCATTCTGGTGGCTTGACCAGCGAACACATGTCCCGCCCGAGATGCGTGTACACCTGGATCGCCACCCCGTGAACGCCATCCAGTAGACTTTACTTGATCTGTCCATTGGGCTAGACATAGCATGGTGAAGCGAACGGACCTGCTACGGAAGATCGCCGATGCGGCCTCCGCTGCGAACATCGAGTTCACGCTCGTCCGCGAGGGCGGGAGCCACTCGATCTTCCAGTGTGGCTCGCAGCGCGTCGTTGTCCCCCGCCACAGAGAGATCAACGAACTCACAACACGAGGCATCCTGCGCGATCTGGATGACCAGCTAGGCAAGGACTGGTGGAAATGACCAGCTACCGCGTGACGTGCCGCCGCTCCGGCGGCTGGTGGGCGATCAGCGTCCCCGACCTCAAAGGCGTCCACACCCAGGCCCGCCGACTCGACCAGGTTGCCGGTATGGCACGCGAAGCCATCGCACTCATGCTCGACATCGCACCAGAGATCATCGACGTCGAGATCGCTCCGGAAATGCCGAGCACCGTCTCCCAGGCGCTGGAAGCGCGGCAGGCCGCCCGCCGAGCAGAGCAGATCGCCAACCAGACAACGGCCATCGCCGTACGAGCACTGCTCGACGACGGCTACACCGTCCGGGACGCTGGGGCACTGCTCGGCCTGTCCCCACAACGTATCTCCCAGATTGCACCGGCCGTCCCCGACGAGACGGACCAAGACTCGACGTCGGCAGCACGCCGCGCCGTGGCCGCCAGCCAATCCAGCCGCAAACTTTCGGCGCGAATCACACCACTTGGGCCGTAGACCACCCATCGTTCGAAATAGGCGATGAACGGCGCTCATCATGCACCGCCCGCACCCCGTGACCTGGCCAAACAACCCAGCAGTGGATCACCAGTGACCCGCAGGACCGGTTCGCGCAGTGATGCACCCGGCCCACAAAAGCCCAGGTCGCAGCCTTGATCACTGTTTTTTGTGGACAGTTGTAGTTGCTCTGGTAGCTCCGACTCGAGCAACCACGGCTATCCAAGGACACTCGGCTGTTGAACACGGGGTCTGTCCAGACTGGCATCCGCCCGTGCATGCCCGTAGGAAGACACCCAGCGCGCCCGTGCCCCAGATTCCCCGGCCGCCTCGTACGGTCCACAGCCCCGACCGGCCCATGGCTACCGCCCCGCTGGAGACATGACATCCAGCCGGGTGCGTTTCGCTCTGAGACACTCTCGGCTTGCCGGCCGTCGTCAGGTCCTGGCCGCCGCGAAGTCCGCCGTCATCGAACTGATCCTCCGGAAGCCGTGGCGAGGGCAGGGCATCGGTCACCGGCTCCACGACGCCCTGCTTGCCGATCGGCCCGAGGAATACGCCGTCCGCACAACCATCGCGAGATCCGTCGTTACCGCCACACGCCGTCGATGCGTTGGACCTCCTGAAGAGATCCGTCGGCGAGGCGCTCGGGGGTGATCTTCCATTCGCGGAGGACACGGTTCCGGGCGATTTCGGAGCGACGCCACCAGTCGATACGGGTGACCGCCACGCCGTCGTAGAAGGGCTCCCATGTCACGGCATGGAAGCCTGCGGCGTCGGGGAGCTTGGCGCGCAACAGTTGGATGGCCCGGCGGTGGAGCGGTCTTCGACGTGGATGACCGACTCGGGCACGCCAAGGCCGATGAGGATCCGTTGGTGCTCTCTGGCTTCGATGACGCTGGTGTGGCGATTCATCCCACCGGTTGCGATGACCAGCGGAACCAGTCCCTGGTGATAGCGGTGGACGACGAGTTCGGCGGGGACCGGCTGGTTGGTTCCGAAGATCAGATGCGCGCTGGCGGTTGGCGGCGGGGCCTGCCTGTCCAGGTAGGCCATGATCTGTTTGATCAGCCCTGTCGTGAGTGGCTCGGGAGAGGTCATCGGGATGTCACCGATGGTGCCCGAACCGACATCGAACGGGTCCTGCCGGGCTGGCCGCTGATCGTGAGGTAACGCTGGTGGTAGTCCCTGGTCTCCGGAGCGTTGGCACTGGCCTGGACCAGCGCTTGGTCGAGCCGGCCAGCCAGGGCGACGACGGGCCACACCGGACGGGGACTGTCGAGGGCCGCACTGCCCGCCGCATGGGCCTGGTCGAGCTTGCCCTGCCCCGTGAGGGCCATCCCCAGAATCAGCTGGGTGCGGGCATACCCGGACGGGTTCTCTGGACAACCAGCACCGCCGTGCGGGTAGAAGGCGGTGAGCACCCGATGGGTCGCGGTCTCGGCCTGCCGGTGCTGGCCCAGCAACAGCATCGAGGTCGCGGTGTACGGGGGATCCTCTGCCAGGCTGATCGAGAACGCGCCTCCCCGCGTGGCACCCACCGGGAGGGCCGCTATCGCGCACTCGGCGCGACGGCGGGCGTCCGCGACCCGCTGGGCATTGCCGAGCATCGCCCGGGAGTGCATCTCCTGGGACAGCAGCTTGGCGTGAACGGCGCTGCTGGTCCTGGTCATGGCCTGCCCACGGTAGGCGTGCGCGGTGGCGTCGGCGGCTCTGCGGTCGTAGAAGGCCATCTGGGAGCGGGTATGGCATGCCCAGCCGATCAAATCTTGGTGGCCGGCTTCGGCGCCTTGTCGCTCGGCATCGGAGCACCAGACCAGCGCCGCGGCTGGGTCGTCGAGGTCGCAGGTGACCAGGGCGAGCAGGTTGGAGAGCCAACCAGCCGTGACGACGAGATCGGTACGCCTGCCCGAGCGGGAGAGAGCCTCGACGCGGTCGGTGAGGTGGACTCGCAGGGCGAACAGTTGGTCGTACAACCTGGCCGGCTGGGTGCTGCGGTAGACCCGGCGATAGTGGTTGACCAGCTCGTGAGTGTCTCGGGCACTGCCTCGTCGGCGTCTGACCGATGCCCGGCCGCGGTGAGGGCGTCCACCACCCGGGAGGACGAACTGTTGAGGCCGACGACGCCGGAGGCCACGAAGCCCACCCCGATCGTCGCCAGCCATTCGCGTCGCGTCGGCACGCCCGGCACCTCCCGTCGAGCAGCGAGGTCCCGGTTGGCGATCTCGGCGGCCATCGCTTCGCGCATCATGGCGTGAGCGGCGGTCTCGCGTTGGTGACGGTTGAGGCTGAGGAGCGCGTCGTATCCGGCGACCAGGACGCCGCCCGTACAAAGTACCTCGTCACTGTGTTGCCAGAAGGTTCTCGGCGCGCTCTGCCGTCCGATTTCGACATTCGCGATGCTGCTGCGGCTGTAGCAGACAAGGTTGGCCAACTCCTGCTGGCGAAAGCCCGCAGCCTCCCGGAACGCCGCAAGTTGCCGCCCCAACGCCTGCCGTGACGCCGTGACTGAGCGCGTAGCGACGCACGGATCCGGCCTGGCGTCCTGAGCCATGCCGCTGGGACGCCCGGTGGGGCACGCAGGTGACAGCCGCTGTCCACGACGTCCACGCCATGCTCGGCCGTAGGCTGAATCTCAGGTCCAACTGACGGCGACGGGAAGCCGTGTGGGAACAACAGGATCCGGCCAAGAGGTAGAACGAGTCTTGGTTGTCATCGCTCATCCCGATGATGCCGAGTTCTGGTTGGACGGCACGATCGCCAGATGGACGGCGGCGGGTGCCGAGGTGTCCGACCTGGTGCTGATCGATGGTGAGGCCGGCGGCGTCGGCCCAAGCGTGCCGAGAAACGAGATCCTCCCAGATTCGACGGTCTGAGCAGGAGCGGGCAGTGACCGTCCTCGGGGTCGCTGATGTTCGGTTCCTCGGCCTGCCGGAAGGCCAGCCTGCAGCTTATGCCGGATGGGACTGGGGGTGAATCCTGACCGGTCCAAGCCCGGGGGCCGGCCGTAACTAGATCAAGAAGAATCCAGTCCATCCAGTGCTGATCGGATAAGGGTTTGAGCCCTTTTTCCATAGGCAGCTACGCCAGTCAATATATGAAATGCCTTGGTGTAGAGTGCGATCTCTCGTGGCTGGGTGATAGCGAGTTCGGCGGAAACCGTTTCGACGTTGACGAGGCGGTCATCGAACATGATGAACTGGTTGGTCGGCGCATGGTACGGCGCGTCTATTGGGATGATGCCGAAACTGACTCGAGGCAGAGACAGGATCGTCTGGAGTCGGTCAAGCTGACCGATCATGATTTCAGGACTGCCGACCATCGTGTGGAGCGCCTGTTCGGCGATGATGAAGTGGAAACGGTGGTCGCCCCGGTAGAGGATCTGCTGACGTTCCATCCGCGCGGCAACGCCCGTGTCGAGGTCATCGGGGACACCGTAGAAGTCGATAACTCGTCCCATGACGGCAGCAGCGTACTCGGCGGTGTGCAGGATGCCGGGCACAAGCAGCGGCTCGTACCAGCGCATGAGTTTGGTCTCGAGCTCCAGCGTGATGGAGGCTTCCTGTCTGCGACGAGTTCCGACACGCAGCATTCTGCGCCATTCGACGTACATCGTTTCAATGTTTCGTACGGCGGCGATGAGGTCGGCGATCTGATCGGTGGCCGAGCAATGCTGGCACCAGACCTCGATATCGGTCTCGGCCGGCGTCTGCTTGCCGTACTCCAGTTTGGAGACCTTGGAGCTGTGCCAACCGGCACGCAGGGCAAGCTGCCTGCCGGTCAGCCCAGCATCCTTGCGTAGGTCCTTCAGCTGGTGGCCGAGGGCTTCCCGCGCCTGGTGAACGGTATTCGACACCACGTGCCGACTTCAGTTTGATCCCATAGTGGACGACGATACATATTCGTCATGAGGGATGGCACGCGCCCAGACCTGGTTGCGCACAGTGCGACACTGCTCGATCAGGGCATGGTCAGTCATTTCAGTGCCACCCAGAAAACGGCCGTCTTCGGCGAAGACCGTCAAAACCAGACGATCGTCGTTGAGCAACCAGTAGTCGTTCTCGGGGAAGCCGATTCCCTCTGCGAGATGGCGCGGAAGCCAGCGAAGGTCCTCGCCAGCCGCGATGTTTTTCGGAGCGACGGCAAGACTCCAGCGGACGTAATCGGTGTGCGGGACGGTGACGATCCGTGCCCGCGTCATGATCACTCCGGATGTGGTGACCTCGCTGACGAGGTCAAGCCACGGCTGGTGCCAGGCGTAGTCGTCGTCCTCGCCGGCCAGGAACCGCCGGAATGGTTCGGCTTCTTCCGGGGTGTGGTACTCGTCCTGCATCTCCAAGTGGAAGGCTGACCGCTGGCAGGTACGAAACAGGTTGGTGAATGCCTCACCCTGAAGCAGTTCCATTGGTGCCGTCCTTTCGTGCCTTGCCGACCTCGACGCAGGTTTCGTGGCCTGGGATGTCCATCTGGGCCAGTGTCTCAGTGTCGGTGACAGCCGCTCCCGAAAGGATGAAGCTGTCGCGTCCGGTGTCCGTGAGAACCGCTCCGAGTTCGGAGCCATGCTCGACGTACACCAGAAGTCCGCTTGGGATCTCCACGCTGGTCGTCCGGTCTGGGACTTTCCAGCCCTGCACAACATAGGTGTATCGGTCAGTGGCGAACAGCGTCGGGGATCCCCCACCCTGCGTCTCCTTGCCAAGAAACGTTAGCTGCATGGTCACCTCTCTCGGTGAAGAGTTGCGTGAGTTTGCTCGGCTACTACGCATCGTCAAACGTGCAGTGCCTGTCGGTCAAGACTTTTCAACTGAAGCAAACTCAAGCAAACTTCTTGAGATGCGCTGATCCACGGTCATAGCGTCGCAGGGAGGGCAACTGAACGTAACGATCTATATATACAGCGAATGCGAACTACCACGACCCGTGATCTCGCGCATTAAGCAGAGGTATTCCGTGTCGATATCGTTTTTGATCATTGTGTGTGTGCTGCTGGGCCTTGCGGTGGGCGTGGCTGTCGGTTGGTATGTCCGGCCGCAGGTCGCCTGGTGTTGCCGGTGTGGTGGCGCGTTGGGCTGTGGTCG
>JABDRL010000155.1 GCA_013041765.1 Dactylosporangium sp. | reverse complement strand
GCGGTGGAACCACCCGACCTCGGCCGACAGTGTGCGGGCCGGCGCTGAGCGGTCGTATTCTGGCTACCATTCGAGTGAAGTCGATGCCGAACCATTACCATCGGTGTCGATCTCTTGGACACTGCCGGAGTGACCTACGACACCTCGCCACCAGCGGGCCGCCAGTCCGACCGGACGGCCGCGTTGTGGATCGGGGGCGGGGCACTGGCCTTCGCGCTGCTGTGCTGCGGTGGGGTCGGGGCGATATCCGCCGTGGACGGGGAGCCGTCCACGGCCCGGTCCAGCCCACCGCCGGCGGTCAGCGCTCCCCCCAGCGTCCCGCCGAGCCCGTCACCGGGCCTCTCGCCGAGCCCCTCGGCAAGCCTCCGCCCGTCGCCGGTGCCCGCCTCGCCGGAGCCGACGAAGCGCCTGCCGGCCGCCAGCGGGCAGCCGGACAGCACCCGGCTGGAACCCTGACGCCGACCACCCGGCCACGGCGCTAACCTGGAGCCGCCGATCCACAGCACCGCGGAGGGGAGATCCCGATGGGCGGGGGCTGGGAATTCTGGATCGACCGCGGCGGCACGTTCACCGATGTGGTCGCCCGCCGGCCGGACGGCGCCATCCTGTCCCACAAGCTGCTGTCCGAGGACCCGCAGCGGTACCCCGACGCGGCGGTCGCCGGCATCAGGGCACTGCTCGGGGTCCCCGACGACCAGCCGCTGCCCGCCGAACAGATCGACGTGGTCAAGATGGGGACGACGGTGGCCACCAACGCGCTGCTCCAGCGGACCGGGGAACCGACCGTGCTGGTGATCACCAGCGGGTTCGCCGACGCGCTGCGGATCGCCTACCAGAACCGTCCCCGGATCTTCGACCGCCGGATCGTCCTGCCGGAGCCGCTGCACTCCCGGGTCATCGAGGCCAGGGAGCGCCTCGGCGCCGATGGGGCGGTCATCACCCCGCTCGACGAGCGACAGCTGCGGGCCGATCTGCGTGCGGCCTACGACGCCGGGTCCCGGGCGGTGGCCGTGGTGCTGCTGCACGCCCACCGGTATCCGGTCCACGAGGCCCGGGCCGGAACGATCGCCCGGGAGATCGGTTTTCCGCAGGTCTCCGTGTCCCACCGGGTCAGCCCGCTGGTCAGGCTGGTGTCCCGGGGGGACACGACGGTGGTGGACGCCTACCTGTCCCCGGTGCTCCACCGGTACGTCCGGCGGGTGCGCGACCAGCTGCGGGGCGTGCGGCTCATGTTCATGCAGTCCAGCGGCGGGCTGGCGGACGCGGCCAACCTGCGGGGCAAGGACGCCGTGCTCTCCGGGCCGGCCGGCGGCGTGGTCGGCATGGCGCGCACCGCGCTCGCGGCGGGATTCGACCGGGTCATCGGGTTCGACATGGGCGGAACATCCACGGACGTCGCGCATTTCGCCGGGGAGTACGAGCGGGAGTTCGAGACCCAGGTCGCCGGGGTGCGGATGCGGACGGCGATGATGAGCATCCACACGGTCGCCGCGGGGGGCGGCTCCATCCTGGGCTTCGACGGCGGCCGCTACCGGGTCGGCCCCCGCTCCGCCGGTGCCTGGCCCGGTCCGGCGGCCTACCGCCGGGGCGGTGCGCTGACCGTGACCGACGCCAACGTGCTGCTCGGGCGGATCCAGCCGCACTTCTTTCCCAGCGTGTTCGGCGAGCACGGCGGGCAGCCGCTGGATGCGGCGGTCGTCGCGGACCGGTTCGCGGCGCTGGCCGGCGAGGTGGCGGCGGCGACGGGCACGCCGACCAGTCCCGAGGCCGTGGCCGCGGGCTTCCTGGAGATCGCGGTCGCCAACATGGCCAACGCGATCAAGAAGATCTCGGTGCAGCGGGGCTACGACGTCACCGGGTACGTGCTGGCGACCTTCGGCGGGGCCGGGGGCCAGCACGCCTGCGCCGTGGCGGACGCCCTCGGCATGACCCGGATCCTCATCCATCCCCTCGCCGGGGTGCTGTCGGCGTACGGCATCGGGCTGGCGGACCTCACCGCGATCCGCGAGCATCCGGTGGAGGCCGTCCTCGGGGCGGACCTGATGCCCCGGCTGGCGGACCTGGCCGCGAGCCTGGAGGCCGAGGCCCGGCGGGAGCTGGTGGCCGGGGGAGTCGAGCCGGCCCGGATCGGCGCCGTGCACCGGGTGCACCTGCGCTACGCGGGCACCGACACCCCGATCGAGGTCCGGCTGGGGCCGCTCGCGGACCTCGTGGCCGCATTCGAGGCCGGCTACCGGCGGCGGTTCGCGTTCCTCCTGCCGGAGAAGCCCGTGGTGGTCGAGGCGATCGTGGTCGAGGCGACGGCGGCAACGGTCACCGGCGGGCCGGGCGACCACGCGGTCAGCGAGCCCGGCCGGCCGCCGGCCCGTGGCCACCGGCCAGATCCCGACCCGGCCGCCGCTCCGGTGCCCGTGCGGGTGTTCGTCGAGGATACCTGGCGGGAGGTCGACTGCCATCGGCGCCGGTCGTTGGGGCCGGGCTCGCGGGTGGACGGGCCGGCGATCATCGCCGAGGCCAACGCCACGACCGTCGTCGAACCCGGCTGGCGGGCCAGCGTGAACGATCTTGGGTACCTGCTGCTGACCCGGGTCGGGCCCAGGCCCGCGCGCCGGTCGGCCGGAACCGCGGCCGACCCGGTGCTGCTGGAGGTGTTCAACAATCTCTTCATGTCGGTGGCGGAGCAGATGGGGGTCCGCCTGCAGAGCACGGCCCACTCCGTCAACATCAAGGAGCGGCTGGACTTCTCCTGCGCGGTGTTCGACGCCACGGGCAACCTCATCGCCAACGCGCCGCACATCCCGGTCCACCTGGGCTCGATGGGCGAGAGCATCGCCACGGTGATCAGCCGTAACGCCGGGCGGATCGGGCCGGGGGATGTCTACGCCCTCAACGACCCCTACCACGGTGGCACCCACCTGCCGGACATCACGGTGGTGACCCCCGTGTTCGACGGCGCCGGCGCCGAGATCCTCTTCTACGTCGCCTCCCGCGGGCACCACGCCGAGATCGGGGGGATCACCCCGGGCTCGATGCCGGCGTTCAGCACCCGGGTCGACGAGGAGGGTGTGCTGATCGACAACTGGCGGCTCGTGCGGGGCGGCGTGCTGCGGGAGGCCGCGACGCTCGATCTGCTCCGGTCGGCGGCGCACCCGTCCCGCAACCCGGCCGACAACCTCGCCGATCTCCGGGCGCAGCTCGCCGCGAACGAGAAGGGCGTCCAGGAGCTGCGGGCCATGGTCGACCACTTCGGACTCGACGTCGTCCGGGCCTATCTGGGGCATGTCCAGGACAACGCCGAGGAGGCCCTGCGCCGGGTCATTCCGGCGCTGCGCGACTCCCGGTACGTCTACCGGCTGGACAGCGGGGCGGTGATCACCGTGGAGTTGCGGGTCGACGCCGAGGCCCGCAGCGTCGAGGTCGATTTCACCGGTACCGCCGCCCAGTCGCCGACCAACGCCAACGCCCCGACCTCGGTGGCGATGGCCGCCGTGCTGTACGTCTTCCGGACCCTTGTCGATGGCGACATCCCGCTCAACGCCGGCTGCCTGCGTCCGATCCGGGTCGTGGTCCCGTCCCGCTCGCTGCTCTCGCCCGAGTACCCCGCGGCCGTGGTGGCGGGCAACGTCGAGACGTCGCAGGCCATCGTCGGGGCGCTCTACGGTGCGCTGGGCGGCCTGGCGGAGGGGTCCGGGACGATGAACAACGTCACCTTTGGCAACGAGCGCCATCAGTATTACGAGACGGTCGCGAGCGGTTCCGGGGCCGGCGACGGGTTCGCCGGGACCGCCGTCGTGCAGACCCACATGACCAACTCCCGGTTGACCGATCCCGAGGTGCTCGAATGGCGGTACCCGGTCCGCGTGGAGAGCTACGAGATCAGGCGGGGCAGTGGCGGGGCCGGGCGCTGGCCGGGGGGCGACGGCGGCCGGCGGCGCATACGCTTCCTGGAGCCGATGACGGTGACGACGCTCTGCGGCCACCGGCGCGTCCCCCCGTACGGCGCCGCCGGTGGGCAGCCCGGCGCGCTCGGCGGGCACTGGGTCGAGCGGGCGGACGGGTCGGTGCGACCGCTGCACGGATGCGACGCCGTCACGGTCGCGCCCGGTGACGTCTTCGTCATCGAAACCCCTGGCGGGGGCGGCTACGGCCCGGCGTCCGAGCGGCGATCGCGCTAGCGGCGCGCTCACCGCCGCCCGGGACGCCGCGACCTATTTCTCGGTCAGCAGTGTCGTGAACAGCTCGGCGTAACGCAGCAGATGCCTGTCGCCGACGAAGTGCTCCCGGATATGGGCATGCGCGGCGGCGCCCATCCGGGTGGTCTTGTCCGGGTCGTCGAGCAGCCGGCGTACCGCGGCTCCGAATGCCTCAAGGTCGCGGGGGTCGGGCAGGAGGATGCCGGTGCCGTTGGCGATCTGGTCGAGAATGCCGCCGACCGCGGAACCCACGATGGGCCGGCCCTTCCACATACCCTCGGCCACGGTCAGCCCGAATCCCTCGGCCAGGCTCTTCTGGGCGATCAGGGTGGCATGCCGCTGGATGGCGTTGACCATCGCCGCGTTCTCTTCGATGTCGTCGAGTGGCAGGGTCACCAGCACGATCCGCGCCCGGACCGGTGCGGGCAGCGCGTGCCACTGCGCCAGGCACTCCCGGTACACGGCGGCCCCTTCGGGGTCGTCGGCCACGTCACTGACGGCCGGGCCGACGAGCATGAGGTAGCCGTCGCACGCCGGGGCCACATGGTCGGCGAACGCCCGCATGACACCGCTCATGTCCTTGAGCCGGTCCCATCGCGAGACCTGGACGACGAGGGGATCGTCCAGCGTCGGCAGGGACTCGCAGGTGACCTCCGCCCGGCTGGCCACGGGGGCGGTCAGGCCGTTGTACCGGATGAAGCTCGCCGGCTTCGGGGGCGCCGGGTGGTCGAGGACCCCGATGGTGGCCAGGATCGCCTGGACCGTCGGGTCGTCGAGGTACTGGTTCTTGGGTGAGAACGGATCGATCGACGGGGGCACGATGGCGACCCGGTCCTGGGGGACCCACGACGGAACGTACTGCTGCCGGGAGAATACGAACCGGTGGGCGCGGGCCACGTGGGGTTGGAGGATTTCCCAGGCCCCATCGGTGGCGGCGTTGCGCCAGTCGACCCCGATGTGGCAGCGCCACACCACCCGGGCGCCGCGATCGACCAGGCTGTCGACCATGCCGGCCGTCTGCGGATCGTGCAGCAGCACGAGGTCGCCCGGGCTCACCCGGGCAACGAACTCGGTGGCGTTGGCGGCGGTGACGCGGGCGTAGTGATCCGCCTCGTCGCTGTTCAGCGGTCCGCCGCTGGTGGCGCCGTGGATCTGGTTGTGCAGGCGCTTGGTGATCGCGAAGAACGGGGCGTCACCGCTGATCACCGTCCAACGTACCGGGATTGGCACCCCCCTCGTGTACCCGACGAGTGCCTGGAGCATCTCGGCGACGCCGCCGCCGACGGCGGTGGAGTTGACGTTCCAGATCGCGCGTCGGCCCAGGAGCCGCCGGAAACTGGCCGCCGCTTCCAGTAACCGGCGGTAGCGCTCGACGCCGATAACGGGCTCCAGCTGGGCGGGCGTTCGGTGCGGTGGCTCAACCTGGTTCAGTAGACTCACCGTTCTTCCTCTCTGTATGCCGCCGGCCAACGACACCATCGCGGTCGTGCCGCACGCACTCTGCGTCGAGGCCACGGGGGCGAGTGCTGATCGTTAGCCAGCGGTAGCCCATAGTGATGGTCATTGAATGGCGTGAGAATTACAATGGGCGCCTCCCCCGCTCATCGATGGTCGGCGTTGTCCTGATTGTATTGGTGGGAGTGGATGGAATGCGCCAGGTCGGGGGCCTGGCCGTGGTCTTTGATCTGCGAATTTATCATGATCGTTCCAGTGGTGGATATCACCATGCTATAAATCACGCAAAGACTGCATTCAATGAAAAAGGGTGATTGGTGGGATGTCGGGCGCGCGGGCACGGCAAGCCCGCCGCCCGTCCCGGCGCGGTTCCGCTCGGCGATGCCCTACGGTTCCAGGCCGAGCTGACGGCCGATCGCCGCCAATTCGGCCTCGAACATCGCCTGGCTGTCGGTCAGGCAGAAATGCAGGTACCCGAAGACCTCTAGGGCGATCATGCCGAACAGCCGGACCCAGGCCGAGACGAAGGCGTGCATGGCGCCGACGGGCAGGGGTACGTGGTGCTGGGTGAGGAACGCCGTCAGCTGTGCCGCCAGCGGTGGCGGCACGTCGGCATCGGGGGGTGTGACGATCCCGTCGTGCTGCCACAGGTCGACGAAGAGCCGGAGGAACGTGTCGGCGAAGCGCATCCCGGCCGCATGGAGACCGGGTTCGGGGGCGGCCCCGCCCGGCTTGACGCTGGCCCGGCTGGCGAACATCGCGGTGAATTCCGCGGGGTGGTCGATCGACCAGGCGCGCAGGGCCCGGCACGCGATGAACATCCGGGCGCCCGGGCCGCCGGGGGCCGCCTCGATCGTCGTTTCGACGTGTTGCCGTGACTCGTCGTAGAACGTTGCGTACAGCCCGTGGAGCAGGTCATCGAGGCTGGGGTAGTAACGGTAGAGGGCCGGGGCCGTCATGCCCATGTCCCGGCTGATGGCCCGGAGGGTGACCGCCCCGGCTCCCTCCTGCACCAGCAGGCGGCGGGCGACGGCGTGGATCTCGCCAATGGTGGCGGCTCGCAGCCGTTCCCTGCGGTTGGGGGTGGCTGGCATGAAGTGATGCCCCTTGACTCAATCTAGTGTCATTGACAAAGTAAACAGTGTTAATTCAGGTTGCTGTCATGTACCAGCATAGGGGGACGTGATGCTCGGGTGGTGGGGAACGACGGTGGTTCGCCTGCGGTGGGGGATCCTTGCCGCTGCGATCGTGCTGGCCGTCGGCGGTGGAATCTGGGGCACCGGGGTCTTCGGCTCCCTGATCGACGGCGGGTTCGAGGACCCCGGCAGCGAATCGGCCCTGGCGGCCAAACGGATCATCACCGAGGTCGGGCGGCAGGACGCCGATCTGATCGTGATCTACGACTCGGACACCGCGACCGTCAACGACCCCGTGTTCCGGGACGCCGTCACCGGGACGCTCGCCCGGGTGCGCCAGCGGGCCGAGATCAGCACCGCGGTGTCGTTCTACGACACCGGGAATCCCGCCATGGTCTCGACCGACCGCCACGCCACCTATGTCGTGATCATGCTGTCCGAGGCGGGCAGTATCGATCAGTACGAGGCCGTGCGGGACGATCTGGGGGCGCCCGGTCTGGGCCACCAGCTGGCGGGGAACGCCACGGTCAGCGCGGAGGTCACCAACCGGGTCAGCACCGACATCGCCAGGGCCGAGATGTACTCCATGCCGATCCTGGCGGTGCTGCTGTTGATCGTCTTCGGCAGTGCCGTAGCGGCCGGCCTGCCCCTGCTGGTGGGCGGGCTCGCCGTCCTCGGGGCGTTCGTGGCCATCCGGGTGCTGACCTTCGTCACCGACGTCTCGGTCTTCAGCATCAACATCATCACGTTGATCGGGATGGGACTGGCGATTGACTACGCGCTGTTTATGGTCAGCCGGTTCCGGGAGGAACTCGCCGCGGGCCACTCCACCGCGGTGGCGGTGCAGCACAGCCTGGCGACCGCCGGCCGGACGATTGCGGTCTCCGGGACGATCGTGGCGCTTGCGCTGGCCAGCCTGCTGCTGTTTCCGCAGGCGTTCCTGCGATCCATGGGCTTCGGCGGCATGAGCGCCGTTCTGGTGGCCATGATCACCGCGTTGACGGTGCTGCCGGCGCTGCTGGCGGTGCTCGGCCCGAGGGTGAACGCGGTGCGGGTCCGCCTGCCCTTCCGCAGGCCCCCGGCCGATCGGGCCGCGACCGGGTCGCAGGCCTGGGCCCGCCTGGCCCGCGCCGTCATGCGCCGACCCGTGATCGTGATCACCGGCACGCTGACGCTGCTGGTGGTGCTGGCCCTGCCGTTCAGCCGCGCCCAGTTCAGCGGGCCGGACGAGCGGGTGCTGCCGCCGTCGGCCGCGAGCCGGGCAGCGACCGAGCGGCTGGTCTCGGACTTTCCCAGCAACTCCGGCAGCGCGATCCGGGTGCTGGTCAGCGGCACCGACCAGGCCTCGGCCGGCGCGTTCGCCGCGCGGATCGGCGACCTGGACGGCGTCACCGCCGCAGCGGTGACCGCGGCCCGGGGCGACTCCTTCCTGATCGCTGTCGGCTGCCGGGACTCCTCGGCCAGCGGGACCGCCCGCCTGCTGGTCAGCGAGATCCGGGACCTGCCAGCGCCCGAAGGCGCCCGGGTGATGGTGGCCGGATACAGCGCGGAACTGGCCGATCTGCTGCACAGCCTGGGCACCCGGCTGCCGTGGATGGGGCTGATCGTTGCGGTGAGTACGTTCCTGCTGCTGCTAGCCGCGTTCGGGTCGCTGCTGCTGCCGCTGAAGGCCATCGTGATGAGCATGGTCTCGATCGGCGCCTCCTTCGGCGCCGTGGTCTGGGTGTTCCAGGACGGCCACCTCGCCGGCCCGCTGGGCTTCACCTCCACCGGGGATCTGGAGGCCAGCCAGCTGATCCTCATGCTGGCGATCATTTTTGGGCTGAGCACGGACTACGAGGTCTTCTTGCTGTCCCGGGTGCGCGAGGAATGGCTGCGGACCGGCGACAACGTCGCCTCGGTCGCCGGTGGCCTGCAACGCACCGGGCAGATCATCACCTCGGCGGCGCTGCTGCTGATCGTGGTGATCGGCGGGTTCGCCGCCGGGGGCATCAGCTTCATCAAGATGATCGGGATCGGCATGATCGTTGCGATCGTGGTGGATGCGACGATCGTCCGGATCCTGCTGGTACCCGCGACCATGCGGCTGCTGGGCGCGGCCAACTGGTGGCTGCCCGGTCCGCTGGCCCGCCTGCACCGTCGGCTGGCGGGGCCGGCCGGCCAGGCCTGAACGCTGCGGTCTACCCCAGCCGTGGAATCGTGCCGCTGACAGGCGGCTGGGGTAGACCGCGGTGCGAGGGACGGTCCCGG
>JABDRL010000151.1 GCA_013041765.1 Dactylosporangium sp. | reverse complement strand
CGTCGGGGCCTACGGGCTGCTCGACAGCAGCACCCCGCACCAGCTCGGCCTGCCCGTGCTGGGAGCGGGCGCGCTCACCGCTGCCGGGGGGACGCTGCTGGCCGGCCGGCGGGTGCGTCGCAGCCGGTACCGGCCAGACCGCTGGCGGCCGGCGGAGCTGGCGGTCGCCGGGTGCGGAATCGTGGCGGCCGGCCTGTTCCAGCTGACCACCGGGGTCGATCCGGTCCATCTCTACCCGTCGCTGGCGCCGCTGACCTGGCCGGAGCTGGCGCCGCTGCCCGCCGTCGCCCTCGGGGTGGCCCTGCTGCCGGCCTGGCTGTCCCCGCCGGCACCGAACGGATCGCCATCGACCAGACTCGCCACGAAGGGATCTCAACCGTGATCGAGTTCGATCGGGTGAGCGTCACCTATGCCGAGGCGCCGGCCCCGATCCTGCGCGAGGTCTCGCTGCGGATCGACGAGGGCGAACTGTGCCTGGTGGTCGGAAGCACCGGTACCGGCAAGTCCACGTTGCTGCGGGCGGTCAACGGGTTGGTGCCGCACTTCACCGGAGGCACCCTGCGCGGCCGGGTCACCGTCGACGGCCGGGACACCCGCACCAACCCGCCCCGCGAGCTGGCAGACCTCGTCGGGGTGGTCGGCCAGGACCCCCTGACCGGGTTCGTCACCGACACCGTCGAGGAGGAACTCGCCTACGGCATGGAACAGCTCGCCGTCCCGACCGGCACCATGCGCAAGCGGGTCGAGGAGACCCTGGACCTGCTGGGCATCGCCGACCTGCGGCACCGGCCACTGGCGTCGCTGTCCGGAGGCCAGCAGCAGCGGGTCGCGATCGGATCGGTCCTCACCGCCCACCCCAAGGTCCTGGTACTCGACGAGCCCACCTCGGCCCTGGACCCCTCGGCGGCCGAGGAGGTCCTTGCCGCGGTCACCCGGCTGGTGCACGATCTCGGCCTCACCGTGGTGGCCGCCGAGCACCGGATGGAACGCATCGCGCAGTACGCCGACCGGCTGGTGTACCTCCCCGGCGACGGCCAGGTGATCGCCGGGGACCCGACCCGGGTTCTCGCCGAGTCGACGGTCGCCCCGCCGGTCGTGCAGCTGGGCCGGCTGGCTGGCTGGTCACCGCTGCCGCTGTCGATCCGGGACGCCCGGCGCCGGGCCGCGGACCTGCGCGCGAGGCTCGGGACAGCGCCGGCACCCCGACCCGACCGCGGGACGTCGGCGAGGTCCACCGAACCGGTGCTGCGGGCGAGGAAGGTGGTCGTCCGCTACGGGGACCTCGTCGCGGTGGCCGGTATCGACCTGGACCTGCGGCCCGGAGTGGTCGTCGCGCTGATGGGACGCAACGGATCGGGCAAGTCCTCGCTGCTGTGGGCCATGCAGGGCAGCGGGCCCCGCACCGCAGGCACCGTCGACGTGGTCGGGGACGATCCCTCGAACCTGCCGGCCCACCGGGCCCGACGGCTGGTGGGGCTCGTCCCGCAGACCCCTGGCGACCTGCTGTACCTGGAGACCGTCGATGCCGAGTGTGCCCAGGCCGACCGGGAATGCCAGGTCTCGGCCGGGTCCTGCCGGGCGCTGCTGGACCGGCTGGTTTCCGGCATCCGCGGGACGAACCATCCCCGCGATCTCTCCGAGGGGCAGCGTCTGGCCCTGGTACTGGCCATTCAGCTCCTCGCGGCACCACCGGTGATCTTGCTAGACGAGCCGACCCGGGGCTTGGACTACGCGGCGAAACGTCACTTCGGCTCGGTCGTTCGCGATCTCGTCGCGGAGGGACGATCGGTGGTGCTGTCCACCCACGACGTCGAACTCGTCGCGGCCGTCGCCGACCGGGTCGTTGTTCTGGCCGACGGCGAGGTCGTCGCGGACGGACCGACCGGGGAGGTCGTGCTCGCCTCTCCGGCGTTCGCACCCCAGGTCGCCAAGATCCTGCATCCGCAGCCGTGGCTGACGGTCGACCAGGTGGCCGCCGCTCTGGCGGCCGCGGCGTGACCGGCCCGCAGAGCGGCGCCCGCTCCTTCGCCCCGCTCGTCCCGGCGCCTCCGGTGGTCCGGGTCGCCCCGAGGACCGCGGGGGTGCTCCTGGTCGCCTCGCTGGCCGCACTGGCCCTGTTCCTCTGGCCGCTGTTCGGCGAGGCCCAGCCGCAGGCGGTCGCCCGCGAGGGGGAGGCCCCGCTGGTCTTCGTCGTCATCCTGCCGGTGCTGATCGCCCTGGCCGTCGCCGAGCTGTCCGCCGGGGGGATCGACACGAAGGCCCTGGCGATACTGGGGGTGCTCGCCGCCGTCAACGCGGCCCTGCGACCGCTGGGCGCCGGGACCGCCGGGATCGAGACCGTCTTTTTTCTCCTGGTCCTGGCCGGGCGGGTCTTCGGCCCCGGCTTCGGGTTCCTGCTCGGGTCGATCTCACTGTTCGCTTCGGCGCTGCTGACCGCGGGGATCGGCCCGTGGCTGCCGTTCCAGATGCTGGCGGCCTCCTGGATCGGGCTCGGCGCGGGGCTGCTGCCCCGCCGGGCCAGGGGCCGCTGGGAGATCGCGATGCTCGCCTGTTTCGGCGCGGTCGCCGCCTACGGCTACGGGGCGCTGATGAACATGTGGTTCTGGCCGTTCAGTACCGGGATGGACACCCAGCTGTCCTATGTCCCCGGTGACCCGGTCCTGGCCAACCTGCACCGGTTCGCGGTCTTCACCGCGCTTACCTCGACCTTTGGGTGGGACACCGGTCGTGCGATCACCAACGTCGTCGCGATCGTCTTGCTCGGGCCGGCGGTGCTCGCGGCCCTGCGCCGCGCCTCGCGCAGAGCGGCCTTCGACGTCCCCGTGACGTTCGCCGCTGTGGATCGCTGAACCGGCGACGTGATCGTGTCGTTGGTCCGCACGCGGTTTCCTCAGTTTGGCCCGGGGCCGGACGATGACCAGGTAACCCCGTCGCCCCGGACGGGCCGGTCCGTTGGCGCGGTACGAAGGCGGTGATCCCATGTCGGTCGGATCCATCGGTGCTGGAGCGGCCATGCCCCTGGGCCTTGTGCCGGGCACGGGCACGTCTCCGGACCCGCAAGCCCAGCAGGCCCAGGTCAATGCCCAGGCTGATCTGCTGCAAGCGATGCGGAGCGGGGACGGGCTGGCGCTGAAGATGGTGGCGGCCAGGGTATCGGACGGCAAGGGCGTCGATCTCTACATGTAGCCGGGCGGGCGAGCCGTCCCGGCCACGGCCCGGCACATGACCTGACCGTCCCGACCGCCGAACCCTGCTGCGGGCGGAACGTCGCGCGGCCAGGGCACGGGCGCCCCGGCCACGCGATTGTCCGGATCCGGTTTCAGCCTGGTCCCCGCCCGCTCGTCAGCTTGCGACGTCTCTGCGGATGACCTGGTAGCCGGTTGGGCTGTTGGCGCAGGCGGCGTACAGGCCGATGGTGTGGGCGACGGTGTCGTTGTTGCGGAGGGCGGTCAGCCAGAGTGACCGGGCGCCGCCGCCGATGGTGCCGGGCGCGGTTTCCTGGATGCTGGTCTTGAAGTCGGCGCTGCCGGAGCCGATGACCTGGCTGCCGCCGCCGAGCACGACCTTGCCGGCTGGGCACATGGCGGTGTCGCGGAGGAATCCGCCGGCGGCGACGGTGACATCGTTGCGGACGACCTGGTAGCCGGTTGGGCTGTTGGCGCAGACGGCGTACAGGCCGATGGTGTGGGCGACGGTGTCGTTGTTGCGGAGGGCGGTCAGCCAGAGTGACCGGGCGCCGCCGCCGATGGTGC
>JABDRL010000137.1 GCA_013041765.1 Dactylosporangium sp. | reverse complement strand
GCGAAGGCCAGGACCGCCGCGACAAAGCCGGCCGCCAGCGGCCGATGGGGTGATCGGCTCACGGGTCGATCCCCGGGGCCGTGCCCGCTCCGAACGCCCACCCCTCGACGGCGCCTGGCGCCGGATCGTAGCCGGTGACGCCCAGCGTGCTGTAGGTCCACGCGCCGCCGGAGGGCGCGTGCCAGTAGGACCAGTAGGCGGTGGTCGGTGGGGTGTTGATGCACGCCTGGGCCGCCGCCGTCGGCAGACCGTCGAGCCGGCAGACGAACGCCAGTCCCCAGCGGGCGGTCCCGGCGACGGTGAAGCCCGCGCCCTGCAACGCGGCCAGGCCGGTGGCCGGGTCGCCGGGGGCGCACGCGGTCTGGATGTCTCCGCCGAAGGCGGTGAAGTCCACGATGACCGTGACCCCCGTGGTGCCGGAGCAGGCCGCGGCCTGCGCGGTCTGCGGGGCCGGATCGGCGACGACCAGGCCCGCCGCGACCGTGAGAATCGTGACCAGACCGAGCGCCCAGCGATGGACCGGTGCTGTCAGTGCTGTCATGAGGTCGGTTCCCTTCCCGGTTGCGAGGCGCCTATGCGCAGGCGAGAACCGGCGCGGATGCGCCTGCGCCGGCAGCGGACAGGCCGGCGAACGGCGCGAGTGCCAGGCCGAGGATCGCCTGTGCCGTGGCCCTCGGGGCGGTCGCCGGGTCGAACGTGCCGCCGTCGTAGTCGACCGCGCCCCGGTCCGCGACGGCACCGGAACAATCCACCTGGATGGTCCGCAGGAAAATTTTGGCGGCGATGGCCCGCGCCCAATAACCAGCGGCGCGCAGCGCCTGCGCGGCCAGACCGGTGCTGTTGGCGTTGGCCACTCCGGAGGCATTGGCGAAGCCGCCGCTTGTTGCCTGGACGGAGAGCAGCCAGCTCACGCCGGCCGTCACGGCGGTTGACTCACCGGCGGCCAGCAGGGCCTGCACGGCCATGGCGGTCGCGTCGACGTCGCTGACGCAGGGGGTCGTCTCGAACTGCACCGGGAATCCACCATCGGCACAGTGGCTTGCCGCCAGGAACGACACCGCCGTGCCGGGGGCTCCGGCGGCGGTCCGGTCCAGGGCGAGGACCGCCAGGGACTGGCCGAACATGTTGCTGTAGTCGCCCCATGCGGAGCGGTCGCTGAACCTGCCGGAGGCCGCCAGCAACGATCCCAGCCGGTCGATGAGGTCGACGCCGCCGAACGCCGCCGGGTCTCCACCTCGCACCTCGACGGCCAGGGCCAGCTTGGCTGTCGCCCCGGCGTACGCCTCGGTCGTGCCGTCCCCGATGTACCCGGACAGAATGTCCGGCGTGGACAGCCAGGTCATGGCGTTGGCGGCGTAGCTGTCGGATGTCCTGGCCGCCGCGAACGCGAAGACCGCGTCGATGGTCAGCCCCTGGTCGGGATAGGCCACCCCGTCGAAGGTGGACTCGAATCGCTGGTCGTTGACCATCTGCCGGGCCAGCCAGCCGGCTGCGGCCTTGGACCGGTCGAAGGTCTGAGAGCCGGAGGCGGCCGGAGCGGCCACCGCGGGGATCACCAGGGCGAGGGCTGTGATCGTACCAATGAGCACGGCGAGAAAGCGGTGCCGGTTCTGGCGAGCAACCATGGGGAAGCGCCTTTCCGGCCCGGCGGTCGAGAGAGCCGGACCGGCCGCGTCCACCACGGGGCGCACGGGCGGGTCGGGACTCCGACCCGTGGGCCACGACGGGTGATGGAGCGGACCACGCGTCACACGCGGGTATTCGGGCTCGTCACCGTGAACAGCTTTAGTGGTGACCTACCGTTGCGGGCCAGCGCCGGACTTCGACCGGACTTCCCCCATCGTGTGGGCGTCTATTCGGTTGTGACGACAGTATTTCGTGGTACGGGCCGCGCTGTCCAGTTCGAACAGCGCCGAGTCGCATGACCATGCACACACCGATTCGTTGGTTCAGGAACTTGATTCCCGATTGTCTGTCCACAAGCGATAGATTCGCGACATGAACACATCTTTTGTGGTCCGGGCCGCTCATACGTTCGACGGAAAGCGATTCCTCCCGGGAGGAGCGCAGGTTCACGTTGACGGCGACCGCATCGCCGCGATCCGGCCGCACCACACGCCGATACCGGACGGCCAGCCGGTGTTCGAGCGCCCAGACGCGACGCTGATGCCAGGGCTGATCGACACCCACGTCCACCTTGTGGCCGGTGGCGAGCCCGACGCGCTGGCGTTGGACGCCGAGCGGTCCGCCGCCGAACGTGAGCACATCATCCGCCGTTCGCTGCTGGAGCAGGTGCGCGCCGGGGTAACCGCAGTGCGCGACCTGGGCGACAACCGGTTCGCGGTGCTGGAGCGGACGGTGCGCGACGACGAAGCATCGGTCGTCGGGTCGGGGCCGCCGATCACGTCGCCCGGCGGTCACTGCGCCGCGCTCGGCGGCCAGGCGAGCGGCGAGCGCGCGCTCCGGGCCGCGGTCGCCCGGCGACATGAGCGCGGCGCTCAGATCATCAAGCTCATCGTGAGCGGCGGGGCCATGACCGCGGGCTCGGATCTGCTGCGGCTCCAGTTCGACGTCGCCAGCGTCCGGATCGTGATCGACGAGGCACACCGCCGCGGTGTCCCGGTCACCGCGCACGCCCACTCGGTGCCCTCGGTCGAGGCGTGCCTGGCCGCTGGCATCGACGCCATCGAGCATTGCACCTGCTTGACGGCTGGCGGCATCCAGACCCCGGACACGGTGATCGACGGGTTGGCGGAGCACCGGATCCGGGTATGCCCGACCTTCGGCCGGCTGCCGACGCTGCCGCCGTCCCCGCAGGCGATCGAGGTCATGCGCCGGACCGGCATGACGTTGGAGGCCAGATTCGCCCAGGTCGGCCGGTTCCACGCCGCCGGGGTTCCGCTGGCCGTCGGCTCGGACGCCGGGATCCACCCGGCCAAACCGCACGGGGTACTGGCCTATGCGGTCGATGAACTCGTCCGGTCCGGCCTGCCGGTGGACGTGGCGGTCGCGACCGCCACGTCCACCGCC
>JABDRL010000128.1 GCA_013041765.1 Dactylosporangium sp. | reverse complement strand
AACAGGGGCAGGTGATCCGACGGAACCACCCAGCGGCTCAGGCGACGCGAGAACGGTGGCTCCGCCACCCCGAGCACGCTGGCTCAATCACACGAGCACACCGGCTCCCACCAACGGTCATATGCATCGCTCCCGCCGCCAGCGCCTGGGAGGTCGCCGCCGCCTGCCCGGTCCGGGCCGCCCGCTCCGCGGGTGTCAGCTCTCGCGGTGGGCCGCCCGCCGGCAGAAAGAGCCCGCCCGCCGGCAGAAGTGGCGCCCCACCAAATGATCTTCGATGGCCAGGCCTCGATCAGCCGCAAGGGCATGCCCGCGGCCCGAGGAAACGGACCGGCCAGAAGGCCGAAGCCGCACCTCGGGCCGGACGTGGACCCGCATCGAGCACGGAGTTTCCGGCTGGCCCGCTAGCTGAGCAGGAAGGTGGTACGGGCCCCGGAGAGCGGACCGGTGGTCAGCGTGCCGCTGTCGTGGCGCAGGTAGGTGTTGCCGTCGCCGGCCACCTGGAGCGTGACCCCCTTGCCCCGGGGAATCCGCCGGAAGCTGGTCTGTCCGGCGTAGGCGTCCCCAGCCTCGAACGGATCGATCCGGACCGTGTCGCCGACCACGCGCAGGTACCGGTCGGGGTAGGCGACCGACCCGATGGACTCGGTGCCGTCGCCCGCGAATCCGGGGACGAAGCGGAACTGCGAGTCGGCGAGTTCGCGGACGTCGGTGTCCACCCGGACGACGAACGCCGATTGCCGGACGAACGCCGAGCGGGCGTCGGCCGGCGTCAGCCGGACGATCGGCCCGCCCGTGCCGACCGGGATGCCGAACAGCGGGGTGCCGTCGTGGTGCCAGTACAGCTTCTGCACCCGGGTGTGGCGGTTCGGGTCGTAGAGCGGGTCGCCGGCGATGTCGCGGTAGTCCCGGGCGTGGTACACGAGCACATCGGTCACGCCGTCCTCGGCGACGGTGAACGTGTTGTGCCCCGGCCCGTACTGCCCCGTCTGCTCGTTCGTCACGAAGATCGGATCGGGCGTCTTGACCCAGGACGCCCGATCGAGCAGGTCGGCGTTCTCGCTGGCGGTCAGCAGACCCATGCAGTACCGGGCGTCGGTGGCACTGGCCGAAAAGGTCAGGAAGACCCGCCCGTTGCGGACGATCACCGCCGCGCCCTCGTTGACCCGGTAGCCCCTGATCTCCCAGTTGCGGGTGGGGGTGGTGAGCCGGACGGGTTTGCCGGCCAGGGCCCACGGTGAACTCATCTCGGCGATGTAGAGACTCGAGTTCACCGCGATCTCCGGCTCGCTCTGCGCCCACACCAGGTACCGGCGACCGGCGTGCTCGAACGTCGTGGCGTCCAGGGAGAAGCTGTCCCACTCCGTGGCGATCTGGCCGCGCAGCACCCAGCCGGCCGGATCACGCGGGTCGGCGAGGGTCGATTCCAGCACATACATCCGGACGCGGAAGACGTCGTCGGAGTCCCCGGCGGCGAAGTAGATGTACCAACGGTTGTCGATGCGGTGCAGCTCCGGAGCCCAGATGTGCCCGGCCATCCGGCCGGACGCCGGCCGGCGCCAGATCACCGACTCGCTGGCCGTGGCGAGCCCGGCGATGGTGGACGCGCCCCGGACGACGATCCGGTCGTACTCCGGAACCGAGCCGGTGAAGTAGTACATTCCGGCCACCGGGTGGGTGATGCAGGGGTCCGCCCGTTGCTCGATGAGCGGGTTGACGGTGGGTACCCCGTAGATCTCGGCGTCGGCGGGCGGACCGCCGGCCGGGCCCGCCGGGGTGCCCGGGCCCGCCGGGGTGCCGCCGGCCGAGTCGGAGGGCGGGCCGCCCGCCGTGCCCGCCGGGGTTTCCGGGTCCCCGACGGCCTGCGCCGAGGAGGCCAGCCCGAGCAGGGTGCCGGTGGTCGCCACGCCGAGACCGCCCCGGAGCAGGGTGCGTCGGCTGATGTCGAAGGTCATGACGGTCTCCCTACCTGGTCCGGATGCGGAGGAAGGTGACGGAGTTCGGGGCGAATGTCCGGGTGAACGTGGATGCGATGCCGGGCACGGTCGTCGTGACCGGCTGGATCGGCTCCGCCGTCCGGGTGTTCTGCTCGCCCGGGTCGCCGGTGATGACGGTCATCCGCGCGCTCCCGCGCACCCGGCGTCCACCCAGGTCGATCCTGGTGACGGCGGGCGCGTCCTGCGCGTTGACCACCTTGACGATGAGGTCGCCGCTGGCCTCGTCCCGCGTGACCACGTGGGCGAACGGCTCGGTCACCTGGTCGTCGGTGAAGCTGCCCCATTCCTGGTCATCGAGGTACAGCGTCACCTGCGTGCCCCGGACCGCGATCCGGATGTCGTAGGTCGTGCCGGTGGTGATCGTGTTCGGCTTGGAGATCACGATCTCCTTCGAACCGCCCTCCCCCTTCTGGATGGCGCCCAGGGTGTTGTTCCAGCCGCCAAGGTTCCACCAGTAGAGTTCGCCGGAGTCCTGGACGCCGAACGCCACCAGGAAGCCCTCCGCCCCGGCCTGCTTCGTGGCCTTCAGCGTCAGGTCATAGTCGGTTGCCGTGATATTGCCGGCGGTGACCAGGGTGTCCATCGCGGCGGTGTCCGTCTGGGCGTAGGCACCGTCAACGACCGACCAGGTGCCCTGGTGTGCCACTGACGTCCACCGGTCGGCTCCGGCCGAGAAGTCGTCGCCGAACAGGACGGTGCCGTCCGTCGCCGTGACCCGCACGTCGTCGTAGGTCGCCGCGGTGGCCCAGGTCGACAGGCCGATCGCTCCGGTGATCGGTGTCGGCTCGATGACCGGACCTGCCGAGGTACTCGGCACCACCCGGTCCCCCACGTTGTTCATGAACAGCTTCTGGACCTGGTAGCTGGTGGTGCCCCACGATTCGTCGTTGTCGAACCAGATCAGGTCCGGCCGCCACTGGGTGTTGTCGATATTGGCGAGCAGGGGCGCGTAGGAGGCCATCGTGACGATGTCGGCGTTGCGTTCCAGCCCGGTCAGGTACGCCGCCTCGGAGAGGGCGTTGAACAGTTTGGCGTCCCGCGAGGCGTACTCGCCCAGGAACACCTTGGGGCCGTCGCGGTCGTAGGTGTCGTACCGGCCGGTGTTCTGCAGGAACCAGCCCGGGTTGTTGTAGTAGTGCTCGTCGACCATGGCGACACCGGCCGCCCGGTTCTTGGCCCACAGCAGATCGAATGTCGCGCCCTGGTCGTCGGGTCCCGAATTGCCGATCACGGTGATGGTGGGGTACCGCTCCGCGATGGCCGCCCGGAACCGCTCGAAGTTGGCGAAGTACTCGTTGGGCAGGTTCTCCTCGTTACCCACCGCGAGGTGGGTGAGGCCGAACGGCTCGGGGTGTCCCATGCCGGCGCGGAGACCGCCCCACGTCGAGGTCGCCGGACCGTTGGCGAACTCGATCAGGTCCAGGGTGTCCTGGATGTGCCGCTGGAGAAGGGCCTCGTCGACCGTGGCCTGGTTCTGCCCGCAGCCGGTGACCAGCGCGGGGACCACCGGCAACGGCATCGCCCCGATGTCCTCCGAGAACTGGAAGTACTCGTAGTAGCCCAGCCCGTAGGACTGGTTGTAGCCCCAGAAGTTGCTGTTGGTCGCCCGGGTCTCGACCGGACCGACGGTGTCCTTCCACTGGTAGGACCGGGCGCGTGGCCAGCCCGAGGCGGCGTCGTAGCCGTCCATGCTGCCGGTGTTGACCAGGCACCCACCGGGGAAACGGACGAAGCCCGGGTGCAGCGCGGCGATCTTCTCGGCGAGGTCCCGGCGCAGGCCGTTGGTCCGGTCGTGGAAGGTGCCCTGAGGGAACAGCGACACCATGTCCAGCCGCAGCGTGCCGGTGCCGCCGGCCCGGACCGAGAGCCGGCCGGCGTCGGTGGTACGCGCCGCGGTCAGGGTCCCGGTGTACTCCGTCCAGGTGTCCCCCCGCACGGTCAGGGACAGGGATTCCGCGAGCGGCTCGCCCGCCGCAGTGTGCAACGCCACCGTCAGCGGGGTGCCGGAGGGCGCGGCGCTGCGGGCCCACACGGAGAAGTCGTACCTCGCGCCGGCCCGCAGCGCGATCCCGCTGTCGTAGCCGGCATTGGTCACCCCGTACCAGGCCCCGTCGGAGCTGGTGAGGTCGAGTCGCAGGTAGGTGCGATTCCGATCGGTCAGCCGGGCGTCGTCGTCGATGGTCGTCGCGG
>JABDRL010000127.1 GCA_013041765.1 Dactylosporangium sp. | reverse complement strand
AACAGGGGCAGGTGATCCGACGGAACCACCCAGCGGCTCAGGCGACGCGAGAACGGTGGCTCCGCCACCCCGAGCACGCTGGCTCAATCACACGAGCACACCGGCTCCCACCAACGGTCATATGCATGTGGACGTCAATCCCAGCCACATGGGTGTACAGGATCTCCAACGAGCCCTCCGTCCTGCCGTACCGACAAGGCGGCGCCGCCCGCAGAGCCCGTCATAGACTCATGACACTGAGACACGTGCTCGGGGGCGACAACCTGGGGTACCAGGGACGGGCTCCCACGCCATTCTTGGGTTCAGGCACCAGAGGGCACCAAGCCGTACCGGCGACGGCGGGCAACGCCACGGACGAGTTTCACTCACCTACGGGTGGCGCCGCCAGGCCCATGTTGTTCTTGGGTGCGGGCGCCGGGCCCCCTTGATGCGATCCGGGAGGCGCCGGAGGGACAATCATGGCCGGCGGCGACCGTGGTCCTCGTGGCCGCCGCCGGTTCACCTGCTATCTGGTTCTGACGAGTCGATCAGCGGGGGTGGCGAGTTCGGGCTCGCTGTCCCTTGCTGATCGTCCGTCCTGGTGCTGGGTCAGTTCTCCTTGCGCACGCCCTTGAACGGGGCGGTGTCGGACTTGACGTCCATGATCCGGCCGGTGTCGGTGTCGCGCTTGGCCCAGTGGCCGTTGGGCAGCTGCATCTGGGAGCGGTTGTCGACTGCGCCGCGGCGGTATCCATCGCCGGTGTTCTTCGCCATCGTTTTGCACCTTTCGCTTGGGGTGTCCGGGTTGGACCGCCCTCTGCAAGAGCTATAGATGGCGGTGTCGCGTCTACCCCCCAACGTTTCTTGAGGTTTTTGTGGATCTGACCGTGCGGGGGTATCCGGCGGCGCGGGCGACGACGGCGCGGGCGTCGGCGGTTGGTACCCGTGCGCGCATTCGCCGCGCCTCGGGGGTGCCCAGTGAGGATCGTTCGATCTTGGCGTCGATGGGTCGGGGCTGTGGGTCGGGGCTGGTCATGCTCCCTTCCTCCTCTCGGTCTTCCGGTAGTAGCTCAGTGTGCGTTCGACGGCCTTCTCGGTCATGCCGAGTTCGGCCGCGATGGCCTGCTGGGGCCAGTCAGCTGCGGTCAGCACCATGATCTTGCGGGTTCGGGGTGGCAGCGCCGCCAGACGTGTGTCAGCTTCCTGGCGGATCACGGCCAACTCCGCCGGATCGGTGCGGGGGGTGCTGGTCAGCGGTTGGTCGAGTAGGAGCAGGTCATCGATGAGTACCGCGGCGTTCCGCTGGTCGTTGTCGCGCCACCGGTTGTAGACGTTGGCGAAGCGGATCAGGCACTGTCCGACGAAGAAGGTCTTGAGCGACGCGCCCTTCTTGGGGTCCCAGCGGTTGTTCAGGAGGACCGTGCGCCGGAAGTGGTGCAGGGCCCAAGCGACGGTCTCGTTGGTGAGCTCGGCCGCGACGTCGGGCTGGTTGAGTGCACCGGGCGACGGCTCGGGCAGGGTGCCGAGGCCCCGTTCTCGGTACTTCTGGAAGATCACGCCCTGCACGATCCAGGCGGCGATAACCGCCATGCCGTACTTGGCGAGTTCCTCGGCGAACCGGTCGTAGTCCGGGCCGGTGAAGTTGTCGGGCGCCAGCGCTGCAAGAAGGTCGGCGTCCTCGGCGAGCCGGGCTCGCCTCCGGAGGCCGGCCATCGCCTGATCGAAGTCACGGCCGGCGGTGGCGTCAAAGTCGCTCAGCCACGCCGGCGGCACATCGATCGCAGCGGGAGTCTGGTCGTGTAGTTGTACGGCCAAACCCGCAGCGCCCGGCGGCTGCACCTGTGGGGTCGGCTGCACTGGCACCCTCTCTGGATTGATTTCCCGGACAACGTCGACCGGACGCCTTCTTATAGATGCCGCCGCCTTGGTTACCCCCCAAACATTTTCAAGATTCTTTTTGGAGGATATATTCCCAGCTCAGATGCCCTGAAGTCAGTGTAGGTGGGTGACTTCGTGGTGGCCGGTGGTGACGCCTCGGTAGGCGAGGGTCGGGGCGACGATGCCGGGGCGGCCGGTTTCGGCCCAGCGGCGTAGGGGGTGCTCGCCGGGCAGCCTGACGCGCCGGTGCGGGAGTCCGAGGCGGTGCAGGGCGGCTTGGTAGAAGTCGGTGCGCTGGGCGCTGCCGTCGGGGCGAACGCGGACGGGACGACGACCTTGTGGCGGCCGGTCGGACCGACTGAACTGGAGCGGATCTGTGCCAGCGGGTGGCGGGTGTTCCCGCCGCGCCTGCCCGATCAGCCGATCTTCTACCCGGCGCTCAGCGAGGCGTATGCGGTACGCATCGCCCGGGAGTGGAATGTCACGGCCAGTGGCGCCGGGTACGTCACCCGTTTTGGGGTCGCGACCAGCTGTGCCCGCCGCTATCCGAGTCGGGTCGTTGGCGGCGAGGACCTGCGCGAGTTGTGGGTTCCGGCGGGAGAGTTGGCTGGGTTCAACGCGAACCTGGTCGGGCCGATCGAGGTCGTCGCCGAATTCGCCGATACCGGCAATCAGTGATCTGACCGCGAGTGCGGACGGCTGGCGTGAACCCCTTGCCGGTGGCCGGGTTCAGTGCTGGTAGCGCTGCCAGGACGGCCCGGCGATTGGGGGAGGCTCGGTGAGCGTGGGCTTGATTGCGTGCCAGGTCGCCTCCCAGGTGGCCGGTGACGTTCGCAAGGTCGCGAGCGCTCGACGTGCCAACGCCTGCGGACCCTCGCCGCTCCACGGCAGGCTGAGGAAGACCTGGTAGTCGTCGATCTGCAACGCGATCTTGAACTGGGTGGGATCGCGGTAGTCGTTGGCGGCCCAGGTGGGCCGCAGCCCGTGGGCGTTCAGCCGTTGGTGGTCGATGCCGTGAGGATGAGGCGTCCGGCGGTACGCGCCGGGGTCTCCCACGCGTGATCGGCGGCGATCCGGGCAACTTCGGCGTCGTACAGGTCCGCGGGGAAGGACACGCCGCATGGCATGGGCTTCTCGGCCGACCAGTCCCAGTGCACGACGCCTGGGCCTCGGGTGATCGTGACGTTGGTCGCGCCGCAGCCGTAGGTGCCGCACTCGCAGCGGGCGATGCCGACGGTGTGGGGCGCGTTGGTGGCGATCAGCAGGTTGGTGGGGATGAGCAGGTCGTAGGGGTCCATACCGAGGCCGGCTCCGGCGGCGGTGATCTCCGTGCCGTTGACGTAGACGAGGACCTGGAAGCCGTCGCCGGCCTCGCCGCCGGTTGGCGCGATGGCCAGGCGCAGGGTGTCGATGCCCGGCCGGTTGGCAATGCCGCCTGCGGTTACCCGGCAGTCGGGCGGCAACGTGCCAACAGCGGGGATCATCAACTCGTCCAGCGATTGGGTGACGAGGTCACGGATGTCGGCGGCCGAGTCGCGTGCCGACGCTCCGGCGAGTTCCCGCAAGGTCGGTGAGTCGGCGCCGTCGACCAATGCCTGGCAGGCCGCCGCGATCACGTCACCAGGGCCGCAGGCAGGATCTGCGCTCCAGGTCGTGGCGGCGTCGTACAGGCGTTGTCCGGCGGAGTCGGTACCGGGCTCGGTCATGCTCGCCATCATCCGGGTTGAGCATCGCTCAGCCGAGACAATTACCGGCGCTGCCCGGCGGCTCTCGGTCGCCGGGCCATCAAGGCGGCGCACCACGATCAGAGTCATCGAGAGGTGTGCCGCTTCACTCCGGAGCACAGCACCGTTCCCCGTTCCGGGCGGGCGCCAGCGGATAGGCCATGTCGATGGTCAACATACCTGTTGACCATGCACAGTTCTTCAGTGTGCCCCCGGGCAGAGACAAACCTGCGCTCCAAAACGGCGGCCTCAACCTCGCTGAGCTGCGAAAAGATGCGCTCTGACCTGGTTGTTTGGCTGTTTGTGCGTGCACAGGTTGGTGCCCAAGGTAGGTGGTTGACGGCAGGCTGGCGAGAGCGTACGGGGGACCTGTAGTGGGACAAATCGCGCGCGCCCGGAGGGGTCTTCTTGCGCGTCGGACGGCAGGGTCGGGGTTGTGGGACTGGCGGGCGGTCACGCATTGTCGCGGTAGTAGGAGTTGACTGCGGGTTGCCCGGTGTAGTTGGCGCCGGCTCGGTCGTCGGCGCTGAGGTAGGTGTAGGGCAGGTCGAGGTCGTGTGGCCCGGTGTAGCTGATTCGGTGGTGGCGAGGGTCGTGGCTGAGTCCGGCGGCGCGCAGTCGGGCGGTCAGCCGGCGGTCGGCGGGACGGCCGTCGGGCAGTCGGATGCTGTCCAGGTTGAGGTCGGCGACGAGCCGGCCGGTCCGACCGGCCGAGTTGAAGCTGATCCGCGCCAGGGGGTTGCGGGCATTCCCGCCGCGTCTGCCCGACCAGCCGATCTTCTATCCGGTGCTCAGCGAGGCGTACGCGGTGCGCATCGCCCGGGAGTGGAACGTCGCGGCCAGCGGCGCCGGGTACGTCACGCGGTTTCGGGTCGCGACCAGCTGCGCCCGCCGCTATTCCAGCCGGGCCGCTGGCGGCGACGATCTGCGTGAACTGTGGATTCCCGCGCAGGAGTTGGCCGAGTTCAACGCCAACCTGGTCGGGCCGATCGAAGTCGTCGCCGAGTTCTCCGGTCAAGGTGGGTGGTCACGCAGGTCGGGTGAGTAGGGGATTGCGGTGTCAGACCGGGCAGGCTGAGCTCCGCGATCTTGGCGCGCTGTATGCCGCCCACCTGCCACCGTGACGGTGACTGCAGCACGTGAAGGTCCGGCACTGTCCGGAGGCGGTGTTTCGGCGTATGTGGTGCAGTACGGCGGCGCCGTTTAGAGCATGAATTGTCATGATGTGCGTCGGTCATCGGGTTCCCGACGCGGTCCGTCGCTCTGCGGCCGTGTTGGTTGCTACGGCTAGATCACTTGCCCGCAGGTCGGGCTCCATCGTGGCGTGCAGACGGTTCATGACGTAGGCGAACGCTAGCCCGCTGGCCGGGTCGGCAAAGCCCAGCGACCCGCCGTGGCCGGCGTGTCCGAACAACGTCGGTGTGAACCACGGCAGGTCCGGTGTGGGCAGGCCGAAGCCGAGCGCCCAACGGGTCGGAACCTGCAGGACCCGGTCGGCCCCGGCTGCCTGCTCGGCAGTTGCGGCGGCGAGTGTTGCCGGGGCGAGGATCCGGTGGCCGCCGACCGGGCCGATCAGCGCGGCGTAGAACCCAGAGAGCGCGCGGGCCGTACACACTCCGTTGACAGCCGGGATCTCGGCGGTGCGCAGGTCTGGCCGGTTCAGGTCCAGCGGTTCGTCGGTGGGCAGGCTCGCCCGCAGCATCAGCGAGGATCGGTCGACGGTTGACAGGTCCAGCGGTGGTGCCACGATCTGACTCACCCGGTGCTGTTCCTCGTCGGGAAGCCCGATCCAGAGGTCGAGGCCGAGCGGGTTGGCGATCTCCTGCCGGAAGAACGTGCCGATACTCCGGCCGGACACCCGCCGGACCAGTTCGCCGACGATCCAGCCGTAGGTGAGCGCGTGGTAGCCGTGCGCGGTGCCGGGCTCCCAGGCCGGTGCCTGCGCGGCAATGGCTGCGGTGACGGGGTCCCACGCGACCACGTCGGCGAGCGTCAGTGGACGGTCGAGCGCCGCCAATCCGGCCTGGTGCGAGAGCACCCATCGCACCGGGATGCGGTCCTTTCCGGCAGCTGCGAACTCCGGCCAGTACCGCGTGACCGGTGCGTCCAGGTCCAGGTAGCCGCGCTGGACGAGCAGATGCGCGCACGCTGTGACCGCGCCCTTCGTCGCCGAGAAGATGACCTGCAGGGTGTCGTGTTGCCAGGGCCGGCCGGTGTCTGGATCGGCCAGGCCGGTCCAGAGGTCGACGACCGGATGGCCGTGGTGGTGGACGCACACCGCTGCGCCGATCTCCCCGTACTGCTCGACATTTCGTTCGAACGCCTCCCGGACGGCCTTGAAGCTGGGCTCGGCGAAACCGTGGATCTCCACCTGTTCTCCTCCTGTGACACGGGAACGAGTGTCAGGCTATTCCGACGGTGACTGTTAGGCAATCCTTACGTCAGTTGTCAGGATAACCTGACGCACCTATGATGCAGACATGCACATCGCGCTGGACGACCTGCCCGGACACTCCGGCTCGACGGTCGAGCGACAGCCCGACGGCTCGCTCACCGACGCCGACCTGGGCCGCGGAACGGGCGACGACGCAGGTCGGCGTCCCTCGGCGGTCGGAGTCCTCGCGCGGTGCTCATGCGGCTGGACCGGCCCGACCGAGCACCGGCCTGACGAGGCGGGCCGGATGTCCGCGACCTCGGACTGGGTCGTGCACATGCGACCGCTGTGGGCGGCCGCACCGCCGGGGTGGCTACTCAGTCGATCCGATTCGCTCCAGGAAAGCGTCATCGAGCTCGCTGGCACGTGGCCCTTGCAAGCGTTGGGAGTCATCGCGCATCTGGAACGATGGCAGCGCACCGTAACTGAGGAGGCCGTCGCCCAGGCCCGCGATGCGGGCAGTTCCTGGGCCGACATCGGCGCGGTGCTCGGTATCACGCGCCAGTCCGCGCACGAACGGTTCGCTCAGGCCCGCGATGCCAGCGGCTCGCGCCGCGGGCATCGCCCGGCGCAGCAATGACGATTCCCTCTGCCGCCGTACCACCTGTCGGCCGCGACGGCGGCCACGGTCAGGTCGGCCGTGGGGCCTCCGCCGGTGGTGACGCGGACCGTCCCGTTCGACGTGTTTGAGGGGTCATGGCGATGCCTGGTAAGGCGCGTTGCAGGTCCACCTCGTGATCGCGGCGCTATGACCTCATGCCGGCTAGTCGCGTCCGCCGTTGCGCGCATAGGCCAGCGGATATGCCATATCGATGATCAGCATATCCGCTGGCGGTGCACAGTTCTTCAGTGTGCCCCCGGCGGGTCCCGTACCACATGGGAACGCGGCGCGATCGGCGGCGGAATGACGTTTGTCCTGGTAGAAGGCGCGTGGCCGCTTCCATCACGGGGGTGATCATGTTCGAGTTGGCTGTGTCGGTGTTCCCGGCGCCGTCGGGGGACACCGACACAGCCGCAAGCTGGGGGCGGACCGGACTCCGCGTTGCGGGAGATGCTGCGGTCGTCAGAGCGGTCCAACGATGAGCGACCTCTTGCCGTGGTCGCTTCGTGAGCGTACCGAGCCAGGCGCTACGGTGCGTTGCGGCATGGCGGGCGGGAGTCATTGATCAACTCGCTCAACTGCAGAATATAGTGCGTCGTGGAACAACCCCTAAGGGTGTCATACTTTTGTGACCTCATGGGACCCTGCTGGCCATTCGAAGGAAGCTGCGTGACCTGCCAGAACCTCGCACGGACTGTGCATCCGTAGATCATCAGCTTGACCGGTGTCGTCCGGTTGGGTGGCGTTCGACGCACGACTTGACGCGTTGAACCGGACGTTTCCGCTGGTTCAGGGCTCGTGTTGAATGGTCAGCAGAGTCTTATGGGAGGGGCGTCTGTTGGGATTGGTTAATTCCTTGGTGGCGACTTGCTGCCAGCGGGAGATGGGTGCATAACTCGAAGAACCTTTTAGCTTGGTATGTAGAGTCTGTCAAGCATTTGTCCGCCTCGTCGGATTGTCGGGTATGTGCCTAGTCGATCGCGAGACAGCTTGCTTGTGTCCAAACTGGGGAGGCCGCGCCCATATCGGGCGCCAATGGATGCTGTCCATGCCCGCCCGGGGACAAGGGGTGATCGCGTTGAGTGGCCCGCCAGAGCCGACCTTGGACGATCTTGTCGGTGAGGTCGCAGTGCTGCGGGTCTACCGTCAGGTCTTCTCGGTACTTGCCCGCGAGGCCGGGGCGATGATCGTGGATTCAACCACGATCAATATCGATGAGTCGATCTTGGAAGCCTTCGCCGAGGCGGGCGGCGAGGGGCTGACGATGGAACAGGCTGTTGCCGAGTGTCGGCAATGGGCTGCTCCGATCGTGAGGCGGCGGTTCGACGTTTTACGCAGCTACGGCGCGATCAGCCGGGTCAATGATCGGCCGAATGAGCTCTACCACCGGGCCGCGTTCGCGCCCTATGTAATGCTGTTGTTCTTGCGACGTATGGCCGAGCAGGGCGGTCAGTCGGAACTGCATCAGCTGCTGACCTTGGAGCAGTTGAACGTCAAGAGCGCCAACGCCACGGCGGCCGACGGCGTGGCCTCGGCGCGCCGGTTGACCAAGGTGTTCCGATTACTGGGTAATGAACTGGCCATCCTGGCGGCGGGCAGCACAGCCGAGACGCTCGGTAACAACGCCCAACTCTTGTGGGGTAATGAGTCGCTGATTGACCAGGCCAAGGATGTCCACACTGTCGTGCTGGGTAGGTGGCCCGAACTCGACCGCGAGTGCGCGGAGCTCCGGATCGCGCTCGCTGCCTACGCGGACGCGATAGACGCGGCGGCGGGCCGTTTGATCGCGCAGGCCGGCACCACCCGCGCGTTGGGGCTGCTTCCGGTGGAGGCGTGGCGTACCTTCGGCCGCGAGTCGAGCCCAGAAGCGCTGGCTGCGGTGCTCGATCGTTTCGTCTTCGACGCCCCCGCGCCGTGGCTTTCACCGCAAGCGCTGATCGAGGCAGTGGAGGCGGGACGCCAGATCAGCACGGCGAGGGTTCCGCCTCCCCGCTCGGATGACGCCGAGGCAGCACCAGAGGCTGATGCTGATATTGCCGACGACGTTGAGGAACTCAGAGCCATCGCAGAGCGGCTGCTGGCGGACGCGAACTCGGTGAGCGTTGTCGATGTACTGGATGGCGCCGGTGACTGGATATCGGCACGTCGCGTGCTCGCCGAGGTCACCGCCATCCATCACCACCCTGATCTTGACTATGAGCTCGTGTGGCGCGACGGCGTGCGTATCGAGGTCGCAGCCAGCCCGTCGTGGACGTCACAGGGGCGCTTCCGGCGCGCCAGCCGGGCGGGCGGAGAAGAGGGATGAACGAGTCGGAAACGGCACTGTGGTGGGCGCGCATTCGCGCCGCCGGCCCGCAACGCGTGGCTCCGAGTAGCGCCTCCCCTGCGGGAATGCTGCGCCTGGTCGAGCCCGACGTCACCGCGGTATGGCTGCTGACAGTGGTTCCCGAAGGCGCGAGACCCAGCGTGTTGGAAGAGTTGGGACTGCCTGTGCTCGCCGTCGAACAACCCAACGACACCGCGCGTGTGCTCGCTGTGTGCATGCGCTGCTGCTGGGCGGAACCGACCGGGCCGATGTGGCCGGGGATACCGGCGTCCAGGCAACAGGTGGCAGCAGTGTTTGAGGAGATCACCGACCGGGACGAGGCCGCCTCCAACCGAGCCCTAGTCGCGGCGATCAGGCGCCTGGCTGGTGCCGGCTGGCTACTCTGGGACGAGCCTGGCCAGACGGTGCGTCTCGGTCCGCGAGTCGCGACATGGGGATCAGCGGATCTGAGTGCCCTGCGCGAGCTGTGGCGGATGTTGCCCTCCTCTGCCGACATCGGCCACGGCGACCCGGAAACCCCGCGATGACCAGCCCTAACACAGCGCATCCGGTATTTGAGCCGATCCTCGCAGAGCTGAGCGAACGGCACCGCGACGAAGTCCTTGCAGCGTTCGCGGCGGTGGAGCATAGCGCCCACCCAGTGCCCGAGGTGCAGATGTTGGCGTTGCGGGATGCCACCCTACGCAGGAACCTTCAGCGGCTATTGCACCGAGTGGGACGCACGCTCGTCCCGGTGGGCGGCACGCAGTGGACCTCGGGGTACCGCGACGACGTCGCTGCCGAACTGACCGGTGCAGGCTGGAACGCCCTCCCGGTCATCGACCGGGCCGTGCTCGTGCTGGTGTTGATCCACTCGGTCGCGATCCCCCGTAGCCAGGGACTACTGTCCGGCGACTCTTGGATCTCCGCGCAACCGACGCCAATCGATGAAATTCTTCGCTACGCGCAGCCAGGAAAAGGTGACGTTCGTATTGCTCTGCAGAGGTTACGTGCTGCTGGACTCGTACAGCTCGCACCCACTCGTGGCAGAACCTCCGCCGGCAGGACTGCCTACGTACCTGGTCCTCAACTTCACCGGTTGACACCCGTGGCACGCACGGCGTTGCAGCATGAGTTGATTCTGGCCGCCGCACCGCACAGCCCGCTGGCTGCCGCGATACGAGCACGCCGCGCGCATCCCCGAGGAGAACCGTGAGCACAGCCCTAACCTGGTCTACAGCGGGCGGCGATTCGGGCCCTTTCGACGTTGTCGGCGAGCGGGTGCTGGTCGGCGTCCAAGTGGTCAATATCTCGCGGTTGTCCACGCACCCGATACCGATGATCAGCCAGGGTCTGGTCACGGTCGCGGGTCAAGGCCCAAAGGACTCCAACGGTGCCGGAAAGTCCTCACTGATCGCCGCGGTGAGCCTGCTGCACGCCGATGAGCAATGGCGGTTGGCCAGTGGGGCGGCCGGGGCCGCTGAGCTGCTGTTCACCGCCGAGATCGCCGCGCAAGAAGGCCGCTGGTCCAACGTCGACTGGGGGTATGTGATCGGTGTGTTCACCGACCCCCGCGCCGACAGTTCCGATGCGCTTTCGGCCGGCGCCCTGACCGTGTGGGTGCGGATCAACCGTAAGGCATCGCACATTAACCTGCGCTGGAAGGATGGGCTCTACGTCCCCTATGGGGCGACTGAGTCCGAACGTGCCGCCGGAGTCGACACATTGTGGGATGCGCTCCCCACTAGCAACGGGCGTAGCGACTTCCACGCGAACCGGCTCGCATCCGTCCTGTATGGCAGCCACGTGCGGTGCGTGTCATTCCTGTCGACCTCGGTGCGTTCCAGCCCAGCGGCCAACCTACTCGCCCAGCCTCTCAACGACCTGGACCCGCAGAGGATCTTCGACGCCATCGCCACACTGACCGGATTGGACCGCGAACTCGAACAAGAGCAGGCCCTCCGGTCGGCTGAGCACACCCACCACAACAACGTCCGCGACGCCGTAAGGGATCTCGATAGCTGGGAACACGAAATGGCAGTCGTTGAGGCCGGCATTGCGCAGCGCGGTCACGCTCGCCACCTGTTGGGCAATGCGAAGGCATCGTGGCAAGCCCGCTGCGCTCGACACTTCGTCGACGGGGCCGTCCGCAGCGACGAAATCCGCCATGAACTCAACGCGCTGGAGGTCCGCGCCAGGGAATTGCAGGCAAAGCTGTCTACCGTGGAAGGCGATCTTTCAGGATTGACCGACGACGAGGAGTTCAACCGCAACTTCTGCGAAGTCGAAGGGCGCTGGAAGGAACTCAGCGGGCGTGACCAGCAACTGGACACCGATCATCAGGTCGCCGCCAAGCATCTGGAAGACCTGGCTATGGCATACCGGGATCTTTCGGACAAGGCTCGCGCTGCTGACGGACGCAGCGTCGAGACCGCGCAGGCTGAGGAGGCCGGCGCACGCACGGCAGTGGAACAGGCTCTCGAGTCCAGGGGAGTCGCCGAAGAGGCCGAGAAACAAGCGAGCAGGCTGCTGGCCGCCGCCGAGTCCGGCGAGGACGTCGCCGCGGACGAGCTACAGGTGCTGCGCGATGAGGGTATCCCCGCCGCCGCGTTGCTAGACGTCGTCCAGCTCAACCCCGACCAGCGACGCAACTGGGAGCCCCGCCTCGTGCCCTATAGCGGTGCCGTCGTGGTCCTACGCGGGCACGCTGACAGAGCCCAAGAGAAACTCGCGGGGCGGCCAAGGAGGGCGACGCTGGTCATTGCTGACCCGCCTCGAACGCATGCGCCCACCCACAGCAACGGCCTACCCGCCAGCGCCGATACCAGGTTCGACCTCACCACGTTCTTCACCGCGATCGTCGACCGGGCGGGCACCCAACCTGCAGAGATCGACGTGGCCGCCGGGGTAATCGTGGTGGGTGAGTTCGCAGATCCACTCACCGGCCGAGCTGCACGCATCGCTGCGGCCCGCGCTGAGCATCGCGCGAAAGCCGCTCGTCTCACCGAAGCCAACAAGCTTCTCACCAGTGCCCGGCACACGCTGGCCCGCGCCGAAACCCGCACCAAAGCGGCCGAGGCAGGTGAGCAAGCGGACACGATCGAATTGAAGATCTCCGAACTGCGAGCGGCCAACCAGAAGCGACAGGAGCGACGCGACGCGCTGAAGCCCGTGCTGGACGCCGCCCGTGCGGCCTACACCGACGCGCTGGGCGCGGGCAAAGCACGCGAGGAACGGATCGAGAACCTGCGCGGCACCAAACAGCGTCTTGAGCGTGAGCAGACCAAGCAAGACGAAACCACGATGAAGCTCACCGATGAGCGGCTGGCTCTGGACCTGCCCGGCCGCGAGGCGGCCTGGGGAGATTCACCCGAGTCCGCGAACCGCTTCCTGCTGACTCTAGACGCCGAGCAGCAGACCCGTACCACCGCGGCGTGGAACGAGGAAACCTGCGCTCACGTCAACGAGGTTGTGCGGCGGTGTTTCCCCGAGGGCACACCCCACGACGAGATGCCCGCCGAGATCCGGGAATTGCTCATCGAGCAACGTTGGCATCGCGGCGGACTGGACACTCGCGTCGGTCTGGTTCCCGCGCTCATCCGCGCGCTGCGTACCCATCTGACCCAGACTCAACAGCACGACCACTACCAGCAGCAGCAAATCGCCACCCAGCGTGCACAGCGTACCGGTGACCTGCAGGCGGCTCGGCTAGGCTTGAGCGAGGCCGAGCAGACCTCCCGGGCGCACCGGGCATCGCTTGCCCAGGGGATCAAGGCGAAGCTGAAGAAAGTCAGCGAAGAGTTCAACCGCCTCGACGAACGGTACGGCGGCTACGGGGCGAGCCTGGACTTCCCGGAGCCCGAGCCACCCGCTGAACCCGATAGGCCGTGGCGGTGGACCGTCACACCCAAGTGGCGGCGTGCCGAAGGGCAGCGGATGTCGGGCTATAACCTTCGTAGCAACACCGCCCAAATGGACGAGAAGGCCGTCAAGCTGGTGTGCGCCGCCGCGCTTGCCGGAGGGGGAGGTCGTCCCTTGCTGCTCGTTCTCGATGAACTCGGCCGCAATCTCGGAAAGCAACATCGCCGTGAGGCGGTCGCGCTGTTCGAGCAAATCGGAAAGGACCGCAACATTACCGTGATTGGTGCGCTACAGGATGACATGGAGCGCTATGCCATCGAGGCATCTGGGCTCTACATCAAACTCCGTCGCCGCTCCGATAGCATGGCCTACAACGAAGCACCTGTCATCGTTGGCGACGACGCTAACCGTGCCCGCGTCGAACTGCTCCAGGAGTGGTTGACCTCCTACCGCCCCGCCGCCGACATCGCCAACGAAGAGTCCGACGAGGACGATTTTGATGACGGTGCGGCGTGACCGAACCGTCGCGCCCAACAGGGGAATTCCCCATGTCCGGCCACCCCGGCGTGCCCGAGGGACTTCGCGCCTATGCGCAGCCCACAAACGCCGACGGTACCTTCGACCACGACCGCGCCGGCCGCCCCAAAGTGCGGCGAGTACGCCTACGCGCGCACTTACCCACTCCAGCACAGCGACCGGACGGACTCGTCAACGATGCCGACTGGAGTTGGGCCACCAGCGCGCCTCGCCGCTGGAAGACCATCACGACCAAACTCGGTGATCGTGCCGATGACGTGGCACTCGCCCTGGCCCGAGCAGGATGCGTTGGCCTCGAACACGACTACCGATCAGGCACGATCTGCCATCCACCCCGCGGCTGGACTCCTCATCCTGACCTGCACGCCGCCCGGCAAGAGCAAAACCGCCAACGCGCCGTCCACCGGGCTGCACAGGACGAAGAGGCACGCCGCCTCGCTGCCGAGCTCATTCACCGTCCGACTACCAGGCGACTTGTAGCGATGCTCAGAGCGCAAAAGGACGGGCCATACCGTGGCCACGTCATCGAGGTCGCCCGCGCCCTCCTCGCCGACGCCATCACCGACACCAATATGGCCGCGCCGTGGGCCGCTGTGCGCTGGCTCAAGCGCGGAACGAAGTCGGACTACGACAGAGACCAAGAGCCACTCGCTGAAGGAGGTCAGGGCGCGGTCTACAGCGGCATGCACAAATACACCCGCATTCCCATCGCGCTGAAGCAACTCCGCTACGCCGATGAAGACGCCCTACGCCGCATGCGCCGCGAGATCTCCTTTGGGCACCACTACGGAGAGCACCCGAACGTCATGCCGGTCTTGGACTCCGACCCAGACGGGCGGTGGTTCGTCATGCCGCTCGCGAACGGCAGCGCAGCCAGCCATGCGGAACGTCTCAGGCGGGAAGCAAGAGCTCTCCGGGACCTCGTCACAGCTGTCTGCGAAGGGCTGCGCCGCCCACACACCGACGACAGAATCCACCGCGATATAAAGCCAGCCAACGTCCTGCTCCTCGACGGCAAATGGGTCGTAGCAGACTGGGGACTAGGCCGGCAGCCCCGAGGGGAAACCAGCATTCCGCGCCAAACTCGGACGGGCACCGGCTTCGGCTCCGAGGGATTCGCCGCGCCGGAACTGTCGTCCGGAAACCCCCACAAAGTGACGGCCGCCGCCGACATCTACAGCATCGGGCGGCTCATCGCAGCCATCCTAACCGGGGAACGACCGGAGCAGAATCTCCCACTGCTGCCTCCCAACGGACCATGGGTAGCTGTAGTAGCGGAAGCAACCCGCCACAAGCCAACCGACAGGCCACAAGACGTCGACGAATTCCTCAGCCTGCTCAAGGACATCCCGTGACCGCTCCCTCGCCCTCCTGACCGAAAGGAGCATCTTGTCGATGACGCGCATTGCGCTCGAGCCGTACTTCCTGCACCAAGACCAGGTTCAGTCCCTACTCGGAGAGCACCGGACAGAATCCGCACGGGCGCGGGCGGCCCGCAGGAGCGATCCCGAAGCCGCACTGCCCTACGTGCTCGCCGCAGAACTCGCCCAGGCGCTCTCCTCCCTGGGAATCGGCGAACTGGCCAGGCGCGTCCTGGAACGGGACCTACGTGCGGGGCAAGTCGTCGGCACCGAACTGCAGTTTGAGTTCCAGCGGGACAGGGATCGCGACGCCCCAGGCTTCAAGCCAGCCAGTTTCACGGCGGTACTCGACGCGGGCGAGCCTATGCGTGTCACCGGAACATTCAACGCGGCACGAGTCGCCAGTTCCTCCGCGTCCGGGAGCCTCGCCGGGAACAGGCGGGTTTACCTGATCGGGACGGTCACCAATCTCAGCGCGGAGCAAGTCGAGCTCAGGCCGGTCTTCATCGGAATTAGGTCGTTCGTCGATGATGACCTTCCCGCCGGCGCTTCAGCGCCGAGAGCGCGGGTCTATCCCAGCGATATTGGCCAATTTAGCGGCATCGATTTCGTATCTCCCTTCGCCGAGGCCGAGAGTGAAGCGGTGCTGCGTGTGCCGGAGGGCACGGTGAAGCGCGCCTTTGCCGAACTGCTCGGCGAGCCGTACGTTCCGAACGACTGGGGTGGCGAACGCTCCGATCTCTACACCTCACGGGTATTTGCCCGTGGGCGCCAGATGTCGGCCGCATGGCTGTTCAAGGGCCCGGGCTTTCCCCGCGCGATGGACGTCAAGGCTCTGGGCAAGAACGGTGACCAGATCGACCGGCTGTTCACCGAGCCCGCGGAGCTACTCGTTCTGCAGCACTGTCATCAGATCAAGCCGAGCGTGGTTGGCATGATGGATGCCTACGCCCACGACGTGCGGCATCCCCGTTTCTACATGATCATTGATGGAGCCGATACCGGACGCATACTGAGGTCTCTGGGGCTGCTCCCTGTAGCCCCCGCACGTCCGTCTCTGTAGATCCACGGGAGTCGTTGGCCGCTCGGCGCGGGTCGAGCGGCTCACCTGGGGTGGACCGTTGCCGAATCGGTGGCATCAGCTGGCACGGGTCAGGAAGGAGTCCTGTCTGGTGGCCTTCGATCTTCTTTGCGGGCGGAAAGCAGAGAGGGCTCTGTCGACGATCTTGTGACGGGCCTACGGCTGTGTGGGTACCCGCTTGCGGAGGAGGTCGAAGTTCGCGCGGCCTTACATGGTTTGTTTGATGGCCTTGATTCTGTAGACGTTGCCCTCGCCGCGCCGGAGCTCCAGGTTATGGTCAGGCCGTTGGTGAGGGCGTCCAGGTCGCGACGAAGGCCGGTAGTGAAGACGTACAGGTCGGGGGTGGTGAACGCCAAGTTGACCAGGTGCACCCGCCGGCCGGCGTCGAGTAGCGCGAATCGCGGGGGTCCCCTGCCCCGCCGCGCAGCGGGTGAACACCTCCCCGAACACCTCGACACCGTCGCGGCGGTGCCACAACGCAACGACCGGCAGCAGCACATGCGTCTTCCCGCAGCCCTGGCACGCGCTGCGGCGGGGCCGCACCCGCCAGCCCCCACCCAAGCCCCAGACCATGCGCTGCCGGGCATACCCCCAAGGGGCCAGCACATCATCACAACTCGGACACCGCAGCTCGCCCCGCCGCAGCCGCTGCTCGACGTCACGCGCGTCCTTGCCTACCGTGAGCATCGGTGCCTCCAAGCACCACGTCACGGTCCTCCCCGGGTGCTCCGTCCAAGGAATCGGGGAGGACCGTTGCCATCCGGACCGGCTCACCCTGTCGCCGCGCACCAAGGACAGCAACAAGAGCTCCACGATCAGGGCAACGGCTCACCCCGGATGACGCCAGACCCTCCGGCGATGCTCACGAGGAGAGGCGCCTAACACCGCCGTCGAGGCAGTCCAACGCGTCCGCCGCGGCCCGCTCGCCGGCACCCGCGTGCGCGTCGGTGCCCGACGCGGCACCAACATCGGCAAGGTCGCCGCGGCCCGCAAGCTGCTCACCCTCGTCTACTACGGCCTGCGCGACGGACACATCCGTTGCCTGGCCAAGCAGGCGGCGTGAGCATCGTCTGGGCACAGCCAGGACGCGAGGTCGGTGTAGGTCTGACCCCCACCACGACTGGTGGCGCGGTCGCCGTCTCTGATTGACCCCGCCTGGCTGTGGCCGCAGCACTCCATGCCGCCCTCGATCGGTGGCGAAGGGATGACCGGCACCCGGACGGCGATGCTGGACCGTCCACGACGGACGGAACTGGAGCCGCGGCCCATCACACAACTGCATCACGGATTCCCCGGCGCATCAGTGTGCACGCCTCGGAGCCGGCGTCAAGACCACGCCCTACGGGTCGACCTCCGGTCGAGTCTTGACCCCGACCCCTCACCGCAGCATGCCCGCACCGATCCGAGAATCCGGCAGAAACCGGTCACAACCATCCCCGGCAAGAGGCTTGACACGGCCCACTCCTTCAGGGATGACCGGCAGAGAGACCGATCCGAGCGCCTTGAGCAGTGGTCCCACAGCCCCGATGCCGGGCACGAGGCAGCTCGAACGGCGCCCGAATCCAGCGTTTCGTACTCGGAAGAAGGATGCCAAGGAACCAAGTATCCGCAGGTCGCAGCGCTTCTTCGAATTGGGCAACAGCGTCCCGCACCGTCGTGGCATCCAGTGGTCACCGCCATTTACGTGTCAAGGTCCCGCAGTGCTGGAGTGACGAACGCGGAGCTGGTCCTCCAGTTCGGGATTAGCGAGAGCAGCGTGAAGCGGTTCGCGAGGCGCGCAAAACAGGCGGTGGCGGCGGCAAGCCAGATACCTTCTGGATTGTTCTCATAGTTCGATGAAGTTCCACCCATTCGCCACGAGTTTCTCCTTGTTGGCCTCGTACTCGCACCCTTTCCCAATTGATGACCTACGGAGCGCCAAACACAACAAATGAGTTGGTCGCGTCATTGCCACGTACGCAAGTCGTAGGCGTTTCGCTGCTAAATCGGACGAAACCCCCTGATCACCAACCCGATCGCCTAGCAACCAAGGCAAGATACGCTCCATATGGTGTCCGTTGTTGTACGTATCCAGCACGAGCGTGGCCGTATGAGTTTGTCCCTTGACCGAGTGGATCGAGCCAATACGCACGTCTACTGTCTGCTCGGCGTCCTGGAAGCGATATGTGTTCGGCGGCGTCTCTGCTCGAACCTTGAGTTCGAAAGAGGATTTGTGCTCTGCGGTCAACTCCAGGAATGGATCAGGCGATGAGCCGGGTGACGAGCACCCGGATGCGACCTCCGCAATCGCAATCAGATCCCGGCTAATGCCCGGCCAGAGTGCCAGACTCATCACTTCACGATCGACGAGCAGCCGCCTCAGCATTGAACGGTACACGCCAAGTGTTGCCGCATTGTCGGCTAACAGGCGCTCCAACAGGCGATGCGGACGAGAGAATGCGCGCAGAACGGGTCGTTCGGCCAGCGTGTTGGCCAGCCGTATAATACCCTCGGCAACGCCATTAACGCCATCACACAGGTTGCCTTTGTCTATAACAATCGCTTGTGCGGAATGCACATATTCGATCAGATGCGTCGGGCGGGCGGATGCCAGAGAAGTTATCTTGTAATCTTGCCAGTAGTGCGAGACGGACGCTGGGAAGTGCTTGTGACCCGGAGCGATCTCCGGCCTGAGTTGGTGGACGCTACCAACCGCAGCGACCCGCGCCTTTGTAAGGACCATCGGATCAAGAGTAGATAGCGCATGCCGTGCGTAGGCAGACAGTACCTGCGAAGTGTCGCCGTCAGGGAATATAAATACTGTGTGTCGACAGGGCGGTTCGGCGGGCTTCCGATTACGAATTCCTTGTAGGCCATCCGCACCCACAGGGATTATGGCAAGGCCTGTCGCTAGTGACGCGATCGACTGGTCGAAGCGGAAGCTACTGCCAATCGTAAGGCTACGTCCATCCGTCGGGTCCGGGAACACATCCGAGACTGGCGACTTGTCGCCTTCATAGATCGCTTGGTTGGCGTCGCCAACCCGCTGAACGCACAGTTCAGCCCGATCTCGCGGAAACACCCGCCGAAGGATCTCGCTCTGCAACTGCGACGTATCCTGCATTTCGTCAATCAAGACGACTGGGAACCGTCGAACCAAACTCTCTGCAACCTCTGGATGCTCGTCAAGCAATGCGCCCCCAAAGGTGAAGATTTCGTCGTAACAATAATAGCCCTGCTCCGCAGCCTTCTGCATGGCTTCAGCGACGGCAAGGAACGTCGGTGCGGTGGGCTTCATCTTTAGCTGAGTGCTCTCCAGAGGCGTGGAGAAGTCTGCCGAGCGAAGGCGAAGGCTTGAGAATTCTATGTGCTTAGGATTTAGTGCTGTAAGAACCTTTCGGCGCTGTGATCCTAAGTGTCTCAGGCGAACATTTGTAGTAATGTCGTTATCGATTGCAGTGACCGGGTAGTCCGACGACAGAAGCCACGGCCTGGCCAAGAACTGGCTCACAAAGCTGTGGATCGTGTCGATATAGTGGGGATAACCGAGCAGCTTCCGCCCAATTTCCGTTCCGCCAAGTCGCTTCTGGATTTCCTCGCGAGCCACATTTGTATGAGATAGCACGCAAATACCGCGTGCCATACTCGGCCACTTTCGTGCAAGAATCGCCAGCTTAGCGACTACCAGAGTCGTCTTCCCGCTCCCTGGACAGGCCGACAGATCAATGGTTTGTGTCGACTTGAGGAACGCGCGTCGTGGCTCATCTAGCGAGTGGAGGCCCATCAAGCCCGCGACCCACTCGATGTCTGCGTTATCGATCACCTCAATGGCCGGCTTCATGCTAAGCACTGGCGCCACCTTCAGCAGAAGCGTCGTCCTTGGGAAGGGGTGATCCAGTCGCGTACTCGATAGCCTCAACGACGTAGGCTGGCAAGGCTGTTCGGAGTTCCTTAGCGTTCCGCTTTTCGAGTAGCTCGGCGAGGTATTGAGCCGCCACCGCTTTCGAGGCAGTTCGACTTGCGAAAAGGCTATAGATATTGGTACATAAGACCTCGTTGTCTCTGCCGGCAGCAGTCTGCATCTGCTCGAATTCAGCAAGAGCCGCCGCCTCGACTTCTTCACGTGACATGAGTTTAGTGACGCCCGTAAGGTGGTCGTCCTTTGCCGCTAGCGATGCTGCAACATAGACCTCCTTTGCCAGACCTGCGAACGCCAGATCATACTCAAAGGTCCACGCATCACTGACGAAGGTCTTCACACTCTGGCCGTCGTCTCGGCTCAGATCTGCCTTACGGCCATCAAGTGTTTGCTTCCCAGATGTAAAGTCCCGTACCGCCTTCCAGCGCCGCTTTGGACTCATCCACTTAGCATCAGTGTCGTCAGCCACGAGGTCTAGTATCTGCGGTGCGCAGTCCGGCATCACGTCCATGTCAGTCATGCATGCAACGGGAATAGACGGATACCCGCCCGATAGATCATGACGCTGGAGGATCTTCGCATATCTCCGCAGGCCGGTTCCGCCGACGTTCACGATTGAGACGCCATACTTCGTGAGGTCGCGGTCAAGCTTATTCGCTATCGTCGGCATCAGGATGGCTTCGGCATCTCCTTCGACGACGAGTACACCGCGCGCAAAGAACAGGTTGGCCTTTGTCGAGTCAAGGAAGCGTTCAAGGAATCGATAGTCCGACGTACTCAGGTTTGTTTGACCGGGTGCCAACGAGTACGCTCGCTGCTTGTCGATTAGCACGAGATTCTTGAGTGGAATCTTGGAGGCGAGGTTGGGGCTATGGGTAGTGACCAACACTTGCACTGGACGCGATGCGGGGTCCTTCGACTGTGCCCTTTGAGCGAGAAACTCCATCAACCGCAATTGGCGCTGCGGATGCAGGTGTGCTTCTGGCTCCTCAATCAATAGGAGCGGCAGCCCTTCTGGGTCTTTGCTCAGCAGGAGAAGTTCACAAGCCATGTAGAGAAGGTTGTTTGAACCGAGGCCGTAGCGCCCTCTTGACTGCCCGCTTGCCCCTTCCAAGAGGTCCAGTTGTAGACGTTCCAGGATTTGCCGCAGACGGGCCTTCTCATTGCCACCTTCAGCGAAGCTGATCTGACCTTGAAGACTCTCGCCCGACAAGACGAGGCGCGTTAGGTAGTCATCATTGAGTGACTCTTGAGCGTTTGCAACCGCATGATGTTGGTTGACGAGATGCCGCAGATAGTCAGTCATACCGGCGAGGCTCAGCTTGGCGGCCTCGGCCGCGTCCTCAGGAAGCTTTCCGGCATCGAATGCTTCGCCGTCCGTAATACCTGGGAAGCTTCCGAGAACCTGGGAGAGCCGAGAACCTGGGCCTGGTGCCATCTCTCGCTCCGCGTCCCGGAGCGGCTTCAGGTATGCAGCCGACAGGTGTTGCCGAGCGGCGGGATCGAGGACCGGCCCTAAACCTGTTGGGCCAGTTCGGACGGTGACCTCAGCCAATCGCCGTCGAATTGGCGATTCTTCGAGGCGGCGAGCCTCCCACAAGACATACAGGGAAGTCTCGTCCTGCTCGCGCGTTAGGTACTCGACAAAGGCGCCGCTCTCCGCTGTTGACAGATCGGAGAACCTGCATCTGATAGTGATCTCGCGAGCGATGGTTCCGTCGGCAGCAATATGGAAGTCGTCTGGCCGTACCTTGATGTAGTCGACATCACGCGTTAGCAACGCATAGCGAACCGCGTCAACGACTGCGCTCTTGCCGGTATCGTTTTCGCCGACAAGCGCAGTCACTCCGGGCTGTAGGCGCAGAGTGAAGCCAGGCGCGTCGCTACCAAACTGTCTGAAGTTGTTGATGGTGATTTCCGATAGATACATCCTGACCCCACCCGCGACGGAGGCATGCGCTCGCTGTTCGCTCAGCTAGCACACTTGTCGATCATCAAACGATCAAGTCGGCGACAAGACATGCCACCTGCGGGTGTATCCGTTAGTTTCGCTAGTCCATATTATGATGTGTTGGTCAGAATCGTCGACAGATATGTGACTGGAAGCCTTCATTACGGGCATTGCCCCCTCAATCGCTCATTGCGCACGGCACCCACGCCGCCTCACGCTACGCACCGCGAACCAGCGGCCTCGGTACGCGTTCGCTGGCTAACTACGCGCCTCACCCATGTCACCATTTCCATGTGGCACGTCGAGTTGGGCCGCGTAGTGCGGCAGCCGATCGGGTCGACGCCATGGTCGAGTGGCTGGCCGACCTGGTGTCGCATGAGTCTCCGTCGAACGACCCGGCGTTGCTTGCCGCGTGCGCCGACGTCCTGACCGGCTGGGGCGAAGCCGCGCTTGGCCGTCCGGCCACCCGGGTCGTGCGAGACGGCCGGCCGCATCTGCTCTGGCGAGCGCCGAAGCAGGGAGTCCTGCTGCTGGGCCACTTCGACACCGTCTGGCCGTCTGGCACCACCGCGCAGTGGCCGATGACCGTCGTCGACGGTGTAGCCCGAGGTCCCGGGGTGTTCGACATGAAGGCCGGCATCGTGCAGATGCTGACGGCGCTGGAGCTGGTGGCCGACACCTCGCGGGTCAGCCTGCTGCTGACGTGCGATGAGGAGACCGGCTCGCATACGTCTCGGGAGCTGATCGAGCAGGAAGCCCGGCGGGCGGGCGCGATACTCGTCTGCGAGCCGAGCGCGGACGGCGGCGCGGCGAAGGTCGCCCGGAAGGGGACGGCCGACTACCGGATCATGGTGACCGGCCGGGCGGCGCACGCCGGCTTGGAGCCCGAGTTGGGCGTGAACGCGGGCATCGAGCTGGCCCACCAGGTGCTGGCGCTGGAGGCGCTGGCGTCACCGGAGGCCGGCACGTCCGTCACGCCGACGGCGCTGGCGGCCGGGACCACGACGAACACCGTGCCCGAGACGGCCGTCCTGAACATCGACGCGCGAGCTTGGAGCCGCGCGGAGATGGACCGCGTCGACGCTGAGATCCGGGCGCTGATGCCGAGCCTCCCGGGTGCGTCGCTGGCGGTCGCCGGGGGGATCAACCGGTACCCGCTGGAGCCGGCGATGGCGCTGCCGCTGCTGCCGGCCCTCCAAGCGGCGGCGCAACAGGTGGGCGTGGTGCTGCCGGAGGCGGTTCGCTCCGGCGGCGGCTCGGACGGCAACCTGACCGCCGGGATCGGCGTCCCGACCCTGGATGGGCTCGGCGCGGTCGGCGGGCACCCCCACGCGCGTAGCGAGTGGGTGGACGTCACCGCGATGCCGCGGCGCGCCGAGCTGCTGGCCGCGCTGATCGACCGTATCTGCGCGGCGGCGGACGCCAAGGGCGCCGCTACCGGTGCCGGGGACACACCGGCATGATGGGTGAATGCGGCTATTGATCCTTGGTGGCACGTGGTTTCTCGGTCGTACCGTGGCGGAGGCCGCGATTGCCCGCGGCTGGCAGGTCACCTGCTTCAACCGGGGTCGGACCGGCCGCGATGTTCCCGGGGCGGAGTCGGTTCGCGGTGATCGCACCGTGGCGGCCGACGTGGCCCGGCTGGCCGATCACGGCCCGTGGGACGCGGTGGTGGACACCAGCGTGTACGAGCCGCCGGATGTGTTGCTGACCGCCGGGGCGTTGTGCGGTGTCGTCGATCAGTACGTGCTGGTGTCCACGGTGTCGGCGTACCAGCGGTGGCCGCACGAGCCGGTCAGTGAGGCGTCGCCGTTGTGGCCCTCGCGTCCGGACGCCCGGGAGGCCGATCCCGACATCGCGGCCATGCCGGTCGCGTACGGCTACGGGACGTTGAAGGCCGGCTGCGAGCAGGCCGTGGTGCAGGCGTACGGCGATGCCGCGCTCATCCTTCGCCCTGGGGTGGTGCTCGGCCCCTACGAGTACGTGGGCCGGTTGCCGGCGCTGCTACACCGCGCCCAGCGTGGCGGCAGGATGCTCGCGGCCGGTGAGCCGGATCAGCCGATCCAGCCGGTCGACGTGCGTGACCTCACCGAGTTCACCCTCAACATGATCGAGGCCGGGAAGGGTGGGGCGTTCAACGTCACCGCACCGCATCGACACGCGACCTACGGCGGCCTCATCGACGCCTGCGTTCAGGCGGCGGGCTCCGGCGCGGAGCCGGTGTGGATCCCTTCACGTTGGTTGATGGACCGCGGGGTGCGGCAGTGGACCGAGGTCCCGCTGTGGCGGACCCCGGAGGGCACCTGGGCGGTCGACTCGTCGCGGGCACAGGCGGCGGGCCTGGCCTGCCGGCCGCTGCGGGACACCGTGTCGGACACCTGGAACTGGTTGCAGATCGAGCAGCCCGTACCGCATGAACGGCAGGCCGAGCACGGCATGGACCCGGAGCGGGAAGCGGAGCTGCTGGCGGCGTGGGACGCGGAGCGGACGCTACATCGGTAGGGCGCGGGCCTCGGCTTCGGCGTTGAAGGTTTCGATGCGGTCCCGGAGTTGCGACGCCTGGTAGTCGCCGTGCCATCGCCGGCCGCTTAGGGCACGGGCGGTCTGGGCAAGCCGGTCGGTGATGCTGTGCCGCCGCTGGGCGACGGGGACCTGCCAGATCGGCGCGAGGGCCTCCTCGGCGGCGTCGAGATCCCCCAGAACGAGTTCGGCTGCGGCTAGGTCGACGTAGGCACGTTCGCTGGCCAGGCCGGCGGAGGAATCGTCGATGGCCAGGGTGAGCGCTTGCCGCGCTCGTTCGACCGAGCCGGCGGCGTCGCCGCCGGCGAGCAGGGCGGTGCTGGCGCAGGCTGCGTGCCGGGACGGTCCCCACCCGAACTCTCCGCCGATCTCGTCGTGCAGGTCGTCGTGGCCCTGGCCGCCGTCAAGTGCCGTGTCGGCCCCGCCGAGAGCGTCGGTGACGCGGCGCGGATCGCCGCCGATGTATGTCCATGCTCGCGCCTCGATGGAGCGCAACCGCGCCTCGGCGCTGTTTGCCGGGACGCCGTCGAGGCCGGCTTCGACGTGGACGAGGGCCTGTCGCGGTCGGCCGGTCCAGTAGGCGATCAGCGCCTGGGTACCGCGTGACCAGGCACGCAGTCCGGCGTGATCGATCAGCTCGGCGTACACGTGCGCGGCGCGTGCCTGCTCGGACGCGGCGTCCCAGACCGCGAGGTCGAACGACGCCACCGCCATGAGCCCGCACAGTTGGCCGGCGGCGAGGTACAACTCCTTGGTCTGCGCGGGGCGCCTGGTGCGGTCCAGGGCCGTGCAGGTGAGGTTGCGGGCCTGGCGCGCCTCGGCGAGCATCCGCAGCGGAGGCGTAGTCGCGTAGCCGCGCGCCAGACGCCAGACCTCGGCCTGGGCCTGCTCCACCACGGTGGCGCTGACGCTGCCGTCGGCGTCGGCGGCGTGTCGGCTGGACTCGTGCGCGGCCATGATCGTCACTTCCTCCAAGAGGCTGGGATCTCCGGCGTCACTGGTTGTTTCGATCGCCACCGCTCCGCCCGTCGGTTGGGACAGCGGCAGCGTGCTGCTGCTCGGTGGTGCGAGCAGTGCGGCGAACGGGTACCCCCAGAGCCGGGTGGCTACCCGGCGGGACGACGGTCGGGCATCGTCGACCTCGCCGGCCATCCACCGCTGCAGTTGTCGCGCGGACAGCGTGGCGTTCTCGCCCATTCCTCGGGCGGTGTCGTTGAAGCGCCGCCGCCACTCGTCGATCGTGTATTCGCCATCACGAATGATCTTTTCGAGGAGTGTCCGTGGCTGACCGCGGTCGATCATGGCACTCCTTCGGATGTCGCAGCTGAGGGCGTCTTTGGCATTGACGGTAACGACGTGCCGTGAGTTCGGGCCAGCCTCGTTGCGGAGATTTGCGGGGCTTTCGGGCAAAGGTCGTTCCAATGTCGTTCCAACGTCGCGGGCAATCCGTCGCTGTGACGGGTTGGTGACAGGGATGCTTCTCGACGCCGGCTTCCTCGGCGGTTCGCTGACATGTGGTCCGTGCCGCTGGGTGATCCCTTGGACGTGCCGCGAGGCGCGCGGTCCGTGATCGGCGGATTCGCCCCTCGCGGCGCGTCCGGGGCGGAAGGAGGGGATGACCGTGGTCCTTGCAGCGTCCACCACTGGGGCGATGCTCTGCGAGCCGGCGGTGTGCTCCCTGCAGCGCGCGGCGCTTCCCACGACCAGCGGTGCGACTGACCGCCGGCCGGCAGCCCGACCTCGCGGAGGGCTGCCGCGATGACGAGCCCAATTTCGTCGGGCGTGCCCTGGTCGCGGGTACCGCTGCTGCTGGCCGACGAGCTGTTCTGCGTGGCACACGACGACCGCACCGGCCGGCCCCGGCTCCACCCCCGGGTCCTGGGCCTGGGGTTGGCGGCCGGCCTGCTGGGCGAGCTGGTGCTGTTCGGCCGGGTGGACATCGCCGACGGCGGCGGCATCAAGGTACTGAACCGGGAACCGCCGGCCGACGCGTTGGCGCACTCGACGCTGTCGATGGTGCTGGCCCAGCCACAGCACCGCGACGTACGGACCTGGCTGGCGTTTCTGGCCGAGACCGCCGCCGAGTCGGTAGCGCAGCGGCTGGTCCTGGCCGGGCTGTGGCAGCGCGAGGAGCGCCGTCGACTGGGCCGCGCTCGCGTGACCTACCTGCCCACCGACACCAACGCCGTGTTCTGGCGGTCGGTGCGGCTGGGCCGGCTGTTGTCCTCCGCCGAGGAGATCGGCCAGCCGGACGCGGTACTGGCCGGACTGGTGGCGGTGACTGGCCTGGTCGATGCCGTGCTGTGGCCGCAGGAGGACCGCGAGCCCGGCCTGAGCCGCATCACCGACGAGGTCAAGCGGTTGTCGTGGCCGCTGTACCACCTGCTCGCCTTTACCGAGGCCGCCGTCGGGGACGCCGTGCTCGCGCCTCGCTGACTCGTCACCCCATTCCCCTCGATGATCTGGAGAACCGGTGTCATGACCAATACCGCGGTGCTACCGCGTTCGGATGTCGTCGCTCGTACGCTGGCCCGCAACCGCCTGGGCGTACCGGCGGTGGTCTTCTTCGTGCTGTCGGCCGCCGCCCCGTTGACGGTGGTGGCCGGGGTTGTGACCACCGGCTTCTCGGTGACCGGGGTGACCGGGATTCCGCTGGCCTTCCTGGCGGTCGGGGCGGTCCTCGCGGTGTTCAGCGTCGGGTACGTCGCGATGGCTCGCCACGTCGCGAACGCGGGTGCCTTCTACGCCTACGTGGCACACGGGCTGAGCCGGCCGCTCGGGGTGGGCGCTGCGTGGGTGGCGTTGCTGGCCTACAACGCCCTGCAGGTCGGGTTGTACGGGGCGATTGGCGCCGCCGCGAGCCCGCTACTGCGGCAGTGGTTCGGCCTCTCCGTCACCTGGTGGGTCATCGCGCTGGCGGCGTGGCTGCTGGTCGCCGTCCTCGGCGTGCTGCGGGTGGACATCAACGGCACCGTGCTGGCGGTACTGCTGCTGGCCGAGATCGCGGTCATCGTGGTGTTCGACGCCGCCGACCTGATCCACCCGGCCGGCGGAGCGTTGAGCTTCGCCACGCTCGCGCCGGGCAACCTCGCAAAGCCGGGCGTGGGGGCGATCCTGGCCCTGGCGCTGCTCGGCTTCGTCGGTTTCGAGTCCGCCGTGGTGTTCAGCGAGGAGTCCAGGGACCCCCGCCGCACGGTGCG
>JABDRL010000114.1 GCA_013041765.1 Dactylosporangium sp. | reverse complement strand
GTGCGGTGTCGTGATCACGACACCGCGCCTGGTCTGGTCGATCGGCGCTGGCGTGCTGGAGCGCCTGTGCGTCGAGTGCCGGATTCCCTCGGCGGCGATTGACCAATTACAGTCCCACCATGACCGCCCGACCCGTCGAGATCTCCGCTGTTGATCTCTTCTGTGGCGTCGGCGGGCTCTCCCACGGGTTGCAGGACGCGGGAATCCAGGTCGCAGCCGGTGTTGACCTCGATCCTGACTGCGACTACCCGTACCGCACCAACATCCGGGCGCCATTCCATGAACGCGACGTCCGCGATCTCACCGTCGACGAACTGGCCGCCATGTGGCCCACCGGGGCCGTCCGCGTCCTCGCGGGATGCGCGCCGTGCCAGCCATTCTCGTCATACCGCCGCGGGGTCGACACCTCCAAAGAGGCCCAGTGGCCGCTCGTTGACGAGGTCCGTCGATTGGTCGAGGGCACGCTGCCCGAGATCGTCACCATGGAGAACGTTCCTCGCATCGGCAGCACCCCCATCTTCAAGGGCTTCGTCGCACGCCTGAGGGAGCTCGGCTACCGGGTCGACTTCGCGTCGCGTTACTGCCCGGCGTACGGCGTGCCGCAGCATCGTCGGCGGATGGTCCTCGTCGCCTCACTGCTCGGTGACATCGTTGTTCCCGAGGGCGAGCGCGCGCCCGCCGACTACATCACCGTCCGCCAGGTCATCGGAGACCTGCCCCCAGTGGGCAATGGGGAGGCCCACCCCGGGGATCGTCTCCACAGGAGTCGGACCCTGAACGACCGCAATCTCGAACGCATCAGACAATCCACACCCGGCGGTACCTGGGAGGAGTGGCCCGAGGAGTTGCGGGCCCCGTGCCATCGCAAGGCCTCTGGCGCGACCTTCCGCAACGTCTACGCGCGCATGGTCTGGGACGAGCCATCTCCGACGATCACCACCCTGGCGCACAACTTCGGCGCGGGCCGGTTCGGGCACCCCGAGCAGGACCGGCCGATCACCCTCCGCGAAGCCGCCATCCTGCAGAGCTTTCCGGAGGACTACGAGTTCGTGGCGCCGGACGACCGGGTGGAGTTCGCGTCGCTCGGCCGCCTCATCGGCAACGCGGTGCCACCCCGGCTCGCCCAGGCGGTGGGAAAGGCGATTGTCGAGCACGTGCGCGCGGTCAAGGGCCCGGTACGAAAGGCCTCGCGAAGCAAGGTCGTACCTGTCGGCTAGTCACCGTACCCTTGGCGCGGGCGCGGGCGCGGCGACCTCCAGTTCGTCTCTCATCCGTGGAGCTCCATCCCGAAAGCCCAGTCCCCCGCTATCGGGGCACCTCGCACGACTGCCGGACCGGAGTTCCAGGACCGGTAGGCTTGGGGAGTCCCCGGGGGAGGTGTTGTCATGGTTGCCGCGATGTCACGTCGGTACGCGAAGCCGTATGTGGTCGCCGAGTAGGTGGCCGACAGCATGGAGCCGCGTCACCGGACGATCGCCGAGATCGCGTTGCGTGCCGCAGGGGGCTACGCGGTTCGCGCCTATGGAATCGGCGACCGGCCCAGTGGCGATGTCGACCTGTTCACCGATTGGCAGCGCCGGGCGGACTTCCCCGCCGCAGTCGAGGCGGTGATTTCCGCGTTGGCGCGCCATGGGTATGAGGTTCGGGTCGTGGCACAGCAGGAGACCTTCGCGCGGCTGTTGGTCGGAGCGTGGGACGGCGCGGGCGATGGCGCGGTGGACAAGGTCGAGTTGTCGGCCGACTGGCGAGCCCACCCTCCGGTACTGTTTGTTGGAGGTCGGTCCGGTGTTGCATCTGGACGACGCGGTGGCCAACAAGATGTGCGCGCTCTACGGTCGGGCACTCCCGAGGGATTTCCTTGACATCGATGCGGCAATCGTCTCTGGTCGCTTCACCCGGGAGCGGCTGCTTGCCTTGGCGGCGAACGCGGATGGCGGATTCGATCCGAGGATGTTCGCCCACGCGCTTGGGGCGCTCACCCAGATCACCGACGCGGCATTCATGGAGTACGGCGTTGGTCTCGACCGCATCAGTGATCTGCGACGGCGATTCGCCCAATGGCGCGAAGAGCTTCTGAAGAGGTGAATTCCTCGAAACGAAACGTGTTCGGCGCAATTTCTGTTGGCCTATATCTCGCGAGCACAGCAATGCCGGTATACGACCGGAAATTCCGATCCAGAAACAGAGAAGCCGCAGGTCACATGCCTGCGTCATGGGGTCGCGGATAGGTTTAGGAAACCGATGCTCTATCCCCTGAGCTACGAGGGCGCGAGGACCCATGGTACCTGCCTGTGGATACCCAACCGTGCCGGGGAGAGGGGGCGCTTGCTGGCGAGCACCGAAACATCAGGGGCGGACGGCCGGTGGATCCCCTCCATGGCTCAGGACGGCGACCGTTCGATCACCCACCGGTGGCGCCCGAGCCGGGTCGAGGCCCCGGCACCCCAGCGGGCCACCCGGACGTCGGGCAACCTGGTCCGACGACAGCCCCGTCGACGATCCGGTAGCCGGCGAGGTCGCCATGCACGTACGGCAGCACGTCGGCCACGTGCGTCGGCGGCCGGCCATGCTGGACGGCATAGGCGGCGATGCCCGTGTCGACCATCCGGCAGGTGGCTCGCTCCGACACCGGCGTCGCGTGGACCAGCAGCGCTGGGACGTCAAGCACGGTGTACAGCGTCCCGGCCGTGCCCGACATGAGCGTCATCGATACCACGAGTTCGATCAGCTTCATGGTATCCGCCCCTCCCGGCCCCTGGACCTCCCCGGATCCCGGCGAGCGACACCGTATCGTGGCGGGCTCACCGCCCGGAGCCGGCCGTTCGGAGGGGGCGGGTGGTCCCGAGCCCCACCGGAACCTAGCTCATCCATTATGGACTAAGGCCGGTCGGCGGCGCCCGGCCTCCGGACGGCCGGGCGCCTGGTGCGCCCCCACCCCGACCGGGGGTCAGGTGGGTGTGTGCCCCCAGCCCCGGCGCCGCGTCCTCTTGTTGACCATGCATAAGCGATATATCGTTAACGTATCGTCAACGCAATTGGAGGCTCGGCATGGGGCGCTGCCCGCACCACCCGACACGTCTGCTTCAGGTGATCCTCGCGGAAGCGGAATGCTGTGGATGCCAGTCCTGACTGCGCGGCGTGCTTCATCCGGCAGGGCGCCGACGTCAGCCGTTTCCTTCCAGAGGGTCCGGCCAGGGACTCTCTCCTGGAAGAGGTCCGCCGGATGTCGAGCGAGGTGGATCTGACCAGACCGCCCGTGGTCGTCGGGCAGGCCATCCACCGCAGGCTACGGGAGCTGACCGGCGATCCCGATCCCTATCGAGGTGCCAAGCTGGCGTTCAACGATCTTGTCCTGGGCCTGCTTCCAGAGTTGAGGGACATGATTCGACACGCGCCCGATCCGTTGCGGCTCGCCGCTCGCCTGGCGATCGCGGGCAACGTCATCGACCTCGGGCCGAACGCCTCGCTCACCCCGGCCGACGCGTTGCTGGCGTTGCGCGGGGTGCTGCATGAGTCCTTCCACGAGGACTGGGAGTCGTTTGTCGAGGCCCTGGCGCATGCGACCCGAATCATGTACCTGGCCGACAATGCGGGGGAGATCGTGGTCGATCGGCTGCTCATCGAGGCGATCGGTCCGGACCGGGTCACCGTCGTGGTCCGGGGCGGGCCGATCATCAACGACGCGACGATCGAGGACGCGCGGGAGACCGGGCTCGCTGACCTCGTCGAAGTCATCGACAACGGCTCGGACGCGCCCGGCACATTGCTCGACGATTGCGGAGCGACGTTCCGCGAGCGGTTCGAGGCCGCTGACATGATCATCGCCAAGGGGCAGGGCAACGTTGAGACCCTCAGCGAGGTCAACCGCCCGCTGTTCTTCTTGTTCAAGGTGAAGTGTCCCGTTGTGGCCGCTCATACCGGCCTGCCGCAGGGAACCCACGCGTTGATCGACTCGATGCGCCGCCGTGGGGCACGCGCAGACCATCGGCATTGATCATGTCTGGGCACGGGAAGCGCCCGACGGCAGGCCCAGCCGTTGCCGCTCGGCGGCGATGATGCGCTGCTTGAGATTGCCCTCCCCGATACCGCCGGCGTCCGTGCCCGCCGCATCCGCACGCTCGCCGGTCAAGCGCCCGTCGACCGCGGCCGGATCCAGCTTCTTGGCGTCGCTCTCCCGGGCGTACGCGGCAATGAGCGCGCTCTTGCCACCAAGGATCTCCAGCAGCCGCTCGTCAACGGTGTCCTTGGCGAGCAGCCGGTGCACCCTGACCCTGCGGGTCTGCCCCATGCGGTGACACCGGGCGATGGCCTGCTGCTCGATGGTGGGCTTCAGTTGCGGCTCCGTCAGGATGACCACCGAGGCCGCCTGGATGTTCAGGCCGACCCCGCCCGCGGTGATCTGGCTGATGAGGACCGCGTGGCCGTCGATGGCGCTGAACTCGTCGACCATGCGCTGCCGCTCGGCTGCCGGCACCCTGCCGCTGAGCTGGAACGTCTTGACCCCGTCTCCCGCCGCGAGGACTGCGTCGTCCACCTCGGACAGGACATCGAGAAAGAACGAGAAGATGACGACCTTCCATCCGCTGGCGGCCGACTCTTCGACGATCTCCAGCAGCCGTTCCAGTTTCGCGGACATGACGGCGGTGCGGTTGATGACGGTCGCCCGCCGCATACCCGCGAAGTTGCCCGCGCCGACCGCCGCGCTGTATGCCTGTTCATCGGCGTCGGCCAGGACGACCCAGTCCTCCAGTTCCAGCGACTCGGGGAGCTCGGCCAGCACATCTTCCTGATTGCGCCGCAGGTAGACCGGCGCGACCTTGCTCCGGAAGTCCCGGGCCGGGAGCATCCCGTCGGACACCGTGATCGTGTCCGCGACCGTCGGATCGAGGTACGACACGAGATCGCGGAACTCCTCGACCCGGTTCTCCAGCGGCGTGCCGGTCATCATCAGCACCCCGGGGGCCCGCTCCGCCACGGCGTTGACCGTCTGTGTCCGCTGGGCCTGCGGGTTCTTGATGTAGTGCGCCTCGTCAACGACCACGTAGTCCGGCCGGAACCCGGCCGGCAGCGGCAGCCTCCGGAGCGTTTCGAATGTCGTCACCGCCACGCCGCCCTCCTTGATCCACCGGGCCGTCGCGGCGTCCCGGCTCGCGCCGTGGGCCTGGTGGGCCGCCAGCGCGCTGTGACAGCTGACCTCGGCGATCCAGTTGACCAGGACACTGGCGGGGCAGACGACCAGGAAATGCCGCCCGCCCCGGGACGCGGTGTGTGCGAGGACCGCGATCGCCTGCACGGTCTTGCCGAGCCCCATCTCGTCCCCGAGGACACAACGTCGCTGAAGCAACGCGAACTTCGCGCCAAATGCCTGATACGCCCGCAGCCGCACGCTCAGCAGGCTGGTGTCCAGATCAACCCCGCCGGCCTCGTCGGCAAGCTCGTCGGGGACGAAGCCCCGCGCGGCTCGGGCGTCACCGTCCGGCCCCGCCCGGCCGATCTCCGTCAGCAGCGTGGTGTACGCGGCGGCATTCCGCTGGAAATCCGACCACAGCCGCTTCGCGGAAAGCCGCTCGGCCCGCCGGGCGGCTCCCACCGCGCTGGTGGCGGACTTGTGGATCAGCGTGGTCGCCGGGCTGTCGACCCAGGTTCGCAGATCCCCGAGCGCCGTCGTGGCAGATTTCCTGGTGCCAGCGCGGGCCAGCAGCATCCGCCACCAGCTGCCGGCCGGCTTCGCGCGGTGCAGGGTCTGGGGCAGCACCGGGGCGAGACCGGCGGCCGCCGAGTCGGCCGGACCACTGGCCCTGCCGAACTCGAGCAGCATGCGCAGGGTCCGTAGCAGATCCTCGGAGTCCTGGGTGCGCAGGTCCGGATCGATCCGGACCGCGATTTCCTGCTCGGTGCGCGTCAGCAGGTCGTCGGCTGCCTGACGCAGGGCCTCGGCACTCTGCGGCCCGATGCCGTGCACCCGCTGCAGGTCCTCCTGGCCCGACCGCAGGATGTCCAACACCGTCGACCAGCCGGCCCGTTCCAGCTCGTGCAGCCGCAGGTTCCCGCTCGTCACCCGCCGAAGATCCGCCAGCGGCGTCGTGCGCATCCGCTCGTAGGCCAGTTGTCCCCGAACGCGGTCGGACTGTTTCAGTACCCTCGCCCGCAGCAGCTCCGGCACCGCCGTCAGCGTCCGGATGCTCTCGGCCAGCCGGCGACCGGCGGCGATACTCTTCCGAGCGGCCCGAGTCCCCAGCGCCAGCCGTGCCATCGATGCTCCTCCTCTGACTTGCTCCGCCAGATGCTATGCGCTGGAGGAACCAGGGCTCACGTCCGGCTCAGCCGGAGGCGTGTTCCGGGCCTCAGGACAATCCGCGTTCACCAGTCCTGTTGGGACCGTCTTGGATCGTCACGGTCATCAAATGTATCGGGGTCTTTCGTATTTCTGGCACATGGTGAAATCGCATCTGGGCAAACGCCGGAATCCGCAGTGTTCCGGTTTTCCCCGGCGGGTACCGCCGTTATGATTAGGAATCCCAATATTGAGCCCACCGCCAGAATGTCCCGGGTCGGGGCCTCGGAGTTGGTGCGCATGTTTGCGATCATGTCTGCTGGCTGGCCCGATGGGGCGCGTGCTCGATGTGGTGCCGATGCGCCCTCCGTGGTTTGGCGGGCCGAAATATGAGTCCGCAGGTGTCCGTCGAGGTGAAGGAGCGGCTGTCCGAGCTCTACCTGCGAACGGGATCGATGGGCACACAGCAGACACGCGACTTCTACATGTTGGAGCTGGAAAGCCAGCTTGGCCAGGAACTCAACATACCGCGCTATCCGGACGCCAAACGTGATATCTGGTCGCTCATCAATGCCTGCCTGATGCGTCCCGGCGCGCTGGGCAAGTTCACACAGGTGGTCAGCAGCTTCTCCAAGGGAAGCCACGGGATGGCCGATCTCGAACGGCTCGTCGCCGAGATCGAACGACAGACGCTGCTGACCTCGGACGAGCGGGATGCCCTCATCCAGTTGCTGGCCGAGGTTCCGGCGGACCTGATAACCACCGCACGCGATGGCCTGGCCGACGAACTGGGCCAGTCTGCCCCGACGGAGTCGACTCCCCGGCTGGTGGTCGAATACGTTGAGGAACTCGCCGAGGCGGCAAAGAACCCACTGACCCTTCTCGGATTCGTGGACACCCTGGCGCATCGAATTTCAGGCCGTGCGGCCCGCGCGCTACACGGTTGGATTGACGGTGTCGCAAATCGACTCTATTTCGACTCTGGCGAAATTCGTGACCTTTGTCTACGGTCACTGCAAGGACCTACCGGCGAATCTGATCAGGCTGCTGCGAGGGCCGTCGATCACCCCGACGAGGTGGAGCCAGAGGACACCCCCGCGTCGTTGGACGGCGCCGCTCCACCTGGAGACCCAGCGGGAGGCGACATGCGGAGTATCCATGACCTCCCCAGGACGGCACTGGAACCGGTGGCGTTGCCGCGGATCTGGGGTGGTGTGCCGTTCCGGAATCCGAATTTCACCGGCCGGGAGGTGCTGCTGCGGCGGTTGCGCGAGGAGTTGCGGCGGCATGCGAAGACCTCGGTGCTGCCGCAGACCCTGCACGGCTATGGCGGGGTGGGCAAGACCCAGCTCGCCATCGAGTACGTCTACCGGTATGCCGAGCGCTATGACCTGGTGTGGTGGGTGTCCGCCGAGCGGCGTACCGAGGTGCTGGCCTCGCTGGTGGAGCTGGGTGAACGGTTGGGGGTGGCGGCCAGCCAGGACCGGTTGCAGCATGCCCGGGCGGTGCTGGATGCCCTGGGCGGTACCCGCTACCGGTGGTTGCTGGTCTATGACAATGCCGAGCGGCCCGATGAGTTGATCTCGTTGGTGCCCTCCGCGGGTGGTCATGTGGTGTTGACGTCGCGGAATGCCGACTGGGCCACCCGGTGGAACGCCATCGAGGTGGATGTGTTCCAGCGCACGGAGAGTGTGCAGTTGCTGGGCCGGCGGGATGCCCGGATCACCCCGGGGGCCGCCGACCTGCTGGCCGACAAGCTCGGGGACCTGCCCCTGGCCCTGGAACAGGCGGCCAACTTTCAGCTGACCACGGGGATGTCGGTCGAGGAGTACCTGGAGCTGTTCGACGATCGGGTGCGCGAGCTGCTCGACGAGGGCCAGCCGTCGGACTACCACACCACGACCACGGCGTTCCTCACCCTGGCCCTCGAACGGTTGCGGGCGGCCAGTCCGGCTGCGGCCGAGTTGCTGGAGCTGTTCGCCTGCCTGGGGCCGGAGCCGATCGCGGCGGGGGTGCTGCGCGAGGGACGCTCGGCGGACCTGTCGGCGCCACTGCGGCGGGCGTTGCGTGATCCGATCCAGATGAACCGGATCATCCGGCAGCTGTCTCGTTACGGGTTGGCCCGGGTCGATCCGCACGGGCAGCGTATCCAGGTGCACCGGTTGGTGCAGGCGGTGCTGCGCACCGAACTCGACGAGGACCGCTGGGCGCAGAGCCTGGCCAATGTCCGTAACCTGTTGGGGCAGGCCAATCCCAGCCACCCCGACGACCGGGGTACCTGGTCGGGGCATGCCGAGTTGGGGCCGCACATCCTGGCCGCCGATCTGGTCCATGCCGATGGGGCGGCCGCCCGGCTGGTGGTCTTGGACCAGGCCCGCTACCTGTTCCAGATCGGTGACTACACCGCCAGCCAGGCCCTGGGGCAGGCCATGGTCGACCAGTGGTGCAAACCCCCGGTGGAGGGTGGGCTGGGGGGCGACCACGAGCAGAGCCTGCTGGCCCGCCGGCACCTGGCCAACGCCCTGCGGATGCTCGGCGGGCACGCCCGGGCCCGCGAGCTCGACGAGGAGGCCTTCGAGCTGTTGCGGGCCAGTCCGGCCTTCGGCGACGACCACGAGCACACCGTCGGGGTGGCCCTCGGCTTGGGCTTCGACCGGAGCATGGCCAACGACCTGCCCGGGGCGTTGCGCAGCGATCAGGAGAACCTGGAGCGCTCGATGCGGGTCTACGGTCCCGACGACGAGCACACCGTCAACGCCCGGGGCAACGTCGCGGCCGTGCTGCGGCAGCTGGGCCGCTTCCAGGAGGCCCACGAGATCTCGGCGGCCATCGTCGGCGACTACCGGCGGGCCTACGGTCAGACCCATCCCCGGACCCTGTGGTTCATCACCTACGTGGTGGCCGATCTGTATGGTCTGGGCCGCTACCGCCAGGCCCTCGACCGGCAGCTGGAGCACTGGGCGGCGGCCTCGGCGGCGCTGGCTCCCCACAGCCGGGAGTTCCTGCTGGGCGAGCACAACATCGCCATCGCCCTGCGCAAGACCGGCCAGCACAATCAGGCCCTGGCCCGGGCGCGCGACAACCACCGGGCCCTGCACACCCACCTCGGAGCCGACCATGAGTACACCCTGGCCGCGGCCATGGCCCGGGCCAACGCATTGCGGGCCGCCGGCCGGCTGGCCGAGGCCCGCGGGGTGGCCACCGACGCCGTCGAGACCTACCACCGGGTCTTCGGCACCGACCACCGGTTGAGCCTGGTCGCGCAGGTCAACCAGGGCATCATCCTGCGCCTGCTGGGCGAGCGACGCACCGCCCTCACCCTGGAGGCCGACACCCACCAGGCCCTGGCCGGCATGCTGGGCCCAGACCACCCCTACACCCTGGCCTCGGCCAACAACCACGCCAGTAGCCTGCTGCTGGCCCACCAGGTCCAGCAGGCCGCCGACCTGGCCGAACAGACCCTGGAGCGCTCCCGCCGGGTGCGGGGGCCAGCGCATCCGGACACCCTGGCCTGCGCGGTCAACGCCGCCCTGGACTGGCAGTCCACCACCGGCGACGCCCCGGCCCAGCAGCGCCTCGACGCCGCCCTCGACGCCCTGGAACGGGTCCTGGGACGCAACCACCCCGACACCATCGACGCCATCCGCGGCAAGCGCGCCGACTGCGACATCGAACCACCCGCCACCTGAACTACCGAGCAGCCCGCAGCCGGGCCCGCAGATCGGCGTGGACCCGGTGCCAGACGTGATTGATGAGGCTGGCGAGGTCGGCGCAGTAGACCGAGGGGTTTCGGAAGCCGGCGCCGGCCCGGTAGCGGTGGGGGTATTCTCCGCCGCCGCAGATGCGGTGCAGCGGGCACCGCCGGCACTGCTCGGATAATGCATCGACGCCCAGCTGCCGGGCAATGATCCCGGGATGCGACAGCGCTCGGTCGAGCGGGTCGGTGAGGACCGAAAGCCCGGTGGCGGCGGCTCCCTGATAGGCGGACTTGAGCGCGTCGACCTGCTCGATGGCGCCGTCGGTCTCCACGACGGCGACCGCCGCCGGGCTCAGCCCGATGTTCTCGGAGTGACTGGCACCCCCGAGGACGACATGGATGATCTCCTCGAAGAACCGGATCCGGGTCTCCTGACGTGGGGCGTCGTACCAACGGTCAAACACCCGGATCAGCCAGGAGCCGAAGGACCGGTCGGCCTGCCCGGAATCCGGGTGCGGGGCCGACCAGTTGGCGTGGGGCAGCAGGAAGTCCAAGGCCTTCGGCCGGTAGGCCAGCAGCGTGTGGTAGCAGGCGACCGGATCGGTGTGCGGGTCGACGGTGGTGAGAATCCCGGAGAACAGCGATCGGTACTCCGGACCCGACAGGAGCCGCAGTGCCCGGTCGACCTCGGCGAAGCTGCCCCGACCGGCAGCGTCGGAGCGGTGACGATCGTGATCGCTCTGGTTGCCGTCGAGGCTGACCCCGATCCGGATGTCGCAGCGGAGCAGGGCCCGCAGGGTCGCCTCGTCGAGCAGCACGCCGTTGGTCTGCATGGCCAGCCGTGCGGTGACGGGCGCCGGGAGCGCCGTCCGGACCGCCTCGGCGATCGCGGCGATCCGGTCGATGCCAGCGAGCAGCGGCTCGCCGCCGTGCAGGACGACTCGGACCTCATCGAGGGCGTGTCGCTCGGCGTGTTCGGCGATGCGGTTGGCGGCGGCCGTCCATACCCGCTCGGACATGACGGCCGGGCGGGCGCGCCAACTCTGGTCGGCCATGGTGTAGACGTAGCAGTAGTCACAGGCGAGGTTGCACCGCTGGTGGATCTTGAGCACAAACTCCCGGAGCGCCGACGGCCGCCATCCGCGACGGTGGAGCGCGTCCACCGCGAGGAGGCGGTACGGCCATGGTGCGCAGGCATGGTCTACGGGCCGCTCCTGGCCCGGAACGCTCAAGGCAGATAACTGTTCCACCGCGCCACCCCAGGCGAGCCGTCCAGGACGGTCGACTCAGAAAGCCGGCGTTCCTGGAGGAATCTCCGGAGGGAATTGGCCAATACGCTCTCCTCGGCTGAGCCATCGGGAAGCCAGGTGAGGCGGGTCAGGACTTCCAGGTCGGCGGGGTACTCCTGCTCATGATCGAGATCGTCACCGACTGGCTGGTCGCTGGTGATATCGAGCATTCACTGACCTCCCGCCGCCCGGACGGTCCGCGGGAACGACGCGCCAGGTGGACTTCGTCGCCGCCGGGTCTACCACCACACTCCGGCTGCGGCCGCCGCTCGCTTGCCGAGCCGTATCGGTGGATGAATCTGGTTCTCGTGCCCGCGCATACACGATACTTCCAGATACTGGAGTTCCCCAACCTTGCACCATCGGCGAGCGATGAATGCACATCAGACCCGGTCGGATCCCACTGCCGAATTGCCGTGAACTGACTGCCGCCGAGCGTGCCGCCAGCGCCAGAATTCGTCAACCCGTCTGATTGCCATTTCGTAGGCTTGGGGCATGTCATCCGTGCCTGGGCCTCGTCCATATCCGTTCCTGACGCGGATGCGTCCGACCCGTCGCCGGATGGTCGGGAGTGGTGTCGGGCTCCTCCTGATCGCCGCCCTCGCCGGATGGGTCGCGTGGCCGGAACCGGTCAGGTGGCACACTCACGATTTCATGATCACGGTACCCACCGGGCCGGACAACGCGGCACAGGTGACCCTGGACGCCACGCTCTATCTGCCGACGGCGGCGAGTGCCCGGCACCGGGTTCCGGCGATCCTGCTGGCCCACGGGTTCGGCGGCACCAAGCAGACGGTGGCCGCCGAGGCCGAAGACTACGCCGGCCGGGGGTACGCCGTGCTGGCCTGGACCGCTCAGGGCTTCGGCCGGTCCACCGGTCAGATCCATCTGGACAGCATCGACTGGGAGGTCAAGGACGCCCAGCGGCTCGTCGACTGGCTCGCCGCCCGCCCGGAGATCGCTACCCAGGCACCCGGCGATCCGCGCGTCGCGGTGGTCGGCGGCTCCTACGGCGGTGGACTCGCCCTGCTGCTCGCCGGAGTGGACAGCCGTATCGACGCGATCGTTCCTATGATTACCTGGAATGATCTTTCCCGGTCGTTCTTTCCCGAGGCGACCGGTGGTCCCGCGACGGATGGGGTGTTCAAGCGGGCCTGGGCCGGGATTTTCCTCGGCACGGGCGGGGGAGCCGGAGACGCTCCCGCGGCGGGCGGCGCCGGTGACTCGGGCAGAGCGACGAGAGCCGCTGCGGTCGATCCGCAGTGCGGGCGATTCGCACCGGAGATCTGCGAGGCGTATCTGCGCATCGCGGCCAGGGGACGCGCCGACGCCGCCGCCGTGGCGCTCCTGGACCGGTCCAGTCCCGCGACGGTCGTCGACCAGATCACCGCCCCGACCCTGCTAATCCAGGGAACGGCGGATTCGCTCTTCCCACTGTCCGAGGCGGACGCCAACGCCCGCGCGGTCGCGGAGAACGGAACGCCCGTGCGGGTCGCGTGGTACACCGGCGGCCACGACGGCGGCGAGGGGCCGGCCTCCGACACCGACCGGCTGATGACTCTGATCCTGGAATGGCTCGACCACTACCTGCGGGGCACGGGGCCGGCCCCGGCGGACGACTTCACCTATTCCCGGGTCACCGGGTTCGACGTGACCGACCGGGGCATCGTCACCTCGGCCTACTCGGTCGATGCCTACCCGGGACTCGCGGGCGGCACCGGCGGCGGGACGGCTCCGGGGACCATCCCGGGTTCGGTTGCCGGCCCCGTCCAGCACATCGCCAACCCGGCGGCCGGCACCCCCGGCGCACTGTCCTCGCTGCCCAGCGCCGGAGATCTCGCCAGCTACGTGAGCGGGCTGGTCACCGAGGTGCCGGGGCAGCACGCCGACTACTACTCCCAGCCGCTGGAAACGGCGGCTGACGTGGTGGGCGCGCCGACGGTGCGGGTCCGGGCCGCCTCCCCGACCGGCGAGGCGGTGCTGTTCGCCAAACTGTACGACGTGGACCGGCACGGGGAGTCGACCCTGCCGAACGGTCTCATCGCCCCGATCAGGTTGACCGGACTGCCCACGGACCTGGCGCGGGCCCGACCGGTCACGGTCACCCTTCCGGCGATCGTGCACCGCTTCGCCGCGGGACACCGGCTGCGGGTCACGCTGTCCACCTCGGACCAGGCCTATGCGACACCGGCCGAGCCCACCGTCTACTCGGTGGCCGTCGAGCCGGAGATTATGCTGCCCGGGGCCGCTGGTGTCCCGATGGCCAATCCCGACGCCGTCTGGCGCCGCATCCTCGCGGGACTGGCCGGCGGGGCCGGAGTGGCGGTGGCCCTCGCGGTCGCCGTCGCCCGCCGCCGGACCCGCCGGGCCAGCCGGCTCGTGGTCGCCGAGCATGTCGACACCCCGCTGGTCGTGCGGGGCCTGCGCAAGGAGTACGCCGATGGCTTCCGCGCCGTCTCCGCGGCCGATTTCACGGTGCGCCGGGGTCAGGTCGTCGGGCTGCTCGGGCCCAACGGCGCCGGGAAGACCACCGCCCTGCGGGTTCTCATGGGCCTCACCCGACCGACCGCGGGCGAGGTGCTGGTGTTCGGCCACCGGGTCGTGCCCGGCGCGTCCGTGCTCGCCAGAGCCGGCGCGCTGGTGGAGGGCCCGGGCTTCCTGCCGCACCTGTCCGGTGCGGCGAACCTGCGCCTGTACTGGAAGACGACCGGTCGCCCGGAACGGGATTCGAGCCTCGCCGAGGTACTGGAGATCGCCGGACTGGGCGACGCGGTGAACCGCAGGGTCCGAACCTACAGCCATGGCATGCGGCAACGGCTGGCGATCGCCCAGGCGATGCTCGGCCTACCGGAGCTGCTGGTCCTGGACGAGCCGACCGACGGGCTCGACCCGCCGCAGATCGCCGAGATGCGTCAGGTGCTGCGACGCTATGCCGCGGATGGCCGGGCGGTGCTGGTCTCCAGCCACCTGCTGGCCGAGGTCGAGCAAACCTGCACGGACGTGATCGTCATGAACCAGGGCCGCGTGGTCGCCACGGGCGCGGTCAACGCCATCGTCGGCGACTCGCCGATCGTGCGGATCGACGTTTCCGACCAGGAAGCGGCGGCGGGGGTGCTGGCCAGACTGGCCACGGTGCGTTCGGTGGAGCGGGACGGGGACAGCACCGTGGTGGTGCACCTCGATCATCCGGATCTGGTCAGACAGCGTGCCGAACTGGTCGAGGCGCTGGTCAAGGCCGGTATCGGAGTGGAGAAGGTGATACCCCGCCGGCGGCTGGAGGATGCGTTCCTCGCCCTGGTCGGTGGGGACACCACGGCGGGCGGGGAACGATGATGTCGATCTGGACGGAGATTCGGCGGCAGGCGAGCAGGCGACGCACGCAGATCGCCCTGGCTCTCATGGTCGCCCTGCCGCTGGTCGTGCTGGTCGCCTTCCAACTGGACCGGGGCGACAACCACCGGAACGGCGGTGGCCAGTTCTCGCAGTACGCGACGCTCGCAACCACCGGCGGCCTGAATTTCGCCCTCTTCACCCTCCTGGTGTCCGCCGGGTTCCTGCTGGTGGTGGTGGTCGCGCTGTTCTGCGGGGACACGGTTGCCAGCGAGGCCAGCTGGGGCAGCCTGCGGTACCTGCTGGCGATGCCGGTGCCGCGAGCGCGCCTGCTCGGGGTGAAGCTGGTGGTCGCCCTCGCCTACTGCGTCGCCGCGCTCGTTCTTCTGACGGGTACCGCCCTCGCCGCCGGAACCGTGCGGTACGGCTGGAACCCGTTGCGGCCGCCGATCGGGGCGGAACTGTCTCCGGCGGACGGCAGCCTGCGGCTGCTGGGCGTCGTCGGATACCTCGCGGTGACCCTGCTGGTGGTCGCGGCGATGGCCTTTCTGCTGTCGGTATCGACCGACGCGGCACTCGGCGCCGTCGGGGGCGCGGTCCTGCTGTTCATCGTGTCCAGCATCCTCGACCAGATCACCGCGCTCGGCGACCTGCGGACCGTGCTGCCGACCCACTACAGCGAGGCCTGGCTCGGCCTGCTGACGGATCCGCCGCAGGTCGATGACGTGGTCCGGGGAGGTGTCTCGGCCCTGCTGTACACGGGGCTTTTCCTGGCCCTCGCCTGGTGGCGTTTTCTGCGCAAGGACATCGTGAGCTGACGGGAAACCCTGCGGCCCCGTTCCCCGGCCGGGGA
>JABDRL010000106.1 GCA_013041765.1 Dactylosporangium sp. | reverse complement strand
CCCCGCCTCCGGGAGAACCCGGCGAAGGTCCTGGCGGAGCCAGCCGCTGACCCGGACCGGCTGACCGAGGAACCGCATCTCGACGTCGTCGAGATCGGCTTCGACCATGCCGACGGCCAGCCAGCCTCCCGGCCGGAGGGCCTCCCGGATCAGGCCGAGCGCCTGGACCGCGTGGCGGCGGGTCAGCATGAGCAGCGAGAAGAAGGCTACAGCGGCGTCAAAGGCGCCCAGGGCCGCGGCGTCGAGGTCGAGCACATCACGGCGCAGGAACGTCGCCTGCGGCACGTTGCGGCTGGCGAGATCGACCATCCGCTGCGAGGTGTCGATGCCGGTGACCGTGCATCCCCCGGTCGTGAGCTGCTGGGCGGTCGGCAGTCCGGTGCCGGACCCCACGTCCAGGACCCGGGCGCCGGCCGGGAGCCGGGCCAGGAGCCGTTCGACGGCGTGCTGCTGGCCGTCCTTGTGCGGGAACACCTCGTCGTAGTGTTCGCCGATGTGGTCGAATGCGGCCGCCTGAGCCCGCTGGCGTCGCTCTTCGCGGTCGGTTGAGGAGTGTTCGGCAGTCATGTCCGGCATTTTGCCGGCCGGTGGCAAACACCGCGTGCCCCCGGAGGACCGACCGTCCGCGCGGCCGGACGGGACCGGCTCCGGCCCTGGACCGTCCGCGGGCGGCCGTCGTGGCTCGCCCCGCATGTCGCCCCGCATGTCGCCCCGCATGTCGCCCCGCATGTCGCCCCGCATGTCCGCCTCCTCGTGCCGGGCGAGCCGCAGGTACAGCACCTGCCGGCTCGCCGACGAGACCGGCGTCGTCCGGGCCGAGCATGGTCGGTCGGCGCGGCTATCGCGATCGGCCCAACCAGCAACGCCACAGGCGCTGAGCCACCCGTGCGGGCGACAGCGTCCGCCAGTCCCGGACGTACGGGGGAAGGACGACGGCGGCGGGGAACAGCGCCAGCACGAAGGCGATGATGTACGCCGTCAGGTAATGCTCGTCGAACATGGACCGGTCCCCGTTGACCTCGTACGCGTTGATGCCGAGGAACCCGAGCACGAACATGACGGGGACGCCGAAGAAACCCAGCGCGCTGACCGCGAACGCGCTGCGCTTCTGCTTGGCCTCGGTGTCGCGCCGCTCTCGGATATCGATTGCTGTGATCTCAGATTGAATGCTGCCCGCGAGCTGGGTGAACATCTGGCTGAGCGTCTGGGCCTGCTCGCGCAGATCCATCGCCTCGTAGAGCGCCGAGTGGAAGCTCTCGATCCGCATGAGTGGAAACTCCACGCTGAACGTGAGATCGAATTCCAGGTTGCCCAGGCAGTCGACCAGCTGTTCCAGGTCCTCGCGGACCTGCTTGCCCATTTCATCCCGCTGTCCGTACCTGCGGAAATACCGGACCTGGCAATGGGCCTCGCGCCAGATCTGGCGAAACCGGGACGCGGTTCCGACAGCCTGAACCGTCGAGAGAAATACGCTGTCTTGGACGAAGGATTCGTGTCCGTAGAGCAGGCTGACATGCGGCGTGATCGCGCCCAGGGTACGAGGCGCCTGGTTGAGTTCGCTGGGGCATTTGGCGCCAGTGAATTCTTCCCGGTACGGGGGATTCTTGCGGTAGAGGATGTGCTTGAGCGCTTCGGTCCTCGGCAACGGGGCACCGGGAGTTCCCGCCGTGAACACGATTTGGTGCCGCTCCTGGAGCAGGTCCGTCGTCTCGTCCTCGACCGGGACCGCCCCACCCTCGGCGGCCAACCGGGCGAAATATGTGTCGAGGGGCTCATCCCCGATGGCGATGTCGGCGTAGGTGCAGTGCTCCAACACCGCAGCCAGCGCGGTGGTGTCCTCGCCCAGGGACGGGCAGCCGACATCAAGGGTCAGGGCGGCGACGACCTGGTCAGAGGGCAGGGCGAACAGCCAGGAATCCACCATGAACACTGGACAGCCCGGTGGGGACTCCCCGGTGAACCGGGTTGTCGTGCCGCCGAACCGCTCGTGACAGAGCCGCTGGGGAAGCTGAGCCCGGAAACGGTTGTAGAACTCGGTCAACCGACCAAAGTCGAGATCGGCCTCGCCCTCGCCGACCCCGGCGTCCGTCAACCGCCAGCGGGTGGCATAGATGCTGATGATTCTGACGGGACTACTGACGAGATTCTGGGTGCCGATAGTGATCACCGCTCGAGATGTGTGGCGTTGCCGGTCACAATGGTGAGTTCAGAATCACCGTTCGTGGTCCGCGTTTGTAGTCACACAATCGAGTGGATCTCCAGGGTGCTGCCCGGATCAGAAGACGGGGACGCCCTGACGGACCAGCACCCAGTTGGGAGTGAAGAAATCGGCGGGATCGATGACGCCCCTGTCCCGGGCCCAGTCGATCAGCAGCTGGCGGATTTCCGGTTGGTCGCTGTAGACCGGGTCCCTGGTGATTCCGGGGAAGTTGCCGCCGCCGCCCCGGCGATAGTTGTTGACCGCGACGACGAACTCGTCGTCGTCGGCCACGGCCGCGCCCGTGCCAGGACGGGCCAGGGACACGATGCGTGTTCCGACCGGTTCGCTGATGTCGATGCGGTAGTCGACCCCGGCGAGAATGTCGTAGTTGTAGTCGGCGACGGCCGGTTCGCTGATCGTTGCCGGATCGACCGGATCCGTCGGAGCGTGCATCGTGAAGTACTTGGCCGAGTATTCCAGGTACGCCCGGATCTCCGCGCCGGTCAGGACGACGGCCTCCAGCGTGTTGTCGTAGAGGTAGAGCCCGGCGACATCCTTGAGGCGGACCTCGCCGGCGGGGAACACCGCCGTGCGACTGAACGGTGCGGTGATCGACACCACCGGCAGGTGCTCGTACGGAGTCCCGACCATGGCCGCGGTCACGGTCTCCGTCTGCACCTGGTTGATGAAGTCGATGATCGGGGTGTCCCGGTACCGGGATTCCGCAGTGGTCAGCTCCTCGGTCGACACGGCGACGACCTGGCTGACGTAGTCGACGGTCGTCTCGTGCTGATCTCTCACCGCGAGGAGGACGGCCGGGTCCTCAACGACGGTGTTCGTGTTCAGCGTCGTGGCCGCTGACGTCGTGACCGCCCACCGCCCGGACCGCCGGGAGAGCTGGAAGTCCATCCGGGTCAACCGCTGGCCGTACTTGGCCGGCTGGGACAGGAGGACCTGCCGACCGGTGGCGGCATTGGTCACGAAACGCTGCGGCAGGTCGACGTGCGTGTGGCCGCACAGCACGGCGTCGATGCCCTGAACCCGCTCGGCAAGCAGTGCCGAGGCGTTCTCCACGGGCAGGCCGGAGCCGTAGCTCGAGGTGCCGCTGTCCCCGCTGTGGGCGAGCACGATCACGATGTCCGCCCGCTGGCGCTTCAGCACGGGCACCCACCGTGCCGCCTCGGCGACCAGGTCGGTGAAGACCAGCTGTCCCTCGACCTTGGCCCGGTCCCAGATGGCCGTTCCCGGGCTGGTCAGGCCGAGCAGGCCAACCCGCACCGGCGGGGCGTGCTCGGCCAGGCGCACCCGCTTGATGAGGTACGGCTGGAAGGCCGGGCGGCCGGTGGCGGCGTCCAGGGCGTTGGCCGCGAGCGCCGGGCAGCTCAGCTGCTTGATCCAGGCATCGAGCAACGGCAGACCATAGTTGAACTCGTGGTTACCCAGCACCACCGCGTCGTAGTCGAGGACGTTCATCGCCGCGGCCATCGGGTGGGGCAGGCCGGTCTGGGTGATCGGCTCGCGCAGGGCGTAGTAGTACGCCAGGGGCGTGCCCTGGATCGTGTCCCCGGCGTCGACCAGAAGCGTCGGTCGACCCGGCCGTCCCGCCCGGATCTGGTTGACCAGCGTCGCGACCTTGGCGAGCCCGACGTCGTTGTGCGCGCCGTCGTCGTACTCGGCATCCCGGTAGTAGTCCCAGTTGCCGATATTGCCGTGCAGATCGGCGCTGCCGAGCACGGTCAGCTCGTAGGTCTTCCCCGCCGCCTCGAGGTCGGCGTCGAGTTGGGCCGCGGAGGCCGAGCGGGGCTGGGCGGTGACGGCTGCCGCACCGGCGGCCAGAGACGCGGCGAGCAGCCTCCGGCGGGAGAGAAAACCCATGATTGTCTTCCTACCGGGAGGCGTCGAGCAGGCCGAGGGTCTGGTCCGCCGGATCGGGTGCGCGATCCGGCGCCGCGGAGGCGGGACCGGTGCGCCCCGGGTCGCCATCTGGCCCGGTGCGCGTTCGCCTGACCTGCTGGACGTGCATGGCTACCTCCCGGAGCGGAGTTCTCACGGCGGATCGGCAAGATAGTCAAACCGGTGAGTTACCCTAGCATCGACCGTTTGGATGAGATCCCGGTGGATCCTGACCATGCGTGGATGCGCTCGGATGAAGGCGGCACGGACCTAACGAATGGGCTCCCGCTCCCGCCGGACGATGGCCCGTTTTCCCTTGATCATGGTGCCGCGCAGTGCGGCGATGACATCGTTCGCCGCGGCGTGGGGCACCTCGACCAGGGAGAACCGATCGGCGATATCGATTGCCCCGATCTCCTTGCCATGCAGCCGCGACTCGCCAGTGATCGCGCCGACCAGATCCTGTGGGCGGATGCCGGAACCCCGGCCGGCGCCGACGAACAGCCTGGTCATGCCGTTGGCCGGGGAGTGGGTGCCGGGCCCCGAGCGGCCACCGCGGGACGGCGAACGCCCGTGGCGCTCGCCGTGGCGCTCGCCGTGGCGGGCTCCGTCGTGGCGGGTTCCGTCGCGGCGGGCCACCCCCGAACGGCCACCACGCAGGGCGACCCGCGGGATGTCCTCCTCGTCCGCTGCCGGCCACCGGGCCTCGTGCGCCAGCTTCGCCGCGGCGAGCGCGACATCCACCGGGTCGAAGGTCTCCGCCAGCGGCTCCACGACGGCCCGCAGCGGTTCGAAGTCATCGCCGAGCAGCGTCTCCCGCAGCGCCGACAGCGTCATCTCCAGCCGCTTGGCCGTCAGATCCGCGACACTCGGCACCTGGGAGACCTCGATGCGCTGACGAGTGACCCGCTCGATAGCGGTCAGCAGGCGTAGCTGACTCGGTTCGACGAGGGTGATGGCCACACCCTCCCGCCCGGCGCGGCCGACCCGGCCGACCCGGTGCACATACGCGTCCGGGGCGGTGGGGACGTTGTAGTTGACGACGTGGGTCAGCTGCTCGACGTCCAGTCCCCGGGCGGCGACATCGGTCGCGACGAGCAGGTTCGTCGTGCTGGACCGCAACCGGCCCATGACCCGGTCCCGCTGTTCCTGGCCCATACCACCGTGGATGGCCTCCGCGCGGTAACCCCGGATGTTCAGCGCCTCGGCCAGCTGGTCGACCTCCTCCCGGGTCCGGCAGAAGACAATGGTGGAGGTCGGGGTCTCCATGTCGAGTACCCGGCCGAGAGCCGCTGCCTTGTAGGCCCGGGGTACGACGTAGGCATGCTGCCGGATGAGCGGCACCTCGCCAGCCACCGGCACCTCGCGTCCCACCTGGATGCGGATCGGATGGCGCAGGTGGCGGCGGGCGATGACATCGATGCGGGCCGGCATGGTCGCCGAGAACAGCAGGGTCTGCCGCTCCGTGGGCGTCTGCTCCAGGATCGCCTCGATGTCCTCCGCGAACCCCATATCGAGGATCTCGTCGGCCTCGTCCAGCACGACCATGGTCAGCTGGGCCAGGTCCAGGGTCGACCTGCGGATGTGGTCCAGCGCCCGGCCCGGGGTCGCGACGACCACGTCGACCCCGCGCTCCAGGGCGTACAGCTGCCGTCCGATGGGCTGCCCGCCGTAGATCGGCACGACCCTGGTGCCGAGGGTGCGACCGTAGCGCCGGATCGCGTCGGCAACCTGGATCGCCAGTTCCCTCGTCGGGACCAGCACCAGCGCCAGAGGCGGCCGGTCGGTGCGCCCCGCCGGCATGCGTTCGAGGATCGGCAGGGCGAACGCCGCCGTCTTGCCCGTGCCGGTCGCGGCCTGTCCGAGCAGGTCAGAACCCTGGATCAGCGGTGGAATCGCCTCGCGCTGGATCGGCGTCGGTTCCTCGTGGCCCAGACCGGCCAGCGCGTCGAGCACCTCCGGCCGCAGCGCGAGGTCGGTGAAGGTGATCGGATCGTCGGCGTGGGCCGGGGGCATACTGCTGCTCCTTGGACTGGGTGCGTACGCGATCGACGCGCGCGACAACACTCCCACCTCCGGCGATCGCCCTGCGCGGCGCCCCCTGCTCAACCGAGGTGTGTCGTGTGCTGCCGCGCCGGCTAGACCAGTTCTTCGGCAACCAACTCGGCCAACTGGACGGCATTGAGCGCCGCCCCTTTGCGGAGATTGTCCCCGGAACAGAAGAAGGCCAGTCCGTGGGGCACGGTCTCGTCGCGGCGAATCCGGCCGACCTGCGTCGGGTCCTCCCCGACGGCCCCCAGGGGGGTCGGCGTGTCGTCCAACCGGACTCCGGGCGCCTCACCCAGCAGCTGGACGGCACGTTCCGGGCTGATCGGCCTGGCAAACCGTGCGTTGATCTGCAGGGAATGGCCGGTGAAGACCGGCACCCGTACGCAGGTGCCCGAGACCTTGAGCCCGGGGATCTCCAGAATCTTGCGGCTCTCGTTGCGAAGTTTCTGCTCTTCGTCGGTTTCCCGGGATCCGTCCTGGACCAGGGAACCGGCGAGTGGGACGACGTTGAACGCGATGGGGCGGGGGAACTTGTTGGGAGAGGGGAACGTCACAGCCGAACTGGTGAAGGTCAACCCGTCGGCGTCCTCGATGACGGTCCTGGCCTGGTCGTGCAACTCGGCGACCCCGGCCAGGCCGGCTCCGGAGACCGCCTGGTAGGTCGCAACCGTCATCGCCGTCAGCTCTGCGTCCAGATGCAGCGGCTTGAGCACCGGCATCGCGGCCATCGTGGTGCAGTTGGGGTTGGCGATGATGCCCTTCGGCCGGCTGGCGATCGCGTGTGGGTTGACCTCGGAGACTACGAGGGGCACGTCCGGATCCATCCGCCAGGCCGAGGAGTTGTCGATGACGACGGCTCCGGCCGAAGCCACGGCGGGGGCCAGAGCCCTGGAAGTGGCTCCGCCGGCGGAGAACAGCACGATGTCCAGATCGGAGAAATCGGCGGTCGACGCGTCCTCGACCGGGATGCGCTCCTCCTGCCACGGCAGGGTCTTGCCGGCGGAGCGGGCCGAGGCGAACAGCCGCAGCCGGGTGACGGGGAACTTGCGCTGCGCCAGCACGTTCCGCATGACCCCGCCGACCTGGCCGGTCGCTCCGACAATGCCGATCCTCATGCCACGTCCTTCACTCTCAGCGGGCGCTCGTCGAGATCCTTGGCCATCGTAGACGAGCGACCATCGGGGAGACGCACGAATATGGGGGGGCGCGCGGCGCCCCGGGCGGGTGTCAGCCCTCGCCCGTGCCGTTTCTTGCCTGGTTCATGCCCTGGTTGGCCAGCGCGTCGGCGCGCTCGTTTTCCGGGTGACCGGCGTGGCCCTTGACCCACAGCCACTCGACGGCGTGCCGGGCGACGGCCGCGTCGAGCCGCTGCCAGAGATCGGCGTTCTTGACCGGTTGCCGCTGGGAGGTCTGCCACCCGTTGCGTTTCCACCGGGGCATCCACGAGGTGATGCCGTCGCGCACGTAGGTGCTGTCGGTGTGCAACTGGATGGACATGGGCCTGGTCAGGCTTTCCAGCGCCTGGATCGCCGCCATCAGCTCCATCCGGTTGTTGGTCGTCGGCTCGTGCTCGCCGCCGCACAGCTCCTTCTCGTGCTCCCCGTAGCGCAGCAGCGCGCCCCAACCCCCCGGTCCAGGATTGCCGCTGCACGCACCGTCCGTGTAGATCTCCACGGCCTTCGCGGACTCCTCGTTCGCCATGACCCGCAATATATGGCACCCGCCGGTCCTGGGCCGGGATGCCGCCGTCGAACCGGTTGGCCGTCGCGGAGCCAGCTCACCGGAGGCGGCACGGCCGGGCATTCGACTTCTCCGGGAAACCACCGATGGACTCGGGAACCGGGGGATAGGACACTCGGGGAGGCCGCCGCAGGGCGACCCGCGGGTGGCGTGTTCACCCACCCCGAGACGGACGGAAGTGACGGGCGAATCATGCCAACTGTTCGGGAAGCCGCGTCCGAGTTCCTCTCCAGTAGACGTATCGCCGTGACCGGGGTTTCCCGGAACCCCCGGGGCCATGGCAGCAACTCGGTGTACCAGCGCCTGCGGGCCAAGGGCTACGAGGTCTTCGCCGTCAACCCGAACGCGGAGCGGGTCGAGGGCGACGCCTGCTACGCCGACCTGGCGTCGATCCCCGGTGGGGTCGAGGCCGTCGTGATCGCGACACGGCCGGATCAGGCCGAGGCCACGATGCGTGAGTGCGTGGCCCTGGGGATCCCCCGGGTGTGGCTGCACCGGTCCTTCGGCGCCGGCAGCGTGTCGGACCAGGCCGTGGAGTATGGCCGCCGGCAGGGCCTCCAGGTGATCGCCGGAGGCTGTCCGCTGATGTTCGACCCGACGGCGGACTTCGGGCACAAGCTGATGCGCCAGCTGCTCATCGCGACGGGCAAGGTCCCCAAACAGGTGTAGCCGTATCGAGGCGATCGAATTCGTCGGGCGGATGTCGCGGATCGAGTGGGGGAATGTCCCCCCACCGGGTGGTGCGTGGAATCGTTCGCCACCGGGCCGGAACGGTCGGTGGCGTCCACAGATATGGAATAGCGCTCCCACACGGCCGCTCCGGCCATTTCGCGGCGCTGGTGCCGGGGCTTCGTCCGCGGTCCGGGGCCGGAAAGCCGCTTCGTGAGATAGCGGCCATTGATAGGGGGCCACGCTCTGCTACCGTGACCATATTGGTCGCCGTAGGGGCGCAAATGATCGAATGATCCGGCTGTATCGCGATCCTCGATCAATGGTCTGGTCAGCCGCTCGTTGTGTTCCGACGCCTGACTGGCGTCCTCTGCGGGTTGGACGGCGGGCGGCCAGAATACGTGTCGACGAGTGGTCCCGGCAGGCTTGTCGCGCTACTGCTCAACCTGATCACACAGTACGGGAGGTATACATAGGACGGCCGGACCCGCGGCGGGCCGCTGTCCGACCCGAGGTATGACGATCGCTGTGCACCTCGATGTCAGGTGACGTCCGGGAACAGCGTCGGCAGAACCGCAATCAGATCCTCACCCGCTGGAAACGGGCTTGTCCGGGCGAGGCGATCTGGCGAGCGAATCCAACCGGAGCAGGAGGTGACCGGGTGCTGCGCGTGATCCAGAACTACTCGAATGCGGGCCGCTCCGACGGCGGGCGGGCGCAGTATCCGGGGGAGGGCCGCAGTGCGGAATCCGGAAACTCCCCGGAGCCTCGCCCCTACCGTTTCGCGGCGGCGTTGAAGAGCTGTGAATGTGTCGACCTCTTGGCCTTCGCCCGGCAGCAGTCCTTTGTCGAGGGCCAGCCGCTGCTGCGGCAGGGCGACACCGGCAGCCACATCGTCATTCTGCGGAAGGGCCAGGCCAAGGTCATTGCGGGGGTGGACAGCGGGCGTGAGGTCCTGCTCGGACTGCGTGGCCCCGGCGATCTGCTCGGGGAGATGCGCTACCTCAGCGGGCAACCGCGCAGCGCCAGCGTCGTGGCGGCCGGTCCGGTGGCCGCGGTGGTGCTCGACTTTCCCTCGTTCGACGCGCTGCTGCGCAAGCACGAGCGGATCCTGGGGGAGATCGGCCGGTGCATCGCGGACCGGTTGTGCTGGGCCGATCGTCGGAGACTGGAGTTCTGCCTGCCGGTGACCGTCCGCATCGCCCGCGTGCTGTACGAACTCGGCTGCGCGACGATGCTGGCGAAGAGCGGTCGCAAGCGGCCGGAGGAATCGGTGGGCGTCGAGATCCCCGTGACCCAGCGGGAGCTGGGGCAGCTGGTCGGGGCCGCCGAGGTCTCGGTGCAGAAGTCGCTGCGTCATCTGGCCCAGCGCGGCTGCGTGACCAGGCACTACGGTCGGGTGTCCATCGTGCATCTGGATGTGCTGAGGGCTTACACCGAGTGATGGTGATCGACGAACGGCGGGTGTGATGCGTCCGATCTACCGAGAGCCGATCGGGTAGCCCGCATCTGTGGCGCATGCGCATATAGTCGTAGCCTCGCAAGGACACGACGGTTCATGCCAAGCATGATCGACCTGGGGAGACGGCGATATGTCCGCAGCACCGAAGGGCCCGGGTGACGGGGAGATCCACGGCGACGAGCCCGTGGTTCCGGAGCCCGAGGGACAACCCGAGCGGCCGAAGTACGTCGGGCCGACGGCGCCGACTCCGGTCGACCCCGGCGAGGGGCCGGAGATTCAGGGATATGTTGGACCGACGGCCCCCGCCCCGACGGCCCCGGAGGACTGATCTGGACGTCCAGAGGACAACCCCTCCTTCCCCCGGTGGCGGTGATCGGATCGTTGGGTGATCTGCTGCCAGGTGGTTGAACCACGATCAGTGGAAGTCTTCGGAAGCTGTGCAGGTTTAGCGGAATTCAGTGTGAGAGATGGCTACCCTTTCTGGTGTGTTGGGACTTCCAAATCACATCACGGCATGTTTGTTCGATCTGGACGGTGTGTTGACACCGACGGCGACCGTGCACGCGGCGGCGTGGAAAGAACTTTTCGACGAGGTGCTGCGTCGGCGTGCCGATCGCGACGGCATGTTGTTTATTCCGTTCGACACGGGTAATGATTATCACAAATATGTCGATGGCAAGGCCCGGGTGGATGGGGCGCGGTCATTCTTGGAATCGCGCCAGATCTCGCTCCCGGAAGGGCGTCCTGGAGATTCTCCGGATGTGGAGACGGTCGAAGGGCTCGCGGCCCGCAAGGACCACTACTTCACGACGAGATTGCGTCGTGCGGGTGTCCGGCCGTATCCGGACGCGGTGCGCTACCTCGCCGCGGCGAAGAGTGCTGGGCTGCGGCGGGGGGTCGTCTCGTCGAGCAGGCACTGCGAGGAAGTATTACGGACCTCGGGCATTGACGTGTTCGTCGAAGAGCACGTCGATGGCATGGTCGCGATGCGAGAACGCCTCCCTGGAAAGCCCGCACCGGATACATTCCTTGCAGCGGCCGAGCGACTCGGCGTCGCACCCGAGAAGGCTGCGGTCTTCGAGGACGCGCTTGCCGGGATTGATGCTGGCCGCGCCGGGGGATTCGGCTGTGTCGTCGCTGTCGCCCGGGGCGGTGCGGCCGATGAGCTTCTGGCTCACGGCGCAGATATTGCGGTGAACAACCTCGAAGAACTGTTGGGGTAACAATGCTCAGTAAGCCGGTGTTCCCGGTCGAGCCGTGGGCCGTGCGCGAGTCGACTTTCGACCCAGCCGCGCTGCCCCAGACCGAATCCGTCTTTGCGCTTTCCAATGGCCATATCGGACTGCGCGGTAATCTTGATGAGGGCGAGCCGCACGGCTTGCCGGGGACCTATCTCAACTCGGTGTATGAGTTGCGACCGCTGCCCCACGCCGAATCTGGCTACGGATACCCCGATTCGGGGCAAACCGTCATCAACGTCACAAACGGCAAGCTCATCCGGCTCCTGGTCGACGATGAGCCGTTCGACGTGCGCTATGGCACGCTGCGTCAGCACGAGCGCCTGCTGTCGCTGCGTGACGGCTACCTGCGCCGCACCGTCGAGTGGACCTCGCCGGCGGGCAAGACGGTCTCGGTCGTCAGCACCCGGCTGGTATCCATGACGCACCGGGCCATCGCGGCGATCTGCTATGAGGTCCGCGCGATCGACCGGCCGGCCCGGGTCGTGGTCCAGTCCGAACTGGTCGCCAACGAGCAGCTGCCCGCCATGTCCAACGACCCCAGAGCCGCGGCGGTGCTGACCGCGCCCCTGGCGGCGGAAGATGGCGAACTGCACGAGAACCGGGCGCTGCTCGTGCACAGCACCCGTCGCAGCGGGCTGCGGGTCGGCGCGGCGATGGACCACATCGTCACGGCACCCGGTGACGTCTGGACCGGCATGCACGGCTCGGAGGACACCGCGCGGTTCACCGCGACCGTGCGCCTGGAGCCGGGACAGTCCCTGCGCCTGGTCAAGTTCCTGGCCTACGGCTGGTCCAGCCAGCGATCCCTGCCCGCCGTCCGGGCGCAGGTCGAGGCCGCTCTGGTCGGAGCACGGGCCACCGGCTGGGACGGCCTGGTCTCCCAGCAACGGGCGTTCTTCGACGACTTCTGGGCCCGCGGTGACGTCTCCCTGGAGGGCGACCCCGAGGTCCAGCAAGCGGTGCGCTTCGCGCTGTTCCAGGTCCTTCAGGCCAGCGCGCGAGCCGAGCACCGACCGGTGCCGGCGAAGGGCCTGACCGGCCCGGGATACGACGGGCACGCGTTCTGGGACGCCGAGAGCTTCGTGCTGCCGGTGCTGACCTACACCGACCCGGACGCTGCGGCCGACGCGCTGCGCTGGCGGCACAGCATCCTGCCAACGGCCAGGGACCGGGCCAAGCAGTTGCAGCTCGACGGCGCGGCCTTCCCCTGGCGCACGATCACCGGGCCGGAATGCTCCGGGTACTGGCCGGCTGGCACGGCGGCCTTCCACATCAACGCCGACATCGCCGACGCCGCGATCCGGCTGGCCGACGCCACCGGGGACGAGGAGTTCGAGCGGCAGTTCGGCATCGAGCTGCTGGTCGAGACCGCCAGGCTGTGGCGGGCCCTGGGCTTCCACGACGGGGAGGGCAAGTTCCGTATCGACGGGGTGACCGGGCCCGACGAGTACAGCGCGGTGGTGGACAACAACGTCTACACCAACCTCATGGCCCAGCGGAACTTCCGCGGCGCCGTCGACGCCGTCGGACGGCATCCGGAGCGGGCGGCGGAGCTGGAGGTGACCTACGAGGAGGTCGTCGCCTGGCGCCGAGCCGCGGACTCCATGTACGTGCCCTACGACGAGCCCAGGGGCGTTCATCCCCAATCGGAGGGGTTCACCGACCACATCGAGTGGGACTTCGCCAACACCCCGGCCGATCGGTATCCGCTGCTGCTGCACTACCCGTACCACGACCTGTACCGCAAGCAGGTCGTCAAGCAGGCGGACCTGATCCTGGCCCTGCACCTGCGCGGGGACGCGTTCACCCCGGAGGAGAAGGCCCGGGACTTCGCCTACTACGAGCCGCTGACCGTGCGGGACTCGTCCCTGTCCGCGTGCACCCAGGCGGTCATCGCCGCCGAGGTCGGCCAGCTGGATCTCGCCTATGACTATCTGGGTGAGGCCGCGCGGATGGACCTCGACAACCTGGCGAACAACACCGGCAACGGCCTGCACGTGGCCTCGCTGGCCGGAGCGTGGATCGCCCTGGTCGCCGGTTTCGGGGGCATGCGGGACCACGGTGGGCAGCTGAGCTTCGCGCCGAGGCTGCCGACGGGGCTGCAACGGCTGGCCTTCACGCTCTGCTGGCGTGGCCGGCGGGTCAAGGTCGAGATCACCGGCTCGGAGGCGACCTACTCCATGGTCGGTGACGGCAAGCCGGTGAACCTGGTGCACCACGGTCGGAGCTTCACGCTGGCCATTCTCGGCCCCGTGACGTTCAGCATCCCGCCGATCGAGGCGGGGACCCGGCCCACCCAGCCGGCCAGTCGGGAACCGGTCAGTCGCCAGCGCGGGAGGATCATTCAATCGGCTCGGTGACCAGGTAACTCGCCGGGGACGGCCGATGCGTCTCCCCGCCCGC
>JABDRL010000145.1 GCA_013041765.1 Dactylosporangium sp. | reverse complement strand
CGCCGGCCCTTCGGCACCGCGCTGGCTGCGGCAACGGCCAGCGCCGCCAATCCGCCGATCAGGGCACTCGCGGTGAGCGCGATCCGGATCTGGCGGGTGCGGACCGGATCGACCGGGTCGCTGGTGAACACCGGCAGCGGTTGTGCCGCATCGCGGGTCGCAGACCCCTGGTGCTCCGAGACCGCCCGGTAGGCGTTGACGACGCCCCATCCGTAGCCGGCGCTGGGCCGGCCACCGGGCAATCCACCCGCGGCGGGATCTGCGGTGGCGAACAGCCTCGCCGCCACCTGGCGGGCCGACAGGTCCGGTTCGCTGGCCAGTACCAGCGCCGCCGCCGCGCTGACGAACGGCGTGGCGAAACTCGTCCCCTGGTACACCGTGAACCCGCTGCTCCTGGTCGCGGCCAGCACCTGATCACCGGGGGCGACGAGATCGACCCACGGGCCGGCCGGAGATGACGCTGGCCGCGCCCCCCGCATGTCGATCGAGCCGACGCCGATCACACCCGGGTATCCGGCCGGATACGGGGTTCGGGTCGGGACGGCCGAGTCCTGGTCGGCGTGGCCCACCGCGGCCACCACCACGATGTCGTTCGCGAGCGCCTGCTCGACCGCCGCCCGCAGGGACGGGTGGTCCTCGTCCAGGACAAGGGAGACGTTGATCACTTGGGCGTGCGCCGCGACGGCCGCCCGGATCGCCGCGGCGAAGCCCTCCGCGCTGCCGGCGGTGCCCTCGCCCTGGTCCACGCTCCGTTCGCTCACCACAAGGGGCAACACCTGCGCGGCGGGCGCGTATCCGCGGAACGCCCCCTCCCCGTCGCCGGCGCCCGCGATGAGGCTGGCGACCGCCGTTCCGTGCCCGACGCAGTCCCAGTTGCCCGGTCCACCGCCGCCGAACAGCAGGTCCTGCCCCGCGAGTACCCGCCCCGCCAGCTGGGGATGGGACGCGTCCACCCCCGAGTCGAGCACCGCGACGGTGATGCCCTCGCCCCGGGTCAGCGGGGCGATCCGCTGCGGATCATACGAGCGCTGGTGCCAGGGGATCTCGCGTGCGGGCGTTCCCGGCTCCTGGCAGGTGCGGTCGGCCGGGGGAACGCGCGCGGGGGCCACCAGGGGGCCGGATATCGGCGGGGGCCCGAGCAGGGCGGCGAGCATCATCAGCGTGGACCACATCTATGGACCCTCCACCAGCTTGTCGGGGCACATGGTAGCCGCAGAACGACACCTGGCGCGGTTGATGCCATTGGCTAGAGTCAAACCGCGAGACGCGGCGCCATCCGCGTTACAGATCAAAACGGAGACGGGCCATGGCGGCGGATCCACGAGAGCAGTTGCAGTCGCGCCTTGATGTCATGCTCGACGATGCGCACCGCCTGCTGGGAAGCGCGGCGGAGATGCAGCGGAAGCTCGGTGCGTTGACCGTCAGTACCCGGTCGGAGGACGGCTATGTGGTCACGACGGTCGATGCTCGCGGCCGGATGACTCAGATTGATCTTGATCCTCGTATCTACCGGGCACCCAACGCGGGCGCCCTTTCCGCATTGATTATCGAGACCTACACCCGCGCGGTGGACGCCATCGAGCAGGACACCCGCGCGATTCTCAAGGAGTACCTCCCCGAGGAACTCGATATTGACAAGTTTGTCAACGTTGACTTCGAACGAATCGCCAGCCGGAGCGGCGGCGATGACTCCCAGGGGGCGCGTTCATGAGTAACAACCTGTGGTTCGACGCGCGCCAGGTCGTCGCGGGAACCGCCGATCTCAAGGCGAGCGGCCAGGCGATCGGGGACGCGATCAGCGAGCTGGACGGCGCGACCGCACCGGTATCCGCGCTGGACGCCGGGCATCCGGCGGGCACCGATGCCACGGGGCAGGAATTCGAGCAGTGGTACGCCACGTTCAAGGCCCACATCATCGCTCAGGGTAAGGAACTCGGAGAGATCGTGACCGAGCTGGGCACCAGCGCGGAACTCGCGCTGGCGCAGTTCGTCAAGACCGACCTGGAAAGCGCAGCCGATCTGCGGAAGCTCACCTAGGGCCGCCCATGGGTATGGGTCTTGGCTGGCTGAAGGATCTCCTGGAGAGCTGGCCGGAACCCATTCGCAGCACGGTCTCCGTGCTGCTCACCGGGCAGACCTGGCCGGAGGGGGACGAGGACCGGGTCTGGGAGCTGGCCGAAGCCTGGGGGCACGTCGCGACGCAGGTGGCCAACCTCGGCGGCGATGCCGGCCGAGGGGCCGGCCAGGTGATGCGGAGCTGGAGCGGTGACGGCACGCCGGAGCACTTTCGCCGCGCCTGGGACGTGATCGGCGCCAATTCCGAATCAGCGATTCATACCCTGTACGACAGCATCTACGCCATACAGGACAACACCGTTCAAACCGGTCTACAGATCTCCCAGGCGAAGTACGAGATCTGCTTCGAGATCGTCATGCTGCTGATCGAGCTGATCGTCTGGGCGGTCCTGATCCCACTGACCGGCGGCGGGTCCGCCGGCGGCGCTGCGGCCTCGGTCGCCGTGACCCGCGCGGTCATCGAGCGCATCATGTTGCGGCTCGGGCGACAGATCGCCTCGCTGGGCGCCCGCCGGCTGGGCACGCTGGCGATCCGCAGGGGGACGGTTCTGGCCGCGAGGACCAGTACCCGGGCCGTCGTCACCGGTGGTACTCGCCGTGCGCTGTTCAGCCTCGGCATGGAGGGCGTCCGGGAGGCCGCCGAGGAGGCGGCCACCAGCATCGCCGCGCAGGCGAACGCCCTTCAGGACGCGGGCCTCGACGTCTCCGACAACATCCAGTGGTCCCAGGTGGCCGTCTCCGGCTACGCCGGGTTTGCCGGAGGGCTGGGGGCCGGGCTGACCGGATCGGCCCTGGGCAGGGCGTGGCGGGGCCCGGGGATCGGCCACGCCGGTGCGCGGACGTTCGGAGACCGGGTGCGTGACCTGACCAGGGCGGCCGGGCGGGACGCCGCGGTGGAACTCGGCGGGGAGATCGCGGGTACTGCGGCCCTCGGACAGGCGCCGACCCTGGAGAACCTCGGTGGGGCACTCGTGTCCGGTCCCACGACCGGGCGGCTTCACGCGGGAGCGCACGCGGCCTCGACCTCGGTGCACGGCGCACTGGCCAACCGCTCGGGTGTCCCGGCCCCCAGCCCGGACGCGACGATCGTGCCGGATGGGACCCCGGCCATGCCGGATGGGACCCCGGCCATGCCGGATGGGACAACTCCGGCGGTGGCTCCGGTGGCTCCGGTGGCTCCGGCCGCGACGGCTGCGGCTCCGGCTGCCCCAGCTGCTCCGGCTTCGGCTGCGACGGAGGGCTCCGGCCAGGCCGGTGGTCGTTCCGAGACACGAACCGGTGCGGCTGCTCCGGCTTCGGCTGCTTCGGCTGCCCCAGCTGCGACGGCTTCGGCTTCGGCTGCTCCAGCAGCGGCGGCCCAGACTGCTGCCACCGATCCGGGACAGCTGTCCGATCCCAGCGTGACGTCAACGCCCTCGGGGGACGCGGTGGCTGCCGATCCGGCGGGCCCTGCCGTCGCTGTGGATCCCGTTCCGGACTCTGCCCTGGACCCGGCTGTGGATCCCGCGCCGGCCAGCGTCGAAGCCCGCCAGGCTGCGGACCAGCCGGTTTCCCCGGATGCGCGCCCGGACGGGGCACCCGCCAGCGCGCCGAATGCCGCAGTCAGCGCGCCGAGTGCCGCGGCCGGTCAGCCAGCGAACCAGGCCGGCACCTCCACAGCTGGCCAGGAGCACAGCCGGCCCGGTGCCGGCGCGACCGACGGCACTCCACCAGCGAGCGAAACGCTAACCAGCGAGACCCCGCCGGCGGGTGACGCGGTCACGGGGGCCTCGATCCGGCCACGTGACGACATCCGGGCATGGGAATGGGCCGACCGGGCATACGAGCGGTTCCGCGCCGACGATATGGATATCGCCGATATCGCCCGCAACCTGGCCGCAGCCGAGCGGCCAAGCGGGGTCGCAGGGTTCACCACCGAGGAGATCGCACAGATCAAGTACCACCTCATGGTCGAGGAACACCTGCTGGATGACTACGACGGAGGCCAGTTCTCCGCCAGGTTCGACGCGAGCCCGGACATCGCCGAAGCCTGGATCAGACTGCGCGAGGGGCGGCACCTCGACGTCGACCTCATCCTGCTCGAACACGAACTGACCGAGTCACGCTACCTTCGAACCCATCCCGGGGCGACGTATTCGGAAGCCCACGACCACGCCAACCAGCGCTTCGACTGGGCCGCGCAGGAGCCCGGCAGGACGGGCGAAGATCTTGACACTTCGTGGGGACGAGGGGAACCGCATGGCACTGCTGGTGTACTTCCAGAAGGTCCGGGACGACAGACAGGAGGTCGAATACGTCTTCGGCTACCCGGCACCGGACCGGCGTCTCGAAATCGACAAGGAGACCCTCAGGGGCAGGCCACTGGACGGGACGGAGGACATCCACTACCGCTGCGCGATCATGGGAATCCTCAAGCGTCAGCGGAGCAACGCGGCCTGGCCGGACAAGGGGACCTGGGCGTCGTAGCCCGACGGCGTATCGGCGAGACGCTGTCCACGACCGTGGACGCGATGCGGGACGTGCCATCCCGGCGCCCTCGCGCGCGCCTGCGCTACCTGTCGGGCACCACGCTGCGGCTGCGCCCACGCGGCGGCGAGTGGCACGACGTGACGTTCACCACGAGCACCGACCTCCTTGGCGACACCTTCCACGCGGTTGTCCGCCCCGGCAACCTCGTCGAGGTCCAGATCCCGGCGGACCTCGTCAACGGCAGTTCCGACCCCGAGCTCTCCCTGGTCCTAAGGCGTGCCATCGGCCATGTGATCGGGGAGACGACGAGCGCCACCCCCCGGCGGCAGCGGCCGGCTTCCCTGGTCGTCGATCCCCGCGCCGGTGACCGGGTGCGGCTGGGTGTCGGCGACCGCGGGGCGATCGGCGAGTTCCTCATTCTGAACGATCTTCACCGGGTCGCCCTCGGCGATCAGGAACGGGCCGGGGCGCTCGCGGAGATCCAACGGTTCATCGAGGCCCATGGCCTGCGGGAGGGTCAGCCCGGCGCGGCGGCGCGTCGCCGGGCGATGGGCCGGCGCCTGCCCGGAATCGTCGGCGATCTGCTCGACGCCGAGCGGTCTGTGGCACGGGCGGCCCATCCGGCCGCCGCGCTGGCGCGGAAACTCCTCGGCGACTCCGGCTATCCCGGTGTCCGCATCGAACCGACGTCCCACCGCGACCAGGACGTTTTCCGGCTGTATCCCGCTGGCTGGGACCGCGAGGGTCGGGCCTCGTTCACGATCCGGGTCGTTGCGGGCACCGCTCCGGGCGGACTCACGGTCCGCCGCGCCCTCGACGGCCGGCATTTCGATCTGGTTGTGGGCACCTCGCTCCTTACGCAGTCCGTGCTGGCGGGCTCTCGGGAATCGGCGCTGAACTGGATGATCATGCGCCAGCTGCTCTCCCAGACGATCGATCAGCTGATCGATGCCCAGTCCGACCGGCCACCGGAGATCCTCACCCGGGTCCGCGAGCGGCTGGCCGAAGCGGCTGGCCCGACCGCCGGGGGTGCCGGGGCGGTGAGCGTGGCCGCCGGCTTCGGGCAGGCCGCCATGTCGGTCCGGGCGGCGGCTGGCGGTGTGGTCGATGCCCTGACCGGACGCATAGCGACCCGCATGGCCATGCGCCAGGTGGATCTCACGCACGACCGGGCGCTGGCCGCGCTGATGGCCCAGCCGGAGCCCGGTTCCGATGTCGTGGGCCGGGACATCGACCATGCCTGGCGCAGGCTTGCCGACCTCGCGGCGGATCGGGCCGGGAGCCCGGACCTGCTCACCCGGATCGCGACGGCCGTCGAGGCGGACGGAGACCAGGAGGTCTCCGGCGCCGTGGCGACCCAGATCCGCCGGGCCGTCCACGGCGCCATGCAGGACCTCCGGGACGGCCTCGGCCCGCCAATCGAGCACCTGCGCCGGGTTCGGGTGTACGGGACGACACATCCCGAGTACCGCCTCATCGTGCGGCCAGGGCCAAACGTCACGATCCGGGTACGAGTCGTCGAACATGCGACCGATCCGACCATGATCTTCTCCGTGGCGAGCCAGGACGGGATCACGATCTCGGTACCGGTTGAACTCGGCCAGGATCCCGACGCGTTGCGCCCGGCGGTACGCGGCACGATCGACGATATCGTGCGGGACCGGTACGAGCTTCGCCGCAGCGCTCCGGTCCTCGCCGCCATCGTGCGCCGGTTCCTGTTCCCGGAGATCGGCGAGCACGGCAGCACCTGGGCAGCCGTGAACGAGGCCCGAGCGCATGCGGCCGAGGTCCGGGGCGCCAACGTCGCCGGTCGCACCCTGGCGAACATCGCCCGCACCGCCGCGACGCGCAATGTCCGCAGCGGGCTGGCACAGGACCGGCAGGCATTCGACGACAACCCACCCCCGGTCGCGGCACTGCCCCGCCGCGTTGATAGCGAGCAGGCGCTTCCCGTGCGGGGCGCCCACCGGAGGGCCACGGCCGCCCAGCTGATCGAGGTGTTCGCCAACGGCACCAGGGTCACCGACGCGGTCCGGGCTCAGGCCGTGCGCGACGCGGGCGGGCCGACACCGAGCAGGCCCGGAACGCCCAGCCCCATGCCGACTGCGGCCCAGGCCATCGTGGCGGCCGAGGAGGCCATCCGCCGGGTGCTGTCCGATCCGTCGGGCGGCCGGCCGTCGTCGGCCCTGCTGTTCTCGGTTCGTGCTGGCGAGGTCGTCGGTGGGCGCCTGGTGGATGTCCGGGTCGGCCTGCGCCTCAGTCCGCGCATCGAGGTCACCATCGGGCCGGATCCCGATCCCAACCGCACCCCGCAGCAGTACGTCGAGGCGGTCGCGGTGGAAGCCGCGACGATCGCCGCGGCGCTGCGCGACCGGGACCGCTTCGGGGTGCGCGGCCGGCGCGCCTATGTCGGTTCCCGAGTGCCGGTCGCGGTGACGACCGCGACCGGCAGCGCGGTCACCGCCGCCGTCGGCGCCGCGATGACCGGTTCGGCGGGTCCCGCGGTGTTCTCAGCGGTCGCCGGCGCGATCACGGCCGGCTGGACCCTGGCTCGGGGCCTCAGCTCGCACTGGCAGGACCGGTACGCCGCCCAGCTCGACGTGGTGCGAACCGTCACCAACGACCCGAGCGGCACCCCGCCGCTCCGGCTGCGGGCTGCGGCGCGTACCAACCAGGACGCCGTCGAACGGCTGGAGCGGTCCGTCGCCCAGAGACAGGACCGACTCCTCGCGGAGGCCGTAGACGAAGCGGAGGCCGCAGCACGCCTGGCGGATCTCGACCGGGACCTCGGTCCGGTACCGCGAACCCTCGGGGCGATCCTCAGCGACATCCGGGACGGCATCACAGCCGGCCTGACCCGGTTGCCCAACCAGGCCAGGCTGGGCGAGGTCGAGATGGACCCGGGGATTGTCCGGATTGCCTACACCGTGCCCGGCCAGGGGGTGCAGAGCTTCGCCTTCGACGTGGTGACCGGCGGGTCGGAGCACCAGGACGAGGCCGTCATCGGGCAGGCCGTGGGATCGGATGTGCACGCGACCCTGGTGGTGGACCCGCGGGCGCCGGCTCGGGCGGTCACGGAGCAGACGCTGCGCTGGCTGGCGGGGGAGTTGCGGCACGCGCGGGAGATGCCCCCGGGGGTGGCGGGGTGGGCGGAACGCGCCCCGGGCGTGGGCCGCGACGCGTTCAGCGCGACCGTGCAGGCCGGTGCCGGCACCACCGTCAGCGTGGTGACCGGGCTGGTGACGGGCACCCCGACGGCGCTGATCCCGACCATTTTTCGCCAGGCGACGGGGTCTGTGGCTGGCATCGTGACCTCCGTCACCGGTGCGGGCACCGACACGACGGAGGCCCATGCCAAGCTGGCCGCGACCGAGGAGGCGGAGCGTCGCACCCGCCAGACGCATGCCGATCCGTCGCAGAACCAGCTCGGCCTCACGCTCGCGCGGGCACACCACCTGATCGACCGGGCCGTCACAGCGCACGAGCGGGCCGAGCGCCTGGACCGGATCGCGGGAGAACTGCGGCGATCCCGGCCGGCCGACGGTCCGGACTCGGACTCGGACTCGGACCCGGACCCGGACCCGGTCACGGCGGTCGGGGTCGAGGGCACCCGCTTCGCCAGCCGGTTTGGCCCTCGCCCGGAGCCGGAGGCCGTGGCGCATGCCGCGGCGCGGGCGCTCACCGGGGTCGTGCCCCGGACCATGGCCGGCCAGATCGTGGCCGTTGACGACCTGGGCGGTGCGCGGTACCGCATCCGGCCCCAGCGCGGCCGGGCATTCGAGATCCAGCTCGGCGCCGAGGACCTCAGCGCCCGGCGCACCGGCCGGAGCACCGACATCGTCGCCACCACGACCAGCCTGGGCCGCCACGGGTACCAGGTGCGGCTGGCCTCCCGGCTCGACCCCCTGAACGTTGCCGAGGCCGTCGCCCATGAGCTGCGGGAAACCATCGCGCTGCGCTCCGGATCCCCGGGGCACCGCCTGATGACCCGGATCCGCTCCGATCGGCTCACCACCCGAACCGAGATCTCGGCCGCTGGGCCGCTGTCCGGGCATGACCACGGTGGACTCGGGCAACTCGATGTCCAGGCGCACGACTGGCGGACCCTGCGGGACACCGGCTGGCCCTGGGTCCGTACCGTCTTCGAAGCTTCGGCGCTGGTACGCCATCTTGGCATCGACCCGACGAACCTGGCGGCCGACGCGCGTCGCGGGCGTATCCGGGCCGAGGGGGCGCTCACCCGGGACGCCTGGGATCTGCTGGACGCCCTGGCGGGGCGGGGAACCCCGTCGCCGTTCGAGCGGGAGACGGTTCGCCGGGCCAGGGACCTGGCGGCGTACCCCCCGCGGGCGACCGACGATCCGATCGCGCTGTACGCGGCGTGGGGGCAGGCCGTGGCGCACCTGGCCACAACGGCCACCGATCCGCAGGCGCGGGGCGAGCTGGTTGCGGGCTTCCTGGACGACCTCGATCCGACCCAGCTCAGCCAGTTCGCCAGCCGGCATCCCACGGTGCATGCCCAGCTTGTCGCGGCCCTGCCGGCGGGATACCGGGTGGAGGGCCGCATCCCGGCCGCGGAGCTGCGGAGCATGGCGGCCCGCTACGCCGGCGCCGACGACGCCGGGCGCCTCGACCTGCGGCGCCAGCTCGATGGCACGCTCCGGCGCTACCACGCGCGGCGCGGCCTGCCCGGTGCCGACCGGCTGCATGCCCACCTGCCCGCCGACGTGCGGGATTTCCTCGACCGGCTGGCCGTCGCGGACATCTCGCCCGCCGATGTCCGGCAGGTGCTCGCCACGACCCCGGTCGGTGCGGGGGCCCCGACATCGGCGGCCCTGCGCGGAGGTGACTACCTCGGCAACCTCGCCAGCGGGTCACGGCCGCTGACCGGCCCGACGCTGCGGGAGGCGCTGCACCGGCTGGCCGTCGAGGGGGAGCGGCTCGTGACGACCGTGCCCCGCCTGGCCCACCTCGCCGGCCAGGTGGTGCACCTGGATCCCGCGGCCATCGCCGCCCTCGGGGCCGTTGACGCCTGGCTCGCGCCACAGGTGGCCCAGCACGGTGTCTACGTTGACCTGCGCGGCCTGCCCGACCTGACACCCTACGGCGCCTACGGGTTCGACCAGGCCAGTCTCGGGCCGGTCGAGAGCTGCTTCGATCTTGCCACTGCGGAGGGTCGGCACGCCCAGATCAGGGAGGACAGCCACCGCGCCGAGGCCCTCTACGACCACCACTATCACCAGTGGCAGCCGCTGCCGGGGATGCTCGCGACACACCCGGTCCAGCACGTCGGAGACGGACGCTCGATGGTGCCGGTGCGCGCCGAGCTGGTACGGGCGGTACGAGCCCTGGACCCAGCGCCGCGGCAGCCCCTGGCCTGGGCACCGGAGGCCGGACCGGAACCCGGAGGACTCCCCGGAGCGCCGGTCCGCATCGTCGCCAACCGGCCGGCCCTGATGCAGACCGCCCGGGGTCCGGTGGAGTACGGATCCCCGCTGGATGGCCCGGCTGGCCGGCTTCCGCTGCTCGCCGGCACTCCCACCCGCGAGCAGTATGGGCAGCGCGGCCTCGGCGGCTGCGGGTGCATCGGCACGATCCGGGCCGTGGCGGGCCGGCGCCCGGAAGCGATCACGCGGGCCGTCGCCAGCAACCCGGACGGTTCCTACCGCGTGCGGCTGCACCAGGCGTGCCAGCGGGGCGATCGCTTCGTGCCCACCGGCCGGATGATCGAGGTCACGGTCTCGCCGGACCTGCCGACGACCAGCGGGGTGCGCTTCCCGTATTCCGAGCCGGCTGGGGCCGCGTGGGGGCCGGTGCTGGAGAAGACCGTTGCGGCCCTGGGCCAGCTGTGGGGCAGGGCCCGCCGCGGTCAGTGGCAGCGGCAGTGGCACGACGGCCGGCTCGCCGACAGCCAGCGGCCC
>JABDRL010000072.1 GCA_013041765.1 Dactylosporangium sp. | reverse complement strand
GTGTGCGCCCGCGGCGGTGTGGTGTGCACCCGCCCCGGGACGCCGCAGGCGTCAGCGCTCCGGTCAGGTGACCGTGCCACAGACGTACGATGGAACGCGATGCGCCGTACGTCGCGCCGGTCATTCCGCGTTTGGTGAAGTCAAGCACCACAACGGGTGATGCCCAAACTGGGTTCTTAACCGCGAATCCCGGCATTTCACATGCCATTTCGATGCCCCGGATGATCCGCAACCCCAGCATCCTGTCTGAAAATTTCACGGCCTTCACGGTCATCGTCAGAGACTGAGGGCATCCCGACAGCTCCCGATCCAGACATGGATTGACATCGCAAGAAACGGTGTATGACGCTCGCGGTACCTGAAGTTACATAGTAGTCACATCATGCCTTAAAGGGCATTATGGAGGAAACCGTGCCGGCCACCGACGCCGCGTCGAAGCGTGAGGCACCCACGCTGGCTGAGGTTGCCGCGTTAGCCGGGGTCTCCCCAGCCACCGCATCACGAGTCCTGAACAACTCCGCCCGGGTCAGCCCGACCGCACGGCAGCAGGTACGTGAAGCCGTCACCCGGCTGGGGTACGTCCGGCAGCGCGCTCCCCGCACGACCGACGCCAGCCGGCAGGCGCATGGCATCGCGGCCGTCGTGTGCGGACCAAGCCCGAGGATCTTCGCGGACCCGTTCTACGCCAGAGTTCTCGACGGCGCCGCCACCGCCCTCGCCAGCCATGACATGCCCCTGCTGCTCGCGTTCGGGGAGCGGCCCTCGGCGGTCGAACGCTACCTGCGGGGTGGCCACGTCAGCGGGGTCCTGCTGGTGTGCACCCCCTGGGGCAACCCCCTGGCGACCGCTGTCGCGACCTCCCGGCTACCGGTCATGCTGATCGGCCGGCCGCTGCACTTCCCCGATCTCGCCTATGTCGACGCCGACAACCGGGGCGGCGCCCGGAGAGCCGTCGAGCACCTCATTGGCCATGGCAAGCAGACCATCGCCGCCGTTGGCGGGCCGCGGGACACCTCTGTCGGGGTCGATCGCCTGGCCGGGTACCGGGACGCCCTGGAATCGGTGGACCGGCTCCCCGGGCCGATCGCCTACGGGGACTTCACCCGGGTGTCCGGCGTGCACGCCATGAGCCGGTTGCTGGATCACCGCCCCAACCTCGACGCGGTGTTCGTCGCGTCAGATCTGATGGCGATGGGCGTCCTGCACGCGCTCAAGCGCGCTGGCCGTCGAGTCCCGGACGACGTCGCCGTCGTCGGATTCGACGACCTTCCCATGGCCGCCTACACCGAGCCGCCGCTGACGACGGTCCGGCAACCGGTCGAGGAACTCGGAGCCGTGGCGGCCCGCAGGCTGCTGGCGACGATCGGGGGCGGCCCGGAAGACAGCGCCATGCACGTACTACCGACGACGCTCATCGTCCGGCGGTCGGGCTAGGGCGGTCGAAGCCCCGGCCGGCCACCCGGGGGTCACCAGCGCCGCTCCGCCCGGCCGGACCACCATGCCGGCGTAGCCCGGCAGCCGGGTCAGCCAGCGCAGCGCGCCCGCTCCCCGGGCGACCGCCGCGGTGGCGAACACGTCGGCCCACATCAGGGACGGCCCGGTGACCGTCGCGGTCAGGAGTTCACCGGCCGGCACTCCGGTGCTGGGGACGACGATGTGACCGCCCCGGTGCGTGCCGCCGGAGGTCGCCACGGCTCCGCCCGGCACGCTGACGGTGGCCACCAGGTGGCCGGTGTCCAGCGGATCCTCGATGCCGATCGTCCAGGGCTCGCCCTCGCGCGGCCCGCTGCCCCCGACGACGATGTCGCCACCGGCGTTGAGGCAGAAACCGCGGCGGGGCAACGCCCGCAGCCACCCGGCGGCCCGCTCGGCGGCCCAGCCCTTGACCAGGCCAGCGGGGTTGAACCACCGGGACCCGCCAGGCCGGGGAAGGTAGGCGTCGAAGTATCCGTCCGTGCGCTCCCGGGCCTGCCCGCACAGCTCAATCACCTCCGCGACCAGCGGGTGGCAGTCCCCCGGCCGCGCCTGCCCCCGGTTGATCGCGCTGACCTGGCTGTCCGGGCGGAAGGTGCTGAAGAGGCCCTCGACGCGACGCAGGTCGGCGAAGACCTCCGCGACCGCCCGCTCCACCTCCGGCGAGGCCAGGCCGGCACCGCGCAGGTGGATGCTGATCGGCATGTTCATGATCTGCTCGACCCAGGCCCGGCGTCCCACCGTCACCCCTGGAAGTTGGCGGCGTCGAGGGCGGATTGCAGCGATGCGCGGTACCCCTTGCTGGTGACGGTCGCTCCGGAGACGCTGTCGATGTCAGCGCTCTGGGCCGCGAGGGCGGCCTTCCGCAGGAGAGGCACCGCCCGGTCGTTGATTTCGGTGTCGTGGTGGTTCCCCCCGGGTACCTGGAGTACCACGACGTCCACCAGCTCGCCGCCCGAGATCACGGCCCGCACCTGCACCTCGCCGTGTCGGGTCTGCACCACCTTCCCGTCGAAAAGGTCGCCGCTGATGGCCGAGGTCCCGGCGGTGGGCTGGGCCGACGTCCCGGTCGTCGGGACGCCCCCGGCGTCCCGATCGGCATGCTGCGCGCCCCGGTCGCCCCGGGTGCCGCCGAGACTCGTGTGGTAGCTGAGCAGCAGCACCAGACCGCAGACCGTCCCAAGAATCCACATGGTGATACGGCGCACGGCACGCTCCTTGTCTCCAGTCACCCGGCCCCGCCACGACGAGTGTCCTGCCCACAACACTCGCTCCAGACGTTGAGAGGCCGCTGTGGATCGGCTGATAGTTCCCTGGGACGCCTCCCGATGACGGCGGCCTACTGCGCGCGTAACCGGTAGCCCACGCCTCGGACGGTCTGGATGTAGCTACTGTCCTGGAGCTTGCTCCGCAACGAGGCGACGTGCACCTCCAGCGTATGCAGGCTTCCGCGCCAGGTGGTTCGCCAGACCTCCGCGAGCAACTGCTCCCGGGTGACGGCATGTCCCGGGCGACGGGCCAGCGCCGCCAGCAGCTCGAACTCCTTGCGCGTCAGGGCGACCTCTCGGCCGGAGACCATGACCCGCCGGGCGTCGGCGTCGATCTCGAGACCGCCCACCCGGAAGCTCGGCTGCGGAATCGCCGTCCGCATGGTGCGGCGCATGACCGCCTCGATGCGGGCCGTGAGTTCGGCCATGCCGAACGGCTTGACCACGTAGTCGTCCGCTCCGCTGCGCAGGCCGAGCACCCGCTCGCGCTCCTCGGCCCGAGCGGTCACCGCGATGATCGCGACGTCGCTCCGGGCCCGCAGCTCCCGGCAGACCTCGATGCCGTCCCGGTCGGGAAGCCCAAGATCGAGTAACACCAGGTCGACCGGTGCCGCGGCCAGGGCCTCGGAGGCGGTCGTCGCTCGGGTGATCTCATGGCCGTGCTGGCGCAGCGCCGTTTCGAGCGCTATCGCGACACGAATATCGTCTTCGACGAGAAGAACTCGCACGGACCGTAGCTTATGCGTCGAATCACACACCTAGATAGGCGGCACGGACGCGACGATCGTCCACCAGGACCCGGCCCTGGCCCGGCAGCTGGACACATCCGTTCTCCAGGAGGTATGCCCTGGACGCGACGCCGAGCGCCGCATCCCCGTCCCGCTCGACCAGCAGCACGCCGGTACCGGTGGCCGCGACGCCGGCCAGGCTGGCCAGAATCTCGTCGACCGCCGCCGGGTCGAGCCCGAGCAACAGTTCGTCGATCAGCAGGTACTCGGGCTTGCCCATCAGCGCCCGGCCGACGGCGCACATCTGCTGCTCGCAGCCGGAGAGCGACCCGGCGGGCTGGTCGAGGCGCTCGCCGAGGCGGGGAAACAGCGTGACGATCCCCGTCAGGTTGGTGTTGCGGATCCTCCATCCGCCGAGTCTGAGGTTGTCCCGGACGCTCAGCCCCGGAAACAGCCGCCGACCCTCGGGCACGTGGGCGATGCCCGCCCGGGCGATCGCTTCGATGGATGCCCCGGTGAGGTTGCGTCCCCGCAGGCCGATCCGGCCGGCCATGGTGGGAATCATCCCGGTCGCCGCCCGCAGCAGCGTCGACTTGCCGGCCCGGCTCGGACCGGCCAACGCGACGATCTCCCCGATATTGACCGTCAGGGAGACATCGCGGAGGACCTGTACCCTGCTGTACCCGGCGTCGATCCCCTCAAGGGCGAAGGTCACGACGACCCCTCCTGTTCATTGTGGATAGCCCTTGTGGCCGAGGTCCGCGTTCCCTGGTCCCCGAAGACCACCGTCACCACCATCGGCAACGGTGATCACGGATACATTGACGCCGGATAGCCGATTAGGATAGATCGTCGCTTGTCGCCGGGCGTAACCGGCCCCGGCGACACCGGGGAGCGCCCGGTGGGCCCGGGGGCAGGGCACCTCCACGGCGGGCCCCAAATCCAACAACACATTACCGTAGGTCAATGCAAGGAGCAGCTGGGGCATTCTCAATATTTAATTACATCTTTAATACCCATCAATATTTTTCACAACCTTCACACCCCGGGCGAGGCCGATCAGCGCGCAACGGCTACCCGAGCACGACCGGTTCGACGGCGAGCGATCCGGCGGTTCAATCATCGCCGTCCAGCTCGTCGTCCAGGCGTTCCGGCAGGTCGTAGGCGGCGCGCAGGGCCGCGGCGTCGACCCGACGACCGGTCTCGTCCAGCACCGCGATCAATGTCCACACCGCTGACCGGTGAATAGCCGTGTCGTGTGGAGAGGCCGCGACCACGGAACGCAGCACCGTCTCGCCCTCGGCGATCCGGCCGAGGCCCAGCAGCAGCCGCGCACAGATCAATTCGGCTTCCAAGGCCTCGCCGAACGCGCCGATCGCCCGGAGGCGCCCCGGCGCCCCGGCGATCCGGTCGACGGCCTCCCCCGGCCGGTCGGCGTTGGCGAGGACCTGGGCCGCGTCGACCTCCAGCATGGCCGCCTCGTACGCCGCGGCCTCGTCGGACGACGTCGGCAGGGAAACCACGAACCGCTCCGCGTCGTCCAGCGCCCGCAGCCCGATCTCCGGGTCCCGTAGCCAGCTGGCGGCAACCGCCCGCGCCCGCAACACCCGGGCGGCGTCATAGGCCTGGTTGGCCGTGCGGTAGCACTGCTCGGCCGCCGCGAACCGGTCCACAGCCGCGGCTTCCCGGTCGGCCCCGTAGAGGATGTTCCCAGCGTCCTCGTGCATCTGGCCGCGCACGGCGAGGTTGTCGAACCCGTCGAGTCGGGCGACCAGCTCATCGAGCACCGCCAGCGCCTGGTCGGTCTCTCCCAGGTCCGTGTAGATCTGCGAGAGCCGGTAGCGACACCGGTCGGCGGCGCCGGTCATCCCCACCGCCCCGAGCGCCCGCACGGCGGTCTCGGCGGTCTCGGCCGCGTCCAGGAATTCCCCGGCGACGTGGTAGGCGATCGCCAGATCGAAGTGGGCCGAGGCCGCCGCGGTCTCATCGCCCCTGGCCACAAGATCCGCGACCATCTCGACGAGTTCGTCCACGACCTCCGCCGCCCGTGCGGAGTTGGCCAGCAGGTGCGCCCGCTGGTTCCTGGCCTGGTCCAGAACCTGGGGATCCTCGCTGGTGCTGAGCACGTCCTCGAACGCCTCGACCGCGGCGGGGTACTCCCCCATCCCCTCGAACGCGTGCCCGAGGCAGGCGTTGGCGAAGCCCTCGATGTCCGGCCGGTCGAGTTCCCGCGACTGCTCCCGCACCGACTCCGCCAGCATCACGACCTCGTCGAAGCGTCCGACGGCCAGCAGGCAGAAGGCGCTGGTCAGCCCGCACCGCAGCCGGGCCGTCCGGGAGGGGTCGGACGGGCACGACTCCTCCGCCCGGGTCACGGCCAGCAGGGCTTCGTCAAAGCGGCCCATCGAGCACAGACCCTCGGCCAACCGCAGCTCGCCCCTGGTCAGCGCCGCGGGATGCTCGTGCTGACGCAGCCAGGCGACCGCGTCCTCGATCAGGGCGACGCCCCGGCCAGGCTCTCCGTGGCGAGCCAGCGACCGCCCGAGCCAGGTCTCGGCGACCCTGGCCGCGTTCTCGTCCCCGCACCGGCGGTACCGCTCGATGGCCTCCTGGAAGGGTTTCTCCGCCGCCGCGTGGTCCCGCTCCCGAATCACGATGACCCTGGCCCTGATATCGACGGCTCTCGCTCGCTGCCGCTCGGTCAGGTGTTCGACGATCCCGAAGCGCTCGTCGAAGATCTCCCACAGCGCGAGGGCCCGGTGCTCGTCGTCCAGGGTTTCCAGGGCGTGCTCGAAGCGGTCCAGCAGTTCGTCGGCCGTGGCGTTCTCCGGCAGCTCCTGCCGAACGACGGCCCGTGCCCGGTCCAGCCGGGATTGCCCGTCCCATCCGGACGTCGCGGCCGGCATGGTCGAGGACCGGGTCGGTGTCCGGTGGGAGCTGGCCTTCGCGACGGCGGACAGTGGCAGGTAGCCGACCAGCGGCGGGGTCGTCAGGCGCCGCTCGGTGTCCTCACCGCACGCGGTGGTGCCGTTCCGCGCATCGAACCTGGCGGCCTGTGCCCGAGCGAACGCCGCCAGCTCGTCGGCAAGGGCCTCGACCGTCACGTCGACGGCGGCGCGGCCGGTAACGGCGGCGGCCCTGCGGTACACGGTGAGGGCGCCGCGTCCCGCGGCGGTCAGCCGGCCGAGGACGAGCGCCGAGGCCTCGGCGAACCGCAAGGCGCACCGGGGCGACGGCGCCCGGTCCAGCCAGTCCAGGTGGCGCTCGATCAGTTCGAGTCCGCGGGCCTCGTTGCCCGTCAGCCCGCAGAACGCGATGTGCTCGCTGATCTCCGAAAGGTCGGCCAGCCGGTCCCGAAAGCCCCGGTACCCCCGCAGGTGCGCGTCTCTGGCCTTGTCCAGCTGCCCGGTCCGCAGATACGGCACCATCAGCACCGTCAGCATGCTGTGCGGCTGCTGATGGCAGGTCAGCCGGCCGACGAGCACCGGCTCGGCCAGGGCAATCGCCTCCTCGTCCCGGCCGAGGCCCGCCAGATGCTCGACCTTGCTGGTCGGGTCGCAGCCCTCGCAGTCGGAGTTCTCATCCCGCGGGGCGGCGCACCACAGCTCGAACCAGCGGTCGGCCTCCGCCCGGTCGCCGAGATGGCGGGCCAGGTTCCACCGCGACGTGTAGACCGCGTGCAAGCTGTGGCCGCCGAGGCGGTACCGGCGTTCCATGTCGTCGAGCAGCGCCCTGGTGCGCTCCAGTGGAATCTCCGGAAAATCCCGCAGCGCCCGCACAATCCATTTGTAGTGCCAGCGCAGTTGCTCGTCATCCCACGGAGTGAATCGTTCCGAGGCCCGGTCGAACGCTCCCAGGCACCAGGAGAAGGTCACCAGTGCCTTGGCCGGCTCTCCGCTGAAGGTGTAGACATCGGTGCCGAGCATCCGGGCATCGAACCTCAGCCGCTCGTCGCCAAGGGCGTCGGCGTGGCGGATGGCCTCCTCGACCTGCGCAACCTGGCTAGGGCCGTACGGCATATCCACAGCCTGTTCCAGCAACGAGCGCAATTCATCGGCGGTGTAGGTCATTTGGCTTCCTTCCGCACATCGGCGTTTCACGCTATCTCGCTGGGATCCGCGGCCCCCCGGGCGCCCGGGGGCTGACCGCTATCGGTTCAGTTCACCTTGCCCGCTCACTCGTCGATTGAAGAGGAGAGACCGCCCAGCGGTCGAGCGAGCAGAGGGATGAACCGCGGGGAAAGCGTGGGAAGCGTCGGCCGCATCGCGGATTCCGCGCTCCCCGCCGCACGACCAGGAAGCTGTACGGATCGCGGCGCTCCGGGGTGACGGGTCCACCGCGGGCGTCGCGGTTCTGGACAGTCACGCAGTATCCGGACATCACCAATTTTCACAATCCGCAGAAATAGTCGCAACTATTCATAGCGTCCTCTTCTACCAGCAAAGGGTAAATTTCCGGCATCAGGACCGTGACCTCGAACGATTGTGCATACCCAACCGGCACTCGGGAGACAACCGTGAACAAGACGTTCGCCGGCACCGGTGGTGGGACCTACGATTTCATCAAGAATTTCAAATGGACGAACACCGACCAGAACGAGGTCGCCGACACCGTCGGTAGCGACAAGCTCGGTCTGGACAAGGCTGCGAAGCAGTGGACGGATTCCCGGGCGGGAGTCTGGAAGCCCTGGCTTCCAAGATGAAACGATCCAGACCAACGTCTTGGGAGTAGCGCTCCAAAGCGCTACTCTGGCCAACGTTGAGGCCGGCGCTTTCCCCCGTGAGTGCCGGCCTCAACCCTGTGGATGCTCGGGAGATCCGGCCGGACGGCGTCAACGACCAGGTTCCATGGGAACCGGGCCGCGGCCTCCTCCCCCGCGCCAGCGGCATAGGGCACGAACTGCCCCGGCCCCAGCAGCACCCGCACCCCTTCCCCCCGCAGCGCCTCGACACTGCGGTGGAAGACCCGGTTGGCCGCAAAGGCCTCGTTGACGAACGGCAGGACCCCGACCGGCACACTCGCCCCGGTCAGTTCGGCGAGCGTGCTCAACGCGAAGGTGTCCGCGATACCGGCGGCCCACTTGTTGATGGTGTTGTACGTCGCGGGGGCCACCACGGCAGCGGCCGCCCTCGGCAGCCCGCCCGGCGCGCCAGGGCTGCGGAAATCCGTGCGGACCGGGTGGCCGCTGACCCGTTCCAGGATCCCGGGGGCGAGGAAGTAGTCGACCACGACCCGGGTCGCGATGACCCACACGTCCCATCCCTGGCGCTGCGCACACTCGACCAGGCGGTGGGCCGAGGAAGCCGGCCCGGCTCCGCACACGATCGTGTACAGCACCGGCGGCGCGGCGGGCTGGTCGGGGCCGCTCATCAGTGGACCGCCAGGCTCAGCACCGGCTCGCGGAGTCCGGCCGCCGGGTCCGCGTCCCCCGGTTCTCCCAGCGCCCCCGGGGCGACGGACCTCGTCGGATCTGTCTTCCCCGCAGGATGGCACAGCGACGGCAGCGGCTCATCCACCTGGGCGAGCAGTGTCCGGTAGGCCGCAGAGAACTGCACCGGCGCGTTGACGGCCGCGACGCCGATCGATCGTCCCTCCCAGTGGTAGGTCGCCACGACTCCGGACCGGGCCGGGCTGTGCCGGCCCGGCCGTACCCGGGCCAGCCGGATGTCGTCGGCGAGGTCCAGCCGGCCCGCGGCCTGGATCCGCAGCCAGCCCTGGTAGGAGGCGAAGCGGGGCATCACCGTGCAGGGGATCGCCGGGTCCTCGCCAGCCATCAGCGTTCTCGCGGCGGCCGCTCCCTGCTCCATCGCGGCGATCCAGTGACCACACCGGTCGGGTTCCTCGCCATGCCAGCGATTCGGCCACCGGGCGACCGCTCCGGCCGCGACCACGGTCCCGTCGCCGCCGACCACCCGCAGGGCCTCGTCGCACAGCACGCCGTCGAGGGTGTCGAACCCGGTCCCCGCCAGCCAGTCGGTATCCGGTCGTTGCCCGGTCGCCAGCACCACGATGTCGGCGTCGACGTGTTCGAGCCCGTAGCGCTTCCCGGTCGCGCCGGACAGCCGCAGCCGGAACCGGCCCCGCCGCCGGCCGAGGTCGCACACGGACCGGCCCAGCACGAGGTCGATGCCAGCGTCCCGGTGCTCGTTGGTCACCAGCGCGGCGAACCGCTCCCCGAGCGTGGCCTGGAGCAGTGCCCGGTGCGGGTCGACGACCACCGCGGAGCGTCCGGTCTGGGTCACCGCACAGGCCAGCTCGCACCCGGTCAGGCCGCCGCCGACGATGGCGACCCGGCCGGCACCGCGCAGGGCGGCGCGCACGGCACCGGCGTCGTTGAGGCTGCGCAGCTGATAGACCCCGGCCTCGTCGGCCGGCCACATCTCCGGCGTGCTGGTGGTGGTGCCCGTCGCGATGACGAGCCCGTCGTAGGGGTAGTGGTCGCCCGAGGAACCGGTGACGACACGGTCGTCCGGATCGAGTTCCACCGCCCGCTCGCCGAGTTGCCACCGCGCGCCTCCCGGCATCGCCAGCAACGCATCCGACGGACGCTGAGCACCGTCGATGAGGCCCTTCGAGCAGGCGGTCCGGTCGTACGGTCCGGTTGATTCGCCGCAGAGCACCGTGACCTCGCCGGCGAACCCCAACGCGCGCAACTCCTCAACGGCCGCGACGGCCGCCGGGCCGCCCCCGGCTACCACGATCCGCCCGGACCGGCGCCCCAGCAGCCCGGTCGTTGCCTTATGCGACGGCATGCTCGCCACTCCCTTCCTCGCTGCCCCCCGGCGGCGACGGCACCTCATCCTCGTCCTGCCCCGGGTTGGCGAACACCACGCGCCCGGCCCTCCGGCTCAGCAGGATAGCCCGGGTCGGGCAGGCCCTCGCGGCTCTGATCGCGGCATCGATCTGGTTGGCCCGCGCCGTCGAGGCGTGGTCCAGCCGCCCGTCGTCGCGCAGTTCGAACAGGTCAGGAGCCTCATGCTGGCAGAACCCGAAATGCACGCACCGGGTCGCGTCGACGTGCACGGCCACCCGCCGGCCCCACCGGCCCTCGGCCAGCAGGTCGCGGACCCGGTGAGGAAGCCGGGACACCCACCCCGCGGTGGCCAGCCCCAGCGCGATCGTCCCAGCGCCGATGACGACGATGGGGCCGATCACCGCAACATGATAGGTGCCGGCCCCAACGGCGCAGACGTGGCCGAGTAGCAGGGCGAAGGCGAGATACCCCAGCCGGTGGACGAAGCGCCAGCGGGTGTAGCCAGCGAAGCGGCGCAGCGCCACCGATCCGGCCACCATGAACATCAGGTCCAAGCCGACGACGCCGAGACCGACGCCGAACTGAGTCCGCTCGTGCAGGAACGGGATGAGCAGATCGATGACGCGTACCTCGCTGGAGGGCACGGCCAGCTGCCCGAGGGCGTGCACGACGGCCAGCGTCAGCCCGCACGAGACGGCGGTACGGTGCAACGAGGCCAGCGTCGCCGGCCGGATGCGGTCGATGGCGCGGCCATCGCGAAGTACCAGGCCGGCGACGAGGCCGAGCCACAGCATCGCGAGTGCGGAGAAACCAACGGCAGTAACGACAAGGTATACACCGTGTTGCGGATCCTGCATCTGTCCTAGCCCTCCACGGACCGTTGGGAACGTCCGCTGAAGGTGATCCCACGCTACGCGGATTGGCAGGTACAGAGGCCTAATCGAGTCCTAAGGTTCGCTTCAAGAGCGCAACAAGCGCGATCGGTAACCTTCACACCGTGATTACCGCGCGTCATCCGCGTTGTTCGCTTCTCGCGTACGCGCGGACCGGTTAGAGACCGTGCACCACGCGGCTTCCGAAGAAACGGAGATGCACGTGAGGAGAAGACACGTCGTACTGTCGACGGTTGTGGTTGCCGTTGCCGGCACAGCCGTGGCACTCACCGTTCCCGCGATCGCTGGCACCAGCAAGCCTCCCGGCCATGCTGGCACCTTCGGCGATGCCACCGCCGGAATCGATCCAGATGTGGTCACCGCGATGCAGCGTGATTTCTCGCTCAGCGTTGGCCAGGTGGGCACCCGAATCCGCAAGGAACGCTGGGCCGGTGCGACCGAGTCGACCCTGCGCACCGAACTCGGTTCCGGGTTCGCCGGAGCCTGGCTGACACCCGGCGCTGACCAGCTGATCGTGGCGGTCACCGACCAGGCCGACGCCACGAAGGTCCGCGAGGCTGGCGCGAAGCCCAAGGTCGTCTCCACGACCGAAACCCAGCTCAACGAGATCAAGGACGGGATCGACCAGCAGGCGGGCACGGCGAGCAAGGACGTCACCGGCTGGTACGTCGACGTGACCACCTCGACCGTCGTGGTCGTCGCCAAGCCGGGCGGCGAGGCGGCCGCCACGGCGCTGATCGCCGCCGGCGGCGCGGCCGGGGCCAGCGAGGCCAGGACCGTCCGGATCGTGACCTCCGACGAGGCGCCCCGGCCGCTCTACGACGTCCGGGGCGGCGACGCCTACTACATCAACGGCAGGGCCCGGTGCTCCATCGGGTTCGCCGTCGAGGGCGGATTCGTCACGGCTGGGCACTGCGGCGACGCCGGTGACTCGACGGCCGGTTCCAACCAGGTCACCCAGGGGACCTTCCGGTCCTCGTCGTTCCCCGGTGATGACTACGCCGTCGTCTCGGTCAACAGCAACTGGACCCCGACGCCGGTCGTCAATGACTTCGACGGTGGCACCGTCGCGGTCAACGGGTCGGAGGAGGCCGCCGTCGGCGCCTCGATCTGCCGCAGCGGATCGACGACCGGCACCCACTGTGGTGTCGTCAAGGCCAAGAACGTGACGGTCAACTACGCCGAGGGCGCCGTCGGCGGCTTGACCCGCACCGATGTCTGCGCCGAGCCCGGCGATTCTGGTGGGGCGTGGATGTCGGGCAACCAGGCGCAGGGAGTCACCTCCGGCGGTTCTGGCGACTGCTCCTCTGGCGGCACGACGTTCTTCCAGCCGGTCAACGAGATCCTCTCGGCGAACGGTCTGACCCTGGTCACCTCGGGGCAGGGCGGGGCGACCCCGTCGCCGTCGGCATCGGCGTCTTCGGCCGCACCGCCGGCGTCTTCGGCCGCACCGCCGGCCAGCCCGTCCACCACACCGTCCACGACGCCCTCCACGACCCCGCCGGCCAGCCCGTCCACCACACCGTCCACCACACCGTCGGCGACCCCGCCGGCCAGCCCGTCCACGACGCCCTCGGCGTCACCGACCGCCCCACCGACCGAATGCCTCAACCTGGAGGCTTCGGCGGACGGTGAGCTGTCGGGCACCGGCGACCGCAAGACCATTCCGCGGGCCGGATACTTCCGGGCCGGTTCTGGCCAGCACATCGCCTGCCTGACGGGAGCGACAACGACCGACTTCGACCTCTACCTCCAGCGGTGGAGCGGTCGCAAGTGGCGCACGGTGTCCAGGGCCAACGACGCCGGCGTGGGCCAGGACGAGCAGTTGGCCTACACCGGTCGGGCCGGTTACTACCGATACCGCGTCGTGTCGGTGGAGGGCGCCGGACCGTACCTGCTGACGGCGAACATCCCGTAGGTCCCGGTTCCATCCATCCCACAGCGACAGTCGCGGCGTTGCCTGCTCCACATCCCAGGAGCGCCGCGACTGTCGTGTTCCGTCGGGGACCGGCCCTCCGTCCGGGCTCCCGCTCAGATGTCGGCCTCGGTGCGGGTGCGCAGTCCGTAGGCCGATGCGACCGGGTTCCACAGGGCGACGAACCGTTTCTTCGCGGACTGGGCCGATCCTGAGGCAGCCACACCAGCGTCATAGTCGGGATCATGCCCGCATCCGACGTCCAGGACGTTGATGGCCCAGGTCACAAAGGCCTCATCGGCTTGCAGCGAGTAGGTCAGGGCCTCCGCGAGGCTCGACCGGATGGCCTCGCCGTTCGGCAGGGCCGTGACGACGAGTGCCCGCGCCTGGTCCAGCTGGATGGCCCGCTCCGCCCCGACGGACTGGAGTTCGAGCAGCGCGAAATCCACGTCGCCACACTGGTCCACGATGTTGAGCGCCACGCGCAGCCGTTCCCGGCTGCTGCTGCTGGACGTCAGCACGACTTCGACCTCGCTGGCTTGCTCCACCGGGTCGGCGGACTCGACGCTCGGAGACGGTGTCGGCCGGGGTTCGGCGTCCCGGGTGCGGCTGGGGGTCCCACCGGCGCCGTCGGGCTGCGCGTTGGGTCGTTCGCCGCTCCGGGTCCAGATATCGTCGTCGGCGGATCCGCCCACCGGTGCCAGCAGTCCCGCGATGAGACCGGCGAGGGCAACGGCGATCACCACTGGCAGCAGCGCCACCCCTTCCGACCGCTGGCTGACCGGAAACCTGCCGGCGATCCTGGCCGAGATCATCGCACCGGGGGTACGGCCGGCCAGCAGCCAGCTGCCCGCCCAGTACACACCGGTGACCATCGTCGCAAGCAGGAGGTGGACCCATCCCAGGCCGTGGAGGACCGCCGAGATGCCGCCGCCCCGGACCATCCCGATGACGCTCGCGAGCACGAGTACCGCCAGCAGGAACGTTCCGCAGAGCACGACGTCAACGGCGATGGTCGCGACGGGCGACACCGGTGGCATGGGCGCCATCGGCGGCGTGGCCGGCTGCCCGAGCGGCGGCCTGGGCAACGCGGGCGGCCAGCCGGGACCGGCCGCTGGGTAGCCCGGTGCTCCCCCCGGCCAGGCTCCCGGTCCTGGCCCGGACGCCGGCGGCGGAGGACCACTGGTCGGCGCCGGAACTGGCGGTGGGCCAGGGTAGGGCGGCTGCTCGTAGGGCGGCTGCTCGTAGGGCGGGATAGGCAGCTCCGGTGGCACGCTGAAGGCCGCTGGGCCGTCCGGATCGGAGCCGGTCCCGGCGGCGACCGCCTCGCCGCAGTGCTCGCAGCACTGGCTCCCCTCGTGGTTGTCGGCCGAGCACACACGGCACCGCATTGGTCGTCCCCCCAGAAGCTCGGTTGCCGTCCCCCGGCCGCCAGTGGTCGAGGGCCGCTCGTAGATCCCAACGGGCAAGCCCGGGATGCGTTATGGCCGCCGGATCCGGCCGCCGTGTCGCACCCTGCCGCTACGCTGTGCCGCGTCGATACGGCCAGTCATGACTGTCGACATCCCCACCCCCACCGGAAGGCCTGACCGATGCCGCAGGAGAAGACGTATCTCGAACTGTCCGAGGACAGCGGAGGAGCCCACAAGTTCTATGAGGTCACAGTCGACGACACGACCCTGACCGTCCGCTACGGCAGGATCGGGGACACCGGTCAGGTCAAGACCACCACGTTCACCGACGAGGCCAAGGCGAAGGCCACCGCGGCCCGAAAAATCGGCGAAAAGGTTCGTAAGGGATACGCTCCAGCGGTGCCGGGGGTGCGCCAGAAGCGCGCGGTGACCCGCCGTCAGATCGTCAGCAGCCGCTCGACCGCCCGCACCGCGCCGGTGCTCTGGCGGTACCGCTCCGGCACCTCGGCGTTCGGCATCTTCATCGACGACCAGGTCTGCCTGGTGGGCAACGAGGCCGGACTCGTCACGACACTGGCCCACGACGCGCAGGTCGTCGCGCAGTACCAGCTGCCGGACGGGGTCAAGTGCATCGTCGCCGACGATGTCTGGCTGTACGCCGGCTGCGACGACGGCAATGTCTACGACCTGTCCGGCAAGGTGCCGCAACTGGCCTACCGGATCTCCCCGGACATCGACATCTACTGGCTGGACATCCACGACGGGGTGCTCGGCGTCTCCGACGCCGACGGTGGAATCTGCGCGATCGACCACGAGGACGAGTTCCTGTGGCGCCGCAAGGGCCACGGAACCTCCGGATGGATGGTGCGGTGCGACGCCACATCGATCCACCACGGACACTCCACCGGGGTGACCAGCTATGACTGGCGCACCGGGCAGGAACGCTGGCACCGGCCGGCCCGCGGGGTGCTGTTCGGCTGGCAGGAGGCCACGACCCTGTACGCCGGAACGTCCACCAGGCAGGTCGTCAAGATCGGCAAGGACGGCGGCCCGCGGCACATCTACCGCTGCGACGCCGCGGTCTTCTCGTGTGCCGCCGCCGACGACGGCCGCTACGTCTTCGCCGGGGACAACTGCTCGTCGGTGTACTGCTTCGACGATGCCGGCAACCGGCTGTGGAAGCTGGGCAGCGGCTGCGGCTCGGCCTACTCCATGCAGTACCACAACGAGCGGCTGTACATCGTCACCACGGATGGCTCGCTCGCCTGCATCGATGCCAGCGAAGCGGCGATCCGGGCGGCGGAGCAGGGCAGCGTGCCCGACGTCGTTGACGTCAAGGCCCCGCCGAGGCTGGAGGCGATCGCACCGTCGACGGCGGTCGAGGAGGTGCACGACAGCACCGGCGGCGTGGTCCTGGAGTGCTTCGCGGAGGCCGGCCAGTTGCGGGTGCGCGTGCTCTCTCCCGGCTACCACGCTGATTGGCGGGTGCAGTTCCCGAAGAACATTCGCCAGGCCCAGGCCCGGTATGTGGTGCCAGAGGTCCGGGAGGCCGGACGAGGTGGTTTCTACCGCGCCTACGGCGACGTCCGGCGCCTTACCTGACCCCGGCCCACCCGGGGCACCCATAGGCCGATGTGACCGGTCTACGGGCGCCCCGGGGTCAACGGGAGACGAGCACCGTCGCGATCCCGGACAGGCGCCGGTCGGTGCCTTCCAGGTCAAAGTCGGCCGGATCGAAGACCTCGCCCGGGGCGAGCCCGAGCCACTCGCGACGTTCCTCGTGCTCTGGGTGCTCCGGGTTGGCGAGGACCTCCAGCAACGCCCCGTAGCCCCGCATCCCTCCGGAGTCCTCCGGAGGGCACGCCCGGCGGCCGGCGATGCACCTGGGGTATGCCGTCCCAGGTGCGGCCGCCGTGATGTCCTCGACGAGGATTTCGTGCACCCAGTCGTCGCCGAAGTCGTAGGTATAGCGGAGCTTCTCCCCCACGCCCGGCGCGACGGCCATCAGCTTCTTCGAGACCGCCGCCTGATAGCCCAGCTCGCGGTCGGGCAGGCCGTAGTCCCCGAACGGAGTTGCGAAGACCCACAGGTGGTAGTCGTCCCAGCCGAAGGACTCCTGGATGCTCTCGTGCAGCAACCGGAGGCTGCCCACGGACGGAAACTCCAGCCGGCGCCAGATCGGTGGCTTCGATCCCCGCAAGGTGATCTTCAACCGGTGCACGGTCTGCGCGGAGCCCCGCTTCGGGGACCGGGACGCCCGGGTCCGGGACGGCGATGCCGGCCTTGGCGCGATGGCCGGCGAGCCGACCAGGCCGAGCGACGGTACCGACGTCGGGCCGTCGAGCGGATCGCCGGCGGGATCCGGCAGCAGAGCGACGCGCTGGCGCAGCAGCCCGAGGAAGGTGCGGACGTCCTCGACCTGGTCGGCGTCCACCGGGCACGGCGGCCGGCTGAGCGCCTCCTCCAGCTTCTGGCGGGCCTGCGCCGGCTCGTATTCGAGGAAATGCATCTCGTTGAGGACCGAAAGGTGCTGGTACTGGGCGCGGATCTCATCGGGCCGGTCGGTGACCCAGCAGTCCTTGACCCCCCCGCCGAGCACATGATCGATCAGGATCGCGAAGCCGTGCTGCTTCTTGCCGTACCTGAAGGTCACCGCCAGGGCTTCCTGCTGACCGTACTCGTCGGAGTACCCGAAACAGCGACCAACGGTCGGCGTGCCGAGGCCGCGGACCCAGGGACGGTCCTGGAGGCCCGACGCCACCAGGCGCTCACCGGCGCCGATGGCCACCGGCTGGACCTGTTCCGGGCCGACCCGGGCCAGGACCCGGGCCATCGCAAGGCCCTCGGGTGCCTGGGAGTCCGCGGCCTGGCGCAGCATCCCCTCCAGAATCTGGATGAGGGCGTCCTCGTCATCGGCGAGTTCGCGGATGATCGTCAGAAACTCCACGCCGCACAGTTCCGCCGTCAGCTGGTCACAGCCGGGTTCCACCAGGGTCTCCCAGCCATCCAGCAGTGCCCGGAAGGAGTCTTCCGCCGAGGGCACCAGCCCCGCGGCAGACAGCCGCGCCAAGGCGTCCTCCGCGTCCTCCGCGTCGTCGATCAGCCGAAGGGAGTCCTCCGGCACTCCGAGCTGGACCATCGCCCGACGCACCTCGGCGATCTCGTCCTCGGTGACGCCGTGCTCGCCGCTCGGTTCTGGCGATTCCTCGGGGGCCTCGCCAGCGGCGAGCAGCCCACCGTCGACCACGCGCAGTCCCAGGTCGTTCTTTCGCTTCGTCCGCCGGCTCTTTCCCATGCGCGCCATCCTGTCACTCGGGCAGCACGCCGCCACCCCCGAGCGGCAATCGATCGATACCTCGTGCGCCACTGATCGCGCGGCCAGGGAAGCCGCGTTTCACGCGGTTGGCCGGAAGGCGGCAGCGGCGTCCTCCGCACGACGGCGGCCAGCAGCCACCGATTACCGGGACACGACCAACGTATTCATCCGAACGGGTGAGGCCATTGACGCCGGCATTGGCCGTGTTCAGCACGCGACGCGAAGACGGACGGGGATTCGCCAAGCAGAGATATCAAACAGATCACTACCGACTGATACACTACCCGACACGCAGAGCAACACATCTCCCGACATCATCCAGCCTGTTGACACACCTTCTCCGTGAAGGGCGGTTGACATGAACCTTCGCGGCAATGCCCAGGGCGTCATGATCAACCTCATCTCGCAGGCCATCTGGATCACACTCGTTGCCGCGTCGGCGGCCACGTTCGTCTTCCTGTTCGACACGACCGACCTCGGAAAGATCCTGACCTCCCAAACCACCGTGCCCGTGTGGATCATTTTTCTCGCATCGCTCGTCGCGCTCGCCTCGGGGGCATTTCTCTTTCTCGCCTCGCGAAAGGGCTCGACCGTCAGGGGACGCCACGACGCCACCCGGGCCAACGTCAGCCTGCTGCGGAGCCGGTGCCGGATCGATCCCAGCGCCCGCGTCATTCGATCGACCCGGTTCGGACGCTGGTGGACGCAGGAAATCCTGGAGTCCCGCACCAACTTCAGGCAGGAGCTCGACAAAGCGATCATCGATGAGGGGTGCGACGTCCGTCGTATCTGGAACATCAGTTCGCCGGATGACATCCGACGGCTCCGGGAAATGATGAAAAAATACCGTGGTCGAGCCAACCATTCCATTCGCGCATATTTCTCCCTACCGAACCACGCGCTGCCGGAATTATTGATCGTGGATGGCACCGGCGCCTCCATGTCCTTTCCGTCCACCCGCAGTCCTCACGATCTGGATTGGACGATCCATTTCCATCGTCGGGATTTCATTCTTGTTGTCCGTGACTATTTTGATGTACTTTGGGATCGAGCCGAACGAATGCTTGACGCCGGCGACGTCGCTCCTGATTGCGATCAACGGCTCGGGGAGATAGAGCGACGCCTCAGTAGTTCTGATCCACCGAGCCCGGCCGCGTGAAGGTGATGGTGCCCCGTGATCCGTTCCGAGGCCGCCCTGGCGGAGCACCGGGCGATCACGTCGGCGGCAGCGCTCGGCGCTGGTCTGCCGAGCCACATGTGGCTTCGCGTCCACGACCGTGCCTGGATCTCACGACGGCTGCGCGTCTCCCTGACCGATCACTGCAACTACTCCTGCTTCTTCTGCCACAACGAGGGCCAGGGACGAGTCCGCCCGGCATCCCTCGCTTCGGCACCGTTCGAGGAGATCACGTCGATCATCAGGATCGCCGTCCAGGAGGGAGTCGACACCCTCAAGCTGACCGGTGGAGAGCCGCTCCTGTACCGCTCGCGGGGTGGCGGAATCGTCGATTTCATCGAACGGCTCTCACCGCTCCGGGCCGTGACGCCCCACCTGGACATTTCACTGACCACCAATGGCTCGCTGATGCCGGAATACGCGATTAAGCTTCGCGAAGCCGGCCTCAATCGGGTGACATTGAGTCTCCCGACGCTGCAACCGCACACCTTCTGTTGTCTGATATCACCTGACGTTGGTCTTCTGGGTCGAAGCATCGCCGGCCTCCGGGCCGCACGTGACGCGGAGCTTTCACCATTGAAGGTCAATGTGCCGCTCTATCACTCGGATCGGCACCGCCTGGGCAACCTCCAGGAGTTGCGCCAACTGCTCGACACCGCCCGGGAGTTCGATGTCGCCGAGGTGCGGCTGTTCACGCTGCTGTGGCATCCGGACTTTCCGCAGTTTGACGCCTTCTACCAGTTCTTCTCCCGCGAAATGAGACGGTCGCTCGTGCTGCTGCTGGAGCACTGCGACGCTCCGGCCCCGCAAGATACCGTCGAGATGCTGGCGGAACTCGCCTTCAGCTTCGGTAGCCGGTTGTACCCGAAGGTGGAGTTCGGAGTGAATCTTGATTCGTTGGCCCTGGGATTCGAACCGATGGTCCGCAGCCGGCTCTCCCAAGGTGACCGGTTCCAGGAAGGCCCCTATGCCATGCGGCTCGGTTCCGACGGCGCGCTCCGGCCGACGCTGAACGGGTTGCCATCGCACGAGCTGATCAAGGCTGTTCGTCACGGCGCCGACGACGCGGCGCTCGGGTCCCTGTATCACGCCGCACTGGAGGAACTGCCGTGAGGAGAGCATCCGTCAGAATCGCGACCTGGAACATCCTCGGACGGCGAGTCGCGAAGACCAAGATGCCGGCCGACGACGGCTCGGTTCACACCATCATCGCCAGGCATCCCGTCGACATTCTGTGCCTCCAGGAAGTGCATTTCCACAACGGCACACCAGACGTCCAGCTCGTCCGTGAGCTGGCGTCGGCCGGGCTGACGCACTTCACCTGGCTGTCGCTGTCGGAGTCGCACCTTGATTCCTCCGCCTCGCTCGGAGTCGGCATCGCCTCCCGCTATCCCCTCTCCGGCCGGCAGGAGCACGTCCTGAGCAATCCGGGGCTGAGGGCTATCGTCCGGGGCGAGCACTGGGTCCTCCATGACAAGGGCATGGTGGGCGGCGTCATTCAGATCCCCCGGTTCCGGCCGCTGCGGGTGTGTTCCCTGCACCTGTTTCCGTTCCACGAGTTCGGGGTCGGGGAGGACGACGACCGGGTCGACAAGATGTGGGCGGAATTCTGGAAATACGCCGACGCGCCCGACGACGCCGAACTGGTCCTCGCGGGCGACTTCAACCAGGAGCGCAAGGAGTCCGCGGCCAAGCGCTGGGGCACCCGGCCCTGGAGCTTCTGCCTCGGGCACCCGGTCACCACGTCGTTCGGACTTGCCCTGGACGAGATCGCCACCAGCTGGTCACCACCGTCGGCCAGAAGCTGGTCCGTGCCGACGTTCTCCGACCACCACCTGGCCATCGCCGAGGTGGATCTCTCTCCGCTGCGGATCTCGTGACCGAGGCACCAACGCTCGACGACGCGCTGGCCGGGCAGGTGATCGTCGGCGTCTTCGAGCAGATCGTCGCGGTTCTGGCCCGGGCCTCGGACGCGGTCATCGAGGATGTCGAGCTGTTCGAGCTGGCGGACGCCCTGTTCGCGGCCTTTGCCCGCGCCGGAGAGGACGGCCTGACCACCGAGCAGATCCGTGCGGCCGGTGCCGCGCACCCGGACGAGGTCGTCACCAGCAGGATCAACGTGCTCAGGCGGCTCGGCGGGATCCGCCCGGCGTTCGACAAGCCGCATCAGCGGCAGTACCGGGCCTCCTTCACCAGCTATGTGTCCCTGCTGTTCTTCCAGCGGATGCTGACCCGCGGCGGGCAGTCCGAGCTGCACCAGCTGCTGACCGCGGAGCAGGTCAGCCTCGAACGGGACGAGGCGACGCCGGACGAGGCCAGGGACGTCACCGTCCGGATCACCACGGCGCTCCGGTTGCTGGTCGCCGAACTCGTCGCGCTGACCGTCGGGGGAACCATCGAGGCCCTCCGCGAGCGGGCGCCGCTGATGTGGAACGCCAAGTCCCTCATCGACCGGGCCTCGACGGTGCACACGGTGGTCCTCCACCGGTGGCCGGAACTCGCCCGCTGGTGCGCCGAGCTGCGGTCGGCGATCGCGGCGTACGAGGACGCATCGACCGCGGCGGCCACCCGCCTGACCTCGGCGGCGGGGACGTCCCGGGCCCTCGATCTGCTCCCGCCCGAGATGTGGCTGAGATTCGCCCGGCGGGCCGGCGTGGACGAGCTGGCCGAGGTGCTGTCCGACCAGGTCTTCGACGCCCCGGCGCCGTGGCTTGACGTGGCCGACCTGTGCGAGGCCGTTGCCGAGGTCCCCAAGCCGGCGAGTATCCGCACCCCTCCGCCCCGGTCCCACCTGCCCGACGATGCCGACGCCGGGCCGGAGCGCCCCGATCGGCAGGACCCGGAGGCGGTCAGGCTGGCGGCCGTCGCCAGCGAGTTGCTCTGCGGGCGTGACCAGATCGCGGTCGCGGACGTTCTCTCTGGTGAGGACTGGGCGGTTGGGCGTCGCCTGCTCGCGGATCTCGCCGCCGCGAGTAACCATGACCAGCTGCCGTACCAGCTGCGATGGGGAGATCAGGTCACGGTGAGCCCGGATGCGGTTCCGTCCTGGCTGACCTCTGGGGTGTTCCAGCGAACCCCCGGCGACACCTAGCCGGAGGCAGTCGACCGGTGGGACCGACAGAACGGGGGCACGGCATGGACGAGGCCGTGATGTGGCTGGCCCGCACGCGGGCCAGTGGCCCGGTTCGGGTGCCCTCGACGGTCCGGACCCCGGCGGGGCTGCGCCGGCTGGTCGAGCGGGACGGCCAGCATGTCTGGATCATGCCCACCCCGCCGGACCAGGTGACCCCGGCGGTCCTCCGGGAGTTGCGGCTGGCCGCCATCACCACGGAGCAGCCCAACGAGACCAACCGGGTGCTGGCCGCGGCCCTGCGCTGCTGCGGCGCGGCCTCGGCGGCGAGCCCCTGGCCGGGCACGCCAGCGGCCGTCGAGGACGTGCTCAATGTCCTCACCCAGCTGGTTCCAGGCAGGGCCGTCGAGGCCACCCACCGGCTGGCGACGGCGGGGCTACGGCGGCTGCGGACCGCCGAATGGCTGCTGATCAGCGAGGACGAGACGACGCTTCGGCTCGGCCCGAGGGTCGCCACCTGGCCGCAGGCCGACCTGCCGACGCTGCGGGAACTCTGCCGGCAGCTGCCCTCCCCGCGCCGAGGCCGGTCCGCGGGCACCGACGCACCAGCACCCACCGATGGGTAGCGGCTCCGAGGTGTTGCTCCGGTCCCTGACGGAGCGGCAGCGGGACGAGGTCGTCGCGGCCTGGGCCGCGCTGGAATACGGCGGCGAGCCGGTCCCGGAGATCGGCCTCGCGGCGCTCCGGGATGCGACCAGCCGGCAGATACTCCGCCAGCTCCTGGACCGCTCGGGCCGGGTGCTGGTGCGGGTCGGGGGCGGTGCCTGGACGACCGGGTACCGCGACGACGTCGCGGCCCGCCTCGCCGCGGAGGGCTGGGGGGTGCTGCCACCGATCGACCGCGCCGTCCTGACCCTGGTCATCGTGCACTCCGTGGCGATCCCCAAGGCCGAGGGCCGGCTGGTCGGGGACACCCTCGCCTCGCCCCACCCGACGACCCAGACCCACCTGCGCCGCCTGTCGCAGCTGCGAGGGCAGCGGCAGGTGTCGGAGTCGCTCGGCCGGCTGCGGGCCGCGGGGCTGGTCAGACCCGTCCGGGGAGCAGATCCGGCCGGGACCGGGGCGGCCTACGTGCCCGGCCCGGCCCTGCACCGGCTGACGCCAGCGGCCCGCCGGCGGTTGCAGGAGAACCTGATCCTGGCGGTCGGCCCGGATACCGCCCTGGCCACCTCGGTGCGGCTGCGCCGGGCGCAAGGGTCGCCGGGTGATCGGCCATGACCCCGTCCAGCCAGCCCGCAGCGGACATCATCGCCGACCGGGTCCTCGTCGGGCTCCAGAGCATCCGGATCTCGCGCCTGTCCACCCATCCGATCCCCCTGGTCGCCGGAGCGCTGGTCGCGGTCGCCGGGCAGGGCCCCAAAGACTCCAACGGCGCGGGCAAGTCCTCGCTGATCGCCCAGATCAGCCTGCTCCAGGCCGACGAGCAGTGGCGGTTCGGCTCTGGCGCGCAGTCGGCGGTGGATCTGCTGTTCAATGCCGAGGACGCCGGGGGCGAGGACCGCTGGGGCAGCGCGGACCACGGGTACGTCATCGGGGTCTTCACCGACCCCGTCGCCGAGGATCTCGCGGTGCTGCGGCGGCGGGCGCTGACGGTGTGGCTCCGCATCGACCGGGGCAACCAGCGGGGGCCGCGGCTCAAGCTGCGCTGGCACGACGGGTTGCACCTGCCCACCGGCACCAGCGAGGACGAGCGGGAACGGTCCGCGGATGTCCTGTGGTCGGCGCTGGCGCCGCGTGCCGGGCGCCAGGACCTGCCCGTCCGGGACCTGCCCCGGGTGCTGTACGGCGGCCACGTCCGCTGCCTGTCCTTCCTGTCGACCTCGGTACGGGCCAGCCTGACGCCCAATCTGCTCGCGCAGCCGCTCAACGACATCCCGGAGCACCGGATCTTCGCGGCGATCGCCGCGCTGACCGGGATCGACCACGAGCTGGAGCAGGAGCGGCAGGCCCGCCGGCATGAGTACGACCACAGCGAGCAGGTCGCCGCGGCGACGGCGGGCCTGGCGACCTGGGAGGAGGACATCCGGGCCGTCGAGGCCGGCATCGACGCTCGGGACGCCACCCGCCAGCTGCTGGCGGAGGCCGGCGACTGCTGGCGCTCGCGCACGGCCAGGCTGCTGCGCGATGCCGTCGAGCGGGAGGAGCAGATCCGGGCCGAGCTGGCCGGGCTCGGCGAGGCCGCCGACCGGTGCGCCGGGCAGATCGGGGAGTTGACCGAGCAGATCGCCCAGCTCGCCGACGACGAGGCGTTCTGCGAGCGGCTCCGGCGGGCCGAGCGAACCGTGGCGACGGCTGCCGACGCCGATCGCGCTCTGGAAACGGAGCGGGCGCTCCTGACGCGGCAGATCGAGGACTCCGAGCGCCATCAGCGGGACCTGGTGGCGCTCGCCCGGGACGCCGATGGCCGGGACCAGGCGAGCGCCGCCGCCGAGCGGCGGGATGCCGAGCGGGCCGTCGAGGTCGCCACCAAGGGCGTCGGCATCGCCGAGCAGGCGCTCGAAACGGCCGAGGAACGGCTGCGGGCCACGGATGCCACCCGTACCCGCGCCCAGCACCAGCACGACCTCCTCGCCGCGGCCGGTGTCCCCGCGCTGACCTGGCTCGACGCGGTCAGCGCCCGCGACGGTGCGCGGGTGTCGCTGGCCGGGATCCAGGTGCCCTGGGAGGACGCCGTTGTGGTCGAGCCGGCCCAGCTCGCGGCGGCGCGGGC